>CBFIBN010000135.1:0-4556 GCA_965660775.1 Arenicellales bacterium | reverse complement strand
TGTGAGCAGCGGCCTTGCTGTGGTTCTAAGCGAGCGCAACAATCCCGGCTAAATGGGTCGTAGAACGCGATAGTTTCTTAAATAGAATAAATCTCGCCAATCACGCTTAACATTTGAGCTGAGTTGCAAGATCTAAAAAATCTGAAGCGATGAAATCATAATGACCGCTCGCAACCAGATCCGTGCTCTGGCTCGGGCGTTAGCGACCATCCCAACGGCAAGGTAAAACCAGAGGGCCGCGTAAAGCCCAACCTCCAAAAGGCACCTCCGCGTCAATTTCAGTCCGCGGGAAGTATTCGAAAAAAGTCGGCAGCGCCACGTCCGCGATCAATCTCGTAGATCGGCGCATTAGACATCGGCTTGTTATCCTTTGACGGTTTCGTAGCCTTTAAAAAGGCCTGTCCCCTTTGAGGATGACGCGGTGCATGTGGCGACGCTCGCCTGCATAGTCATTAAGCGCATAGTGAAACACGCGTCGGTTATCCCACATAGCAACAGAACCAGATTCCCATTTCAGACGAGTGACGAACTCTGGCTTCGTGGCGTATGCGTTCAGCCAATCCAGAATGACTTTACTTTCACTTCTCCGCATACCCTTGATATGTGAACAGTGCCCGCTGCCTGCGAAGATGGATTTTCGACCTGTTTCCGGGTGGGTGCGGATGATGGGGTGTTCAACGCGGCGCTCGGCTACGCCCTCTTTGTCTCCATAATCCATTGGATGATCGGCACCGGCCGCAGCACTATAGGCCCCGGTTTCGCCATGCACCATGTCTGCCGTATAGACACCGATCAGTCCCAATAACATTTTTTGCATGCCGGTAGAAAGCGACTCAAACGCAGCCGCCATGTCAGCAAACAGCGTATCGCCCCCTCGACCCGGCACTTCAATGGCTTGGAGCATGGTGACACTCGGCGGTTCAGGTAAATAGGACGTATCCGTATGCCAGAGGCCACCGAAATTCATTTTCGTCTCTGGCTCTTTGATAACCGGAATCACTTTGTCGTGCTCAGCCAACGGGGTGACAAAGGGATAGGTGCCTAGTTCACCGAAATTCTCCGCGAACGCAGCCTGTTGGGTTGGAGAAAGAATCTGGCCAGGAAACCACACCAACCCATGGTCCAATAACGCCGTCCAGATCTGATCAACGACGGCTTGCGTTAAATGGCCTGCGAGATCAGCACCTGTAACGACCGCACCAACAGGACCATCCATCCTTTCGATAGGAAGTCTTTTGTTTCCCTCTTCGGGCTCAAAGGGCTGTTTCGACATCCAACTTCTCAGCAAATCAAACCCGTCCGCCATTATACATTTGAACCTTGTGCGGGCGAGAGCATAGGAAGGATAAACGCCCTTTTCACCCAAGTAACAGCCGATGACTGCTATTGCATCGCCCGGCAACTGTGTAACACCTCCCCGAATCCGGCCGCTATGGAGGTAGCGGCGCCGAAATCCAGCCCCCTTACTTGCAACCATCGACCCCTCCCGCCATTCGTCACAACGAATCCCTGCTGCGGTGGCCTGAGCGCAGCATCCTGGATGCAGCGTTTTTCAGCACCAGGGCGAAGGCGGGGACGCTTTTGGACGGCCTGTTGTATGACGCGGGCGTCCTATTATCGCTGGCCCTTCAGTACGGCACCCCGGCAACAGCGCTGGCCAAGTCTGTTGCCCGTCTCGAAGACGGCTCACCGGCTAGTCCCGTAGGAGAATTGATCGATGTCATCGTCAAGGAAGTCGAAGCGTCGAACAAGTCCAATAGCCAGGGCGCTGCGGACGCTGACGTTCAGGCAGAGGAAGATCAGGCCAAAGAAGGGGCGTGGGAGCTATTCACGTGTTAGGTGTGGCCGCGAAATTTGATCTGTCAGCCTCGTTATAACCGGTTACCGACCGTTAGAGGACTCGACAAATCAGGGGTGCGGTCCCCAGGGCGCTTCGTTCAATAGCTGCACGGTCTGGGCCATAAGCAGCGGTCGCAGCTTCGCGGCGAAAGCCATGAAGTCATCATCCTGGAACAGTGTGCTCCAATGATTGCGCCGGTCGGCGTCATCGTCAAATTTCCATAAATGTACAAGTTGGTGCAGGGCCCCTACGTCAGACGTAAAATAGCCTACCAACTTATCGCTATAGTCGCCCTTCTCTAACGCAGGCCAGCCTTCATCCTGGTAATGCTTGACTACCTCTGCCATTCTACCCACGTAGACAGCGTAAGTACGCATCTCATAAAGTGCCATGATCGTCTCCTATTTATAAACCTTTAAGTGATGGAGGTGAAAAACGGACTAATATGCTCATAAACAATCTCCTCGTTATGTATTCTAAATCGGTTAACGGACTAACTAACTAATACAAATGTAGCAGAATATCTTATTAGCAGGCAGCTAACTAGCATGTGGATGGTTCTGCCAAACAGGAATAAGATACACGAAGTCTTAAGTCAAAAAAGGAAGGAACAATGAAAAAGCTATCCGTCATTCGCTTCAAGCCCAAACCCGAGTGCTTCGATGAGTTTCTTGAAAATGTCCGCGCAAACTCACGCGAGAACAGAACCACGAACCCACCAACCCATTACTTAATGACCCACGGTGACGAGATTTATGCTGTCGTCATTCGCGACGCCAACGCCCTTCAAGAAAGCGCAGCACAGGGAGTGAACTGGCTCGATACCCAGCGCCACCTACTGCAAGAGTGGAATGACGTGGACAGGCATACGCTGCCGGTGACGGGTGACCTCGTCGAGAACTGATGCTTCTGCCAAACAGGCATAAGATAGCGGGATGAAACGTCTGTATAGGATGATCAGATGAAACGATTACTGTCTATTGTGTTGTACTGTGTAACACCTCCCCGAATTCGGCCGCTATGGAGGTAGCGGTGCCGAAATCCCGCCCCCTTCCTGGCAACCATCGGCAACGCTCCCGCCATTCGTCACAACGAATCCCTGCTGCGGTGGCCTTTTGGCAAGCTCACTTTAGCTGGTTCGTCCTAATCGAACCCAAAAAATCCGCGAAAGAATACCACTGGAAACGGGATGGATAACCAGACGTCGAGCATTTACTATGATGGCAATCGATCATTGCCCGGGTTGCCCAGCATGGCGAAACCTTTTCTAGATTGCACCGCGGAAGTCACCAGCGTGAGGGCTGTGCCGAAGAATCGCTGGGCCTGGCTGGCCGCCGACATCCTCGAAGAGCACTGGCGCCTCGAACTGGATGACGATGTTCTTGATGAAATGCATGGTCTTGCCGCGTTCATCCTGATGAACCCCCACCAGGAGCACCAGCGCCGGGCCGACGAATTTAGACTGACAAAGTGCCGTCGCCTCATCTTGAAGATGAAAAACATCCTTGATGATGGCGCCGGGTTCGCCGTCCTTAACCGGCTGCCGATGGACGACTACCCGCTCGATGCGATGGTGGAAGTCTACTGGCTGCTGGGACAGCTTGTCGGCAGGCCCGTGGCACAAAACTGGATCGGCCAGGTGATCTATGATGTTCATGATTCCGGTGCCACTTACCAGTACGGCGTACGGGGCTCGCATACTACGGTAGAGTTAACCTTCCACACAGACAATGCCTTCGCCCGCATGGTACCCGACTATGTCGGCCTGCTTTGCCGCAATACCGCAAAAAACGGCGGAACCAGTCGGATATGCAGCCTGTATACCGTGCACGACCGAATGCAGCATCGCTATCCCAAGCAGCTGGCCAGGCTCTACCAGCCGATGTATTTCGATCGCCAGAAAGAGCATTACGAGGGTGATGCGAAGGTTTCCCTGGCACCCTATTTCAGCTGGAACGGTGAGCGCCTGAATGCCCGGGCTAATACCACCCTGGTGCGACAGGGTTACGAAGTGGCCGGTGAGGAACTGGACAGCGATCTGGTCGATGCCCTGGACGCCATCGACGAAGTCGCCTCAAGCCCTGAAATCTGGTACGAAGTTCCAATGGCACGCGGCGACATCCAGTACCTCAACAACCACGAAGTCGGCCACTATCGCAGCGAATTCGAGGATCATGAAGATGCCGACAAGAAACGTCATCTGTTTCGCCTCTGGCACCGGGAGCGAGGCTCCAGCAGCTATGACGGGGGATTCCCGGACTAACGATGTCTATCCGTCCCGGGATGCTCTGAACAAATCATCCGTGACTGTTCAGAGCGACAAAAATGACAAGCGTGGTTTTCGTTTTTGTCTCAAAACTCTGACTTAATCAGAGGTTCCCCAGGTAAGTTTCATCCCTGGCGATTGCAGCGTCGCCAGGGATGAAACTTGCCTGGTTAATCCGGCTCAACACTTGAGCTGAGTTGCCAGATCTACAAAATCTGAAGCGATAAAATCATAATGACCGCTGGCAACCAGATCCGTACTCTGGCCCGAGCCGTGCTCAAAGGGTCGCTCTACAAAAGCGGTACGAAAACCACAATCCAAAGCGGCTTTTAGATCGCTGTTGTGCGCCGCGACCAGCATGCATTGTTGAGGCTTTAGCGACAGTGCCGCCGCAGAACCCAGATAAGCTTGCGGCTGGGGCTTGTAAGCTTGGGCAATCTCCGCGCCCAG
>CBFIBN010000134.1:0-4570 GCA_965660775.1 Arenicellales bacterium | reverse complement strand
GTCTTCGTCACTTAAGGTTTTGCCTTCGATAAAATCCAGCACCAGGATGCCTGGCACCCAGTGCAGTACCTGCGGAGACAGACCCACCCGAGAGGCCGCCCGGCTCGCTTGCAGTTCATTGAACCGCATGACTCCGTGCAGCGGTATATCGTTGCCGACGCGTACAAAGTATTTGCGATCCTGGTCAGTGACCGCAAAATTCTGGTTGGTGATGCCGCCGCTGACGGGCTCGAGAGAGATTTCCCCTTTCCAGTAGTCAAGGTTCTTGATTGCTTTTGTAGGATCGTTGCTCATGTGTATCGTGTTGTCTTGAAAGGTTTAAGCTGGCAGTCCGAGTTCCATCTTCTTTTTATGAGACCACTGGCTGATGAAGCGATCGGCGACGATGGCGATGCAAGCCACACAGACTCCAGCCACAATACCGCGCCCAGTATCGGCCTTGGTCAAGGCAATATAGACTTCTTGTCCAAGGTCTCGCGTCCCAACCAGCGCTGTGATCACCAGCATGGATAGGGCCATCATGATGGTCTGGTTGATGCCAAGCATTATCTGCGGCAGGGCAATTGGCAGCTGTACCCGCCATCGAATCTGGTTCGGGGTGCAGCCCATGGCT
The DNA here is from genome assembly GCA_965660775.1 of Arenicellales bacterium. Taxonomy (GTDB): domain Bacteria; phylum Pseudomonadota; class Gammaproteobacteria; order Arenicellales; family UBA868; genus UBA868. The sequence continues at coordinate 3,957 of CBFIBN010000134.1, read as the reverse complement.
CTGGATGCTTCAATCAGATGGGCAGGCACCTGCTGTATACCGAGTATGGTGTAACGAATGGCAGGGGCTACTGAGTAGGCAATGACCGCAAGCATTGCTGCAAAGTCTCCTACCCGAAAAAGCATGACAACCGGTATCAGATAGACGAAGGAAGGTAGCGTCTGCAAGGTATCGATTGCAACTTGAGTTGCTCGGTTAGTCCTGGAATTACTGGCAGCAAGGATACCAATCGGGACGCCGATACATGCCGCAAAAAGCACAGACACGCCGCACAGATAGACGGTAATCATCGCCTTACTCCAAAGGCCGACTGCGGCAATAAAGACGGTAAGGGCCATACCCAAAGCCGCCAGACGGAATCTTCCCAGTCGGTACCCTATCAGGCTGATTGCCGCTATCACGATAACCCAGGGCGTTTTCAACAAAAAGCGTTTTACGGGCATCATGATGTTGATCAGGATGAATGTCTTAATGGCTTCAAGCTGGTCAAAGAAGTTGATATTGATCCACTTGACCAGGTCATCCCAGAAGTGACTGGTCGTAATTTGTAGGGATTCGGGGTAAACCCCGAGGGCCGGATAGAAGTGACTGGCAGGCCATGAAATCAAGAGTGTGATCAGCACAGCCAGAGTAAATTGGCTATGGGTTAATAAGCGGCGACTTTGTGAGAGTCGGGAAGTCTGTGGCCGGTCCGCGAAAGCCTGGCTTAAGCGGTCAAGCGCAATCGCCAGAAAAGTGATCGCGAGTCCAGCCTCAAGACCGTCACCGATAGCCAGACGTCTGAGAGAACTAAGTACATCAAACCCCAATCCACCAGCACCGATCATCGACGCGATGATTACCATGTTCAGCGACAGCATGATTACCTGGTTTACGCCGACCATCAGAGATTTCTGGGCCACAGGAACTTGAATCTTACGCAGCAGTTGCCCACGCGCGCAGCCTGCCATATTGCCGTATTCCACAAGTTCCACGGGCACTTGTTTTAACGCCAAGATCGTAACTCGGACCATTGGTGGTGTCGCATAAATCATGGTGGCGATCATTGCGGCGACCGGCCCAAAACCAAAAAGAAAAAGCACCGGAACGAGATAGGCGAAAATGGGCACCGTCTGCATCAGGTCGAGCACCGGTGTTAGCCATTTCTCGAATACAGGATGCCGGTACGCAGCAATGCCCAGTACAAAGCCAATGCTGACACCCAAAGGCACCGCAATCACAATCGAGCTGAGGGTAATCATGGCACTATGCCACTGACCAAAGAGTGCGAGATAGCCAAAGCAGCCAGTAACCAGCACTGCAAGTCTTGTACCGGACAAATGAAAAGCGAGTAATCCAAAAATGATGATTACAGCTATCCAGGGCGCTGGCGACAGTACAATCGGAGCTCCCGGCTCGGTAGAAAAAGTGAACCCCGTAGCCAGCAGGCTGTTGGCCGCCGACAATGGCCATTCAAGTAACCAGGCAATCGAGCGGGTAAGTTCCTTGAATGTGAAAAACCCAAGATCGAATTCCTTAATCAGCCACTGCATCCAGTCGCTGATGACGAATCTTAAAGGAATGACCCAATCACGCGGATACTCGACAAGGTAGGGGGCCTGATCCTGGGCAAAGAAAAGAAAGATTCCCAGTGTAATAATGACCGCGAATATTCCCCAAAACCACGATGGTGTCTGCGCGACATCATCGAAGCCCTGTCGCGCTTCCATGCTCAGTTCGTCCGTGGGGGTTCGTTCCCAACGAGCACATCAAGCACCGCTTGGTTGTCTACCGCACCGATGATTGCACCATCATCGTCGGTCACGCCCAGATGGCGGTCAGAATTTACGGCGCGGTGGGCCAGGTCTTGAACCTTGGTGTGGTGCGCCAAAGTCTCATCCAGTGATTCTCCTGGTGTGACAGGGCGCATCACGGTTTTTGCAGACAGCACTTTGGCGCGCGAGACATCCCGTGTAAATTCTGCAACGTAGTCTGTGGCCGGATTCAGTATCAGGTCTTCTGGGGCACCGATCTGGATGATTGCGCCATCTTTCATGATGGCAATACGATCTGCGAGCCGGATCGCTTCGTCAAAATCGTGGGTAATAAAGACGATAGTTTTGCGGAGCAATCCTTGCAGGCGAAGGAATTCGTCTTGCATTTCCCGTCGAATCAGAGGATCCAGTGCAGAAAACGGTTCGTCCAGAAACCAGATATCCGGTTCTACTGCCAGAGAGCGTGCTATACCGACACGCTGCTGCTGGCCACCGGATAATTCACGGGGGTAGTAATCTTCCCGACCCGAAAGCCCGACTAACTCGATCATGTCGAGCGCGCGCTGCTGCCGTACCGATTTTTCAACACCTTGGATCTCAAGAGGGAAAGCAACGTTTCCCAGTACCGAAAGATGTGGCAGCAAAGCAAAGTGTTGAAATACCATGCCCATCTTATGTCGACGCATCTCAGTGAGTTCTTTCTCCGATATCGCCAACAGGTCCTGGCCCTCGAAAAAGAGCTCCCCAGCTGTAGGTTCGATCAGGCGGCTCATGCAGCGCACCAGAGTTGATTTACCAGAGCCAGACAGGCCCATAATGACAAAGATTTCCCCGCGATGGATATCAAGGTTTGCATCCCGGACTGCCGCAATCAGCCCGGCCTTTTGAAGATCAGAGTCCGCTGGGGAAGTGCCAAATTTCTGAAGAAACGAGTCGGCATCCTCGCCGAAAATCTTCCAGATACCCTGAAGGTGTAATGCGTGTGGAGGGGAGGGCGTTGTCCTGGTCATTTTTCTATATAGCGTCGGCTGGCTGGAGGTGATACCTGAGTTGTGGCCGCCCCGTTAAGCCACGAAGAAAAATTGGGTTTATAAAGTGAGACAGGCGGCCGTTAGCCAGCCGCCTGTCGAGTCTTAACTGCTTGGTTGAGATACTACCGAATAATCTCAGTTACACTGAGTCCAGGGCTCCCAGGTAGCCTTATTGGCATCAAGCCACGCATTAACCACGTCCGATATTTTCTTGCCTTCAAGGTCAACTTCAACAATTAATTGTCCTACGGTCGCGTTGTCGATGCGGAAATTACGCACTGCCTGGTATGCGCAGGGCCACTTTGCTTCACCACCTTTCCAGCCGACTTTCTTTATCCATCCCCGGGGTTTGCCGCAGTCATAGGCCATGTTCGGGTTCAGGCCGACCTTCGCGTCTTCATAGCATGCATCGCTGTAACGGGGAAATTCCACAAACTCGCCTTCAAATTTGACCGTAGCCCAATGCGGGGTGTAAACCCATCCAAGCCATGGGGCTTTGCGTTGGTAGGCAGATTCAAGTTCAGCAAACAGTGCAGCGTCAGTTCCGGCGTGAACTACTTCGTAGTCCAACCCCAGAGCTTCTACACGTTCATCGTCAAATCCAGCCCAGGTTACGGGCCCACCCAGATAACGGCCTTTGGGAGCGGTTTCAGGCGTTGAGAATGCCTCGGCGCAATCGTTCAGCGCTTCCCAATTGGGCAGCCCCGGACATTTTTCCTTCATGTACATCGGGTACCACCATTCCTCGATGGCATTCATCCCGGTTTCACCGAGGTCTACGGTATCGCCGGTCTTGACACTGGCTTCCATCGCCTGCTTGCCGGTCGTTTCCCACATCTCCATGGCGACATGAAGGTCGCCCGATTCAAGTCCCGCGAATTGTGCGATGTAATCAGCTTGCTGGTATTTAATGTTGTAACCCATGTTCTGCAGAATTCGACCCATCAATTCGGTATTGATAAGTTGTCCGGTCCAGTCGTGCAGGGTCAGGATGATGGGGTCTTTTGACTCGACGGCCAACGCCGAGTGGGAAAACAGAGCGCTTGCGAGTAACGCCATGGATACTTTACGTAAACGGGCGGTAAACATTGGTTATCCTCCTTTAAGGGTTGTTGTTTTCAGTTTTGTCAGGCAAAAGCCATAACCATAGTAAATTTACACAAAAAACCATA
>CBFIBN010000133.1:0-4590 GCA_965660775.1 Arenicellales bacterium | reverse complement strand
GTTTTTGGCCATTGATGTTCTGGCGGGGTATTGCTCAGCGTCATTAAACCCTGGGAGTACACACTGGAAAAACCGGTCGCATTGCATAGCAAATTCAGCTCGGAGGTGGTGCCAGCAATTAGGTTAAAACCACCGTACCCGAGCAGGCTCTCGACCGACCGGGTATCAATTAGCGTACGGGTCTCCAAGTGATTCAGCAGGTAGTCGCGTACCAATACCCCCCGCGATTGGTCTCCCGGCTTGGGTGAGATGTTTTCGGTTCGACAGTTTGTCAGGGCAGCAAAGCGGCCTTCACGCGTGAGGCCCAACCAGGTGCCACCGGCCAACAGGTCACGTCCAGCGGCCAGTTGCGGATGATGCTCCCAAAAGGTAAGTGGTGTTGCAGGCCGAGCAAATGTTTCGTCTCGGTTGGCCGCGACCACGAACGGGAAAGACGGGTGGACCGCGACAGCAACCGCGATAAAACACATAGCACTTGTGGGCGAGCGTTAGAATATCTAAGCTAGATGGATCCGCGGAATCGGCGCTGGCCGGTACGCTACGCCGACCCGGCCGATTAGCTGAACTGAGATGGCCCCGGCGTCCTGGCATAGTCGCTCGAGAAGTTCAGCCTTCTGGGGCTTTGACAGAGAGGGTAAGCGCACTTTGACCAGTTCATGAGCCGTGAGCGCATGTTTCAGCTCCATGCTAACGGCAGGTGTTGCGCCGGCGACACCGACGGTAACCACCGGCTTGAGGTGATGGGCAAGCCCTCGCAGATGGTTCAGTTGTTTCCCAGTCAGTTCCATTTAACAGTCAACTACGGTGGTGATGAATGAAACCCGAGCATAGCATTGGCAGCCATGGCCAGTAAGCGTGCCGCGCGAAGCCGGGCCTGGACCGCCCGCCAGGAGAAAGACCCTTACGTCCGCGAAGCAAGAGCCCGCGCCTACCGCTCACGAGCGGTTTTCAAACTCGAACAGTTAGACAAGAAAGATTCTTTGTTCAGGCGTGGAATGGTGGTAGTCGATCTTGGGGCCGCGCCCGGGAGTTGGAGTCAGTACGCCGTCCAAAAAGTGGGGCCCGAAGGTTTTGTTGTGGCCCTGGACCGGCTGGATTTTCCCCCGATTCCGGGGTCTTTTCAGATAAAGGGGGATTTTACGGACGCAGGCATTCAGCGAAAACTGGGTGACGCGCTTGGGGCACGCCAACCTGACCTTGTAATATCGGATCTGGCCCCCAATTTAAGTGGTGTGCAGAGCGTCGATCAGGCAGCAATGGAAAATCTGGTGCTTGCCGCTAGTCGGTTCGCGTGGTCGTGCCTTGGGCCAAAAGGGATGTTTGTGGCGAAAATATTCGAAGGCTCTCATGCGATGGGGTTGCGCAACGAGATCAACCGCTTGTTTCGCAACTGCCAGGTTCGCAAACCCCGTGCTTCTCGTTCTAATAGCGCCGAGATTTACCTAGTGACTCGAGGTCCGATCAGGCAGACTATCATCCCTTAGCCCCTTTAGATAATTGGAGGGCGAGTACGCTGAATTGTGTTTAAATGGAAAAACTCTCAGAATTGGACCCCACGGGCATTTGCCCGGACTTTAAGAAACCCGTGCCCTTATTACGCCTTGGTAATCCTAACGCATGAATAATTTGACCAAAAACCTCGTACTCTGGCTGGTTATTGCCATGGTGCTGATGGCCGTTTTCAATAATTTTGCGCCTCAACAGGGCCGGTCCGGGCAGGAGATCGATTATTCGGTTTTCCTGAATCAGGTTGAGCGCGGCGCCATTGAGGAGGTCACGATCGACGGCTCGGCGATTTACGTGACAGCCCGAAATGGCGAACGCTTTGTCACCTATTCACCTGGCGACCCCGGCATGGTCAACGATCTACTGAAAGCCGATATCGGCATCAAGGCCCAAAAGGAAGAAGAGGCTTCCTTGTTGATGCAAATATTTATCAGTTGGTTTCCGCTGTTGCTGTTAATCGGTGTCTGGGTATTCTTTATGCGTCAGATGCAAGGCGGCGGTGGTCGGGGTGCGCTGAGCTTTGGTAAGAGTAAAGCGCGAATGCTGACTGAAGACCAAAATAACGTCACATTCGAAGATGTGGCAGGTGTTGATGAAGCCAAGGAAGAAGTTGGTGAACTTGTTGAATTTTTGGAGGATCCCTCCCGATTCCAGAAACTCGGTGGGCGCATTCCACGCGGAGTGTTGATGACCGGCAGTCCCGGTACCGGCAAGACCCTGCTTGCGAAGGCAATTGCGGGGGAAGCCAAAGTTCCTTTTTTCACTATCTCCGGGTCTGATTTTGTTGAGATGTTTGTTGGTGTAGGTGCTTCCCGGGTCCGGGATATGTTTGAGCAGGCAAAAAAGAACGCGCCTTGCATCATCTTCATTGACGAAATCGACGCTGTAGGCCGTCAGCGTGGCGCGGGATTGGGCGGTGGACATGATGAGCGAGAGCAAACACTTAACCAGTTGCTGGTTGAGATGGACGGCTTTGAGAGCAATGACGGAGTTATTGTTATTGCGGCAACCAACCGACCTGACGTGCTCGATCCGGCCTTGTTACGACCAGGCCGGTTTGATCGGCAAGTGCATGTGCCGCTACCGGATATTCGGGGACGCGAAGCGATCCTAAAGGTTCATATGCGCAAGGTCCCGATCGATGACGATGTCCAAGAATCGGTTATTGCCCGTGGGTGCCCTGGGTTTTCAGGTGCGGACCTCGCTAATTTGATTAACGAAGCCGCGCTATTTGCGGCACGCGCCGGTCGAAAAAAAGTGTCGATGGAACAGTTTGAGCTCGCTAAAGACAAAGTCATCATGGGGGCTGAGCGACGGTCAATGGTTATGCCTGAGGAGGAACGTTTGAATACGGCGTACCACGAATCCGGGCATACCGTAGTTGCCAAGGTCCTTGCGGACAATACCGATCCGGTGCACAAAGTCACCATTATCCCCCGGGGCCGTGCGTTAGGCGTCACCATGCAGTTACCGGAAGAGGATCGATACAGCCATAACCGGGAGCATTTGCTGGCCAGAATTGCCGTACTGATGGGCGGACGAATTGCGGAAGAAGTCTTTATGAAGCAGATGACCACAGGCGCCGCAAACGATTTCGAGCAGGCCACCAACCTGGCTCAGAAAATGGTTCAGCGTTGGGGTATGAGCGATGAACTTGGGCCTCGGGTCTTCGGCGATAATGACTCAGAAGTCTTTTTGGGCCGCGATGTTTCCACCCATCGTAATATCAGTAATGCAATTGCAGAACAGGTCGATCAGGAAGTCAGCCGTATCATTCAAGAGCAGTATGATCGCGCCCGCCAAATCATCGAATCCCGCAGAGAGATTATCGAGACGATGACGAGTGCATTGATTGATTGGGAAACGCTCGAGTCCGACCAAATTGATCAAATCATGCGGGGCGAAACACCGCGACCGCCAAGTTCTGGAGACGAGGGTGGTCGGCCGACCGACAGCGGTGGGGAAAAGCCTGCGCGGCCGGATATCAAGCCGAATATGGATTCTCCAGCGAGCGATTCGGCGTGACCCTCGGATAGTCCGCGGTGGCCAGTTTGGCCGGCACTCTAGGCTCAATGCCTGGGAAAGAGCCTCTTATTATGGGAATCGTGAACGTGACACCGGATTCCTTTTCGGACGGCGGTCGCTACGTTGATATTGGCGATGCCCTGATTCACGCACGGGAGCTCGTTAGCCAAGGCGCGAATGTGATTGACATCGGCGGGGAGTCCACTCGACCCGGAGCAACCTCCGTCAGTGTAGAACAGGAGTTAGATCGCGTACTTCCGGTCATCGAAGCGTTAGCCGCAGACGGGGTTTTGGTTTCAATCGACACCAGCAAACCCGAGGTGATGCGGGAGGCGGTGCAGGTTGGCGCCTGCATGATTAACGACGTCTGCGCCCTGCAGCGACCTGGAGCGCTCGAGACAGCCGCTAGCCTAAAAGTGAGCGTAATCTTGATGCATATGCAGGGAACCCCCCGTACTATGCAGGACCAACCGTCATACAAAGATGTGGTGATGGAGATTCAAAGTTTTCTGACCCAGCGTATCGAGGTCTGCCACGCCGCGGGGTTGGATCGATCCAACTTGCTGGTGGATCCGGGGTTCGGTTTTGGTAAAACCCGCGAACATAACTGCGCACTTCTAGATAGACTTGGCCAACTCACTGAATGTGGCGCGCCTTTGGTTGTGGGCATCTCTCGTAAGTCTTTTGTTCGCTCGCTGGCACGCTCTTGCGAGTCCGAGGATGTCAAAGAGGTTAGCGCCTTGCTTGCTTTGCTTGCGGTCGAGCGTGGCGCGGCGATCGTTCGGGTTCACGATGTGGAGCTCACTAAAAGATTCCTTGATATTCGTCACGACATACAATCGTTTTCTCCGACTCATTGAGGTAGCGCTCAGGCATGACAAAGTATTTTGGTACCGATGGAGTTCGGGGTGAGGTCGGAAAAAGCCCAGTCACTCCAAGTGAAATTCTTCATTTGGGATGGGCGGCCGGGCGTGTTTTGGGGGCCAGGCATGCGCGTGGTAGAGTCCTTATTGGCAAGGACACTCGTATATCCGGATACCTTCTCGAGTCGGCTCTTGA
>CBFIBN010000132.1:346-4636 GCA_965660775.1 Arenicellales bacterium | reverse complement strand
CATTCGGGCTTTTAATGGGGGAGGTTTCATGGGCTCGACAAATAATGTTGACCTGGCGCAGCGCTCCGTCCGTGATGGCTTTATCGGGGGTGTACCCGTGCTTTCAGCGTATGCGGCGGCCCGCCATCGACACATGTTGGAAGACGCAGAGGTGCAAGTTGGCCCGCTGCATTACCACAGCAAAGTGCATACGATTCTTCGGTCTCCCTATGAGCTTGCGACACACCCTTCCCTGGTCGATCTTGTTGAGGAGATTCTCGGTCCTAACATACTGCTGTATAACGTGACCTATGTCATCAAGGAACCCGCGACACCGGCTTTTGTAAGCTGGCACCAGGATTTGACCTACTGGGGTTTTGATGGCGATGAGCAGGTCTCAGCCTGGCTGGCGCTCTCGGTGGCATCTGCCCAAAGCGGTTGCATGCGGATGATCCCGGGGAGCCATACGCAGGGCACCTGCGACCAGACAACAGGTAATGATCCTGACAATGTGCTGTTGCAATCGCAGACAATAGAAAATGTCCGTGAAGAAGATGCAGTGCTCTGCCCATTAAAACCCGGAGAAGCCTCACTGCACCACAGCTGGACTATTCATGCCTCGAGCCCCAACACCAGTGATGATCGACGTATTGGTCTTAATATCCAGTACATCAATCCTCGCATGCGCCAGAAAAAAGCCGCATCCGATTCGGCAATGCTGATCCGCGGGGAAGATCGGTACGGTCATTATGAGGCCGACCAGCCCGCGACCGAATGGTTGCCACAAGACGCGGCCAGACAGTTGCAGGCATTAACCCAAAAATATCACGCCATCTCAGGGAAGCCGAACGATCCCTGACTCCAGGCCCAACGACCAAGAAACTCAGCCTTCGTTGCTACGGTTGTAGTCGTCCTCTAGGCGCTCAATATCATCCTCGCCAAGATAATCACCTGACTGTACTTCTATAATCTCAAGCGGCATGTCTGTCGGATTCGCCAAGCGGTGTATGGTGCCAGACGGTATATAGGTAGACTGGTTCTCCTCAAGCATAAAGGTTTTATCCGCAACAGTAACCTGCGCCCGGCCGTGCACCACAACCCAATGCTCTGCCCGATGTTGATGGCGCTGCAAAGAAAGTTTCTTACCTGGGTCTACCACAATACGCTTAACCTGAAAGCGCGCACCTTGGTCGACAGCTTCAAAGCTACCCCAGGGCCGATAGACTCTACGGTGATACTGGGCCTCGCTTCTACCCTGTGCAGCTAGGCCTCCTACCAACCGTTTGAGTTCACCGGCGTGATCGCGCTTTGCGACCAGCAGGGCATCCGGCGTATCCACAATCACAAGATTATCGACACCGATCGTGGCCACCAGGCCGCGCTCGGAGATCACCAGACTGCTGTCGGTATCGTTCAGGATGACATTGCCCCGACTGACGTTGTTGCGCTCATCTTTATCAAGAGACTCCCACAGCGAAGCCCATGAGCCAATATCGTCCCAGCCCGCATTCAACGGCACCATCATCGTGCGCGATGCCTTTTCCATTACAGCATAATCGATAGAATCCGCTGGAGCCGACTCAAAACTACTCTTTTCCAGGCGTAAAAAATACCCGTCTGACTGCGCGCCGGATAGAGCCGTGTTACAGGCCGCCAGCACGTCTGGTGCATGCTCGGCAAAGGCCTTGAGCATCGTTGATGCCTTAAAAACAAATATTCCACCATTCCAGAAATACCCACCATGATCCAGGTAAGCCTGTGCAGTGGCGGCATCGGGCTTTTCAACAAACTCATCGACCTGCCCCACTCCATTTTCGAGCTCACCTTTAAGATGGATATACCCATAACCGGTATGAGCACTGCGCGGTGTGATGCCAAATGTCACCAGGTGCCCCTCACTCGCCAGCGCCACGGCCTGGTCCAGCGCTGTCTTAAATGCACCGTTATCTGCAATGACATGGTCTGCGGGAAACACGGCCATCACATCGTCACCGTGCTGTGCTTCGACCAACCTGGCTGCCGTGGCAATGGCCGGCGCCGTGCCTCGAGCAACGGGTTCCAGGATGATGTTCGAAGGCGAAATACCCACCTCCTCGAGCTGGCCTGCCACCATGAAGCGGTGATCCTCGTTGCACAGGACCAGTGGCGGCTGCGGATACCCGGCGTCATTCAGCCGCAATGCGGTCTGCTGAATCAGCGTCGCACTGCCAGTCAACGCGTGGAACTGCTTGGGCTGAAGTGAACGCGACAGTGGCCACAGGCGTGTGCCGGCGCCACCAGAGAGAATAACCGGGATCATTTCAACTTAAGGGTCATTAATATTCGCGTGATAATAATATCTCACAACCATGTCATTATACTCGGGGCGTATGGCTCCCCAAGGTTTACACAAAAGGTTATTGCCTCAAGTTGGATCTTTTTCACGCGGCCTTGGCTGCGCCAATATATGCTACTGCCATCCATAACCACGTTTCATTACGGCAACGAATCGAACCCGAAAAATTGAAAAGCTATGACTAAACTGACTTACCTTCTTGCCGGGGTCTCCCTTGGGATCATTGTTTTTCAAAGTGCCGTGGTTGCCCCGTTGGTGTTTGCGCAGCTGAAGAACGGTGCCAGTGGTCCTTTTCTGCGTGCCCTGTTCTCACGCTTCTTTCTAATTCTTGCAGGTTTGGGTCTCGCAATGGGTATCACCAGCCAACTGGCTGGCTTCACGCCAGGCGCCATACTCGGAGGACTCGCCCTGGGATTTGCGCTACTGGCTTACGCGTTGATCCCAGCCACCAATCGGGCACGTGACGAGGCAAGGGCGGCCACTTTTAAACGACTGCATCTGGCAAGCGTACTATTGACACTTGCGATCGGCATGGTCGATGGTGTTACGGTTTTTATTTAACCCACCCGGTCAAGACCAAACTCCGCAATTCCAGCGCTGAATGTAATATTAACCGATTCGGTCTTGGGAGTTTAAAGTTGCATATCCAACACCAAATCCAGTGCTTCCTGGAGTTCATCTGTCGCCGTTTCTGCGCTCCCGAAATAAGCAACAATACAGAATTCTTCGCCCCCTATGTGGGCAAATATGGTTTTCTCAGAGAGTCGATCACAAAGCAACCTATCTGCTCTTATATTTATGGCACTAGGCTGGACCGGATGAAGACTACATCAAAACTTGCTGTTTACTACGCGGCCTGAACTACCTGATAGCGATCCAGATTGACCTCGAATTCGTGCAGACGTTTCCAGATGGAGCGCAATTCTGTGATGGTTGTCCAGTTATGCAAGAACAGCGAAAAACTTCCGTGCACCTTAGCAAAAGCATTGGATACCTGAACCATTACACCTAGCGTTAACATGCCAGTAAAAAGACCAGGACCCATTACGATATAAGGCAATATCGACATAAACTGATCGTAGGAAGTCGCCCAGGCATCAAAGTAGGTGTAATGAAAGTAAAGTCGGTGGTAATTGCGCCGGATATCTACAAAGAATCCCTGTAGTTTCCCCATATCGGCATGGTTCACCTTATCGTCCTCGCCCAGAACCAGGTCTTTGCGAAATGCCGCCTCTACTTTCTGGTTGTTGTATTCCAGCCCTGGCAGCTTCCAGCCCACCAACCAGGAAATAAACAGCCCGCCCAGCGAGATTACCAAGGCCGCCCACACCAGCGAGCCTTCGATATCGCGAAGTATCGGTACATCAACCTTCTCCGATAATTTATGCAGTACCGGTATAAATGCGATCAAAGTCATAGCAGCGCGTACGATTTGAAGGCCCAAGGACTCCACAATGCGAGCAAAACGATTGCAGTCTTCCTGAATACGCTGCGAGGCCCCTTCGATCTCGTGCTCAACTGCACGCCAGCGGGGCACATAGTTAAAGGTAATGGCTTCGCGCCAGCGCAGGCCATAGATCCGGGTGAACCACCCCGTAAAGATGGCAAGAATCACGTACGGGAACGCAATAACGACAAACGATGGCGTACCCTCAAAACCGGAGGTCACGTAACCAATCGAGGTCAGTTCCCCAAAGAATTGATCAATACCCTTTTGTGGCTCATCAGAGAAACTGGCCGCATTTTGCAATAAATCATAGAAACGGCCATACCACTCGTTAAGCGCGACTGTCATTTGTACCTGCAGCCAAAGGGACGATATCAGTAGTGCCCCGCCACCATAGGCCCATAGCGCCCACTCCCGGGCCTTGTAAAACGCCTTGATCATTTATTTAACTCTCCAGAATGGTTTGGTCCGGATGCGGGCTAATATGAAGACTACAGTACCCCTTCTCACATCACGAGAGATTGGGTCT
>CBFIBN010000132.1:0-336 GCA_965660775.1 Arenicellales bacterium | reverse complement strand
GTTATGGCCTTTTTACCATACCGTACCTGATCTACAGCATTAAATTTAATTTAGACTTCTCTTTTGGAATGCTTATGGGTCATCGTCAGAAATGCCTGACCCTCTGGCTCAAAGATGGCTCATCATCAAAACGTGGGTCACGACTTTCATAATGACATGATCATAATCATGCTCTAGATACTATGTCCGAATACGATTACATCATCATCGGCGCCGGATCGGCCGGCTGCGTCCTGGCCAACCGGCTGAGCGAAGATCCGGGTAACCAGGTTCTTATCCTGGAAGCCGGGCCCATGGATCACAAACTGATGGTGCATATCCCGGCTGGGGTCTATC
>CBFIBN010000131.1:0-4659 GCA_965660775.1 Arenicellales bacterium | reverse complement strand
AACCACGAGATGCGGAAACTCGTCGTGCATATCGGGGATATTCTCCCAGTGCACTGTGCAGCGATAGCCGTCAAGTAGGCCAGCGCGCGCAAGGTGGTAAGTGGCTGTGCAGATTCCACCGATCGCGACACCCCTTCTAATAAAAGGCTTCAGTCGTTCGCGCAGGTGTTCAGGGTTTACCGAATGAAGGTCGACTCCGGCGCAAACAAAAAGGGCATCGAGCGACTCCTTACCGTTGAGAGGCTGGACGGGATTCAAGGTCAAGCCATTGCTGGCACGTCCGGGGGCACCGTCAAGCGTGAACAGGGGAAATTGGTACAACTCAGACTCGGTATGGCGATTGGCCGCACGCAGCGGTTCGACCGCGGCGGCAAAAGCCATCATAGTGAAGTCTGAGAGCAACAGGAAACCGTAACGGTTAACCGTTGGTAGCTCAGTGTTGCGGATGATTTGTTCCATGGCCCCTCTTATCGCGCAGGAATATATCACTGTTGATGGGTGCGAAAATAGATTTCTGGGTCATCCCCAAAAATAACCATCGTCCATTAGTTTGGTTGGCCAATTCTTGGCGCCGCCTGAATTAAGAGTTTGGTGTGATATCTAGCGATGCCGCTAATCCTTCGCGGCTGGGCGTTGTGAAATTTGTGGCGAAACCATACCAGAGTATTGGTTAATATCACCCCCCATCTCTGGTAGGATATCTTTGTATAAGGCCGTTAGAGGTCTTGCCCAACAAATGGAGGCAACGTGGATTTTAGACAGGTAGCGATAGACGATAAGTACCTTCTCGAATCCGGCCAGGTTTTTATCACCGGCATCCAGGCACTGGTGCGTCTTCCCATGTTGCAAAGTCAGGCGGACCGCAGGTCCGGCCTCAATACGGCCGGATATGTCACAGGGTATAGAGGCTCTCCACTCGGTGCGCTGGATCAACAACTGACCATCGCCGGCAGTCATCTGAAAGCCTACGATGTGCGTTTCCAACCTGGAGTGAATGAAGATCTCGCGGCGACTGCGGTGTGGGGTACCCAGCAGGCAGGCCTAAATGGAGACGCGCTCTATGATGGCGTGTATGCCATGTGGTATGCAAAAGGCCCTGGGGTAGATCGATCTGGAGATCCGTTGCGCCACGGCAATCTGGCGGGAAGCAGTCCGTGCGGTGGTGTGTTGGTATTGATGGGCGATGACCACGCTTGCGAATCCTCGACGACTGCTCATCAAAGTGAGTACTCTCTCGTAAATACCTTTATCCCGATTCTGAATCCGGCGGGCGTTCAGGATATCCTTGATTTTGGGCTTTACGGATGGGCGCTATCTCGTTTTTCTGGATGTTGGGTGGGCCTTAAAAGCGTGCACGATACGGTCGAAGCATCAGCGTCGGTTGAAGTATCCCCTGGTCGTGTGTGTACCGAAATTCCGCCAGATTTCCTATTGCCCACGGGAGGAATTAACCTGCGTTGGCCTGACACCCCACAGGCTCAGGAGATTAGGCTGCACGAATATAAGCTCCCGGCTGTTACGGCTTTCACCGAGCGTAATCCGCTGGATCAGCAAGTCCTGGGCGATAACCGTGCACCGCTTGGTGTTATTTCTACGGGTAAATCCTATCTTGATGTGCGCCGAGCACTTCTTGAATTGGGTATCGAATCCGATCAAGCCAAGAATCTCGGAGTTAAGCTTTACAAAGTAGGTATGTCCTGGCCATTGGCGGCACAGGGCATTAAAGATTTCTCCCGCGGCGTGCGCAAGCTGATAGTCGTGGAGGAAAAACGAGGCCTGATCGAAGACCAGGTCCGCAGCATTCTTTATCGAATCCCCGAGGCACCTGAGGTGGTGGGAAAACGCGATGAGCAGGGCGCTGTCCTGTTTCCGGTGTCTGGACGTCTCGGCGCTGCCCACATTGCAATCGTCATCGGTGAGCGGTTAACGAAATTCACGACCAATGAGTCTCTGAGCGGAGCCCTCAATGCTTTGCGGGCACGAGTTGAAGGGCATAAGGCAAAACCTGCGCCGATGGTACGCACCCCATATTTTTGTGCCGGCTGTCCACACAATAGCTCAACGGTCGTTCCGGATGGGTCTCGCGCATTGGCCGGAATTGGGTGTCACTATATGGCCCAATGGATGGACCGCGACACAGCCACCTTCACCCAGATGGGTGCCGAAGGAGCGAGTTGGATAGGCGAAAGCCCGTTTACCACCACCGAGCATGTTTTTCAGAACATTGGTGATGGCACCTATTTTCATTCGGGATTGCTGGCTATTCGTGCGTGCGTCAGTGCCGGAGTCAATATCACTTACAAGATTCTATATAACGATGCAGTCGCTATGACAGGAGGACAATCGGTAGACGGACCGATGGACGTAGCGCGGATCTCGCGGCAGGTGTATGCGGAAGGGGTAACCCGGGTTGCAGTCGTTACCGACGAACCAAACAAATACCCAGCAGACGTTGATTGGGCTCCTGGTGTTACGGTTCACCACCGTGATGAACTGATGCGAGTGCAGCGTGAGTTTCGAGAAATTCCCGGCACTTCAGCCATCATTTTCGATCAGACCTGTGCCGCTGAGAAGCGCCGTCGCCGTCGTCGTGGGCAGATGGAGACTCCCAATCAGCGTCTGTTTATCAACGAGGCCGTCTGTGATGGTTGTGGAGATTGCGGGACGCAATCCAACTGCGTGGCGCTTGTGCCCACGGAGACCTCGCTGGGGCGAAAACGAGCGGTAGACCAGTCCTCATGCAATATGGACTACTCCTGCCAGAAGGGTTTTTGCCCGAGCTTTGTTTCTGTCATCGGTGGTGAAAAACGCCAAGGGGTTGGTGACCCTGGCCTGATTTCATTGGCTGATTCGCTGATGCTTGAGCCACCTCCAGCATCAATCAACGGTCAGTTCAGCATCGTGCTCACGGGTGTTGGCGGCACTGGAGTCGTCACTATTGGTGCCATTCTCGGGATGGCGGCACACATTTCACGGATGGGCTGTTCGGTATTGGATATGGCTGGCCTTGCGCAAAAAGGTGGGGCCGTGACCAGCCACATTATCCTCGCGCCGAGCCCCCGTGATATCAGCGCTACTCATGTCGCCGATGGAGGTGCTGACTTGTTGCTGGGCTGTGATTTGGTTACCTCTGCCTCCCCTGAGACAAGGCAAAAGCTCAACGAGGATACGATCTGCGCCATTAATACCAACCAGATGATGTCTGGCGAGTTCATTCATATGCGAGACCAGGTGTTTCCATTGGATGAATTGCTGGCCACCATCCAAGAGGTCGCGGCGAGAGGCGCCTTCAAAACCTTAGCCGCGACACGCCTTGCCAAAGCGGCTTTCGGAGACACGATTGCTGCCAATATGATTATGTTGGGATTTTCTTTCCAGCAGGGCGCTCTGCCGATCCCAAGCAGTGCAATCGAACGAGCGATTGAGCTTAACGGGCAAGCTGTTGAGATGAATAAGAAAGCGTTTCGATTGGGACGTGCCGCCCTAAACCATAGTGATGCCATCCGCACATTGCTCGATGGGCAGCACCCGATTCGCGAGCAGCAAAGGACCGAGTCATCGGACGATAAGATCTCGAGACTAATCGAGCTGCTCCGCGAGTCCCATGGAAAAAAGGCAGCGTCAACGCTATCCGGATGGGTCAGCATGGCCAGACAAGTCTGTGGCGAGGGACAACTGCCCGAACTGGCCGTCGTGGTTGCCGAAAGCGGGTTTCAGGTGTTGTACTGTAAAGACGAGTACGAAGTTGCCCGCCTTTATACCAACCCCAAATTTCGACAATCACTCGCCAGGGAATTTACTGGAGATTTTTCGCTAAAAGTTCATCTCGCGCCGCCGATAATCTCACGAATTGATTCTGCTACCGGACGACCGGTGAAGCGGGTGTTTGGTCCGTGGATTTTTATTGTGTTCCGGATTCTCAGCCGTTTGAGGAGGATCCGGAATACTTGGCTCGACCCGTTTCGTTACACACAGGAGCGACACCTGGCCCGCGAGATCCGAAAAGAATATGAAAAGACCCTCGAGAGGCTGTGGGCTGGGTTCGATAGGGGTAGGCCCCAGATCGCCACGCATATAGCGCAATGGCCAATTCAGGTACGCGGCTTCGGTCCCGTTCGCCAAGAGGCCTTTGAGAAGGCAATTGTCGATCTGGAACCTTTATGGCGTGATTTTCTGGACAATCCCAAAAGCGACAGTAAGGCGGCCTGAAGATCCCCCGTTAGGCTGATCGTTAAGTCACGCGAAAATAGCCTTTTATGGCTTGTACGGTCTTGCCGATATGTTCTTCAGTAACGTCAAGATGGGTAACAAGGCGAACAGGGTTACTTCGCACTGTGGCCAGAATCCCGCGCTCTCTTAAGTAGGCAGACAGGCCTTTGAGGCTGTCAGGGGGGAAGGATACGAAGACCATATTGGTGCGCAGATTTGTTGCGTGAACTTGGGCTTCATCCAGGTTGGACAACAAATCTGCAAGGCTCGTCGCATTATCGTGATCCTGTGCGAGGCGTTCGATATGATGATCCAGGGCATAAAGGCCGGCAGCTGCGAGAACACCGGCCTGGCGGGTCCCGCCGCCGAGCATTTTGCGCCAGCGCCTGGCTCGCGCGATAAATTCACGGCCGCCTGTGAGGACACTACCTACCGGAGCCCCAAGGCCCT
>CBFIBN010000130.1:0-4659 GCA_965660775.1 Arenicellales bacterium | reverse complement strand
CAACCTCTTCAATCTTGGACAAAGTCGCCTGTGCGGCTTCATCATCGTGCATATAGTTCACAGCAATCTTTGCCCCGGCCTGCCCAAGGGCAATGCTGGCTGCGCGGCCGATTCCACGGGAACCTCCCGTCACCAGGGCCACTTTGTTCGCAAGTTCCATGCTCATTTTCTTATGCTCTGTCCTGTATTAATTGAAGATTGCGCTGTCGTATAACCAAGTGCCAACACCAGCCTGGAAGGCAACTCCCTGGGAGCACCCACAATCCGAATTTTCGGTTGATTATCATTCTACGCTACGCCGGTTGCACGGCCAATCAAATTTCTAGTGCGTTACCAACCAACCACTCTAGCCGGTTTCAGTCGCCGCTGGCGACGCAATTGCATACAATAGCACCGACGTGTGGAATTCATTGTCGTCGAGATTTTTTTAAGGACCACCACTGCGTTTTCATCTAAATAAACGGCGAGGGAGCCATTATGAGATTAGTGCGATATGGACAAGTCGGTGCGGAGAAGCCTGGCATACTTGATCACCAAGGCAGCATTCGAGATTTGTCATCCATAGTAGATGACATTTCGCCTGCGACCGTCGAAGCGGGTGAACTTGAGCGAATTGCGTCGATAGACCCAAGCAGCCTGCCCCGCGTTGAAGGCAATCCCCGCCTCGGGCCCTGTGTCGGTCAAATCGGTAAATTTGTCTGTATTGGCCTTAATTACACTGATCACGCCAAGGAAACTGGAATGCCTATTCCAACCGAGCCGATCGTGTTTATGAAAACCACCAGTGCTATTTCGGGGCCCAACGACAACATCGAATTAATTCGCGGATCCGTAAAAACCGACTGGGAAGTAGAGCTCGGCATCGTTATTGGGTCGCACACCAAATATGTATCCCAGGAGAACGCACTTGATCATGTGGCCGGGTATTGTGTAGTCAATGACGTCTCTGAACGGCAATGGCAACTGGAACAAGGCGGCCAATGGATTAAAGGGAAATCGGGTGATACCTATGGTCCGATCGGACCTTGGCTGGTCACACGCGACGAAGTCCCTGACCCGCAAAATCTGGATATGTGGTTGGAAGTTAATGATAAGCGCCATCAGGATGGCAATACCCGCACAATGATCTTTCCAGTCAGCCAGATTGTTTCCTACCTTAGTCAGTGCATGAGCCTGCAAGCGGGAGATATCATAGCCACTGGCACCCCACCCGGCGTCGGTCACGGCATGAATCCGCCTATTTATCTGCAATCTGGAGATGTCGTGAGACTCAGTGTCGAGGGCCTCGGTCTGCAACAGCAGCAAGTGGTCGACAGCGCCTGAATCTTAGCCACAACAGCCGTTTTATTCTTTTGCCGGCGCCACACTGAGATATCCCGGCGGCGCTGGCAGTGCGCGCCGTGGAGCGGCAATCACGAAAGCAACTGCCGATAGTGCAAAACACAACATAGACAGGCCAAAGGCGTATCGGTAACTGCCAAAAATATCATGAATGTATCCGCCGATCCACGGGCCGGCTGCGCCACCGATCCCCATGCCACCCAGGATCAACCCATTGATTGCACCAAAGTGCCGGCCGGAAAAAATATCCGATGCACCCACAAACACCGTGGGTGCCTGAAGGCCAGCTCCCAGTCCAAATCCGATGGCGTATGTGTATAACATCCAAGATTGCGAAGCATCCTTCACCAAGGTCAAGACAAACACCGATCCAATAGCAAGGGCGCAACCCGAAACCAATACCGTCTCCCTTCCAATCTTGTCAGAAATCGACGCGCTCAATTGTCCAATTACCATTGATATACCGAACAGGCCAAAAGTCGCTGCTGCAAAACCAGCGCTGTAGCCCACGTCTTGGGCAAACTTAACCTGATGCGCAAGTAGCATGTAGCAACCCACACCCCAGAACAACGTCTGTGACAAAACCAGTAGCCACAACTGATAAGTGCGGCTCGCTTGTTTTAGGGTCCAGCCGCCTTGGTCCACTTCTCCCGTCGCAGCATCGTCTTGTGCTGACTTTCCGTCCTTGATGCCCAGCGGCTCCAAATTCTTTTCTCTGGGATGGTAGACATAGAAACGAAGAAACAGCGGCACCAGTATGACCAGCAACGTCAGGCCCAGTACAAAATAGGCCCTCCTCCAGCCAAAAGCCGAGATCATGGTTTCCGCATAAATGGCGAAGAGAAAACTGAGTCCACCACCCATCTGCGCCAAACTAAAAGCTATCCCCCGGAACTTGTAGAACCAGTTGGTAATCGTCGGATTGATGACGGGAGCTCCGATAAGCGCCAGACCAATGGGCGTGACAACCCCAAAAATAATATAGAAGTGCCACAACTCGGAGGCGAGACCACAAGCGGCGGTTGCTAAGGCGGTGATGCCGGCGCCGAGTAAAATCATTCGCTTGGGCCGCCAACGATCGCTAAGAGCCCCCGTAAATGGTGCAACACCACCATAGACCAACAGGTGAAGGGACAACATTATGGCAGTACTGCCTCGACTCCACCCAAACTGGTCAAGTATTGGGGTAAAGAAAACCGCAAAGGAATGGCGCACACCATAACCCAGCGTCATGGTCACCGTGCAGACCGCGACAACGGTCCAGCCATAAAACCAGTTTGATCGATGATTCACTCTTGCATTCTCACTATTGCCTGGCTCGTGCGTTGCCACAAACCGCATCTCCTGACAGATACCAGGAAAAACAGGTTTGTCATCGCCAGCTCAAAACGGGTGGATTGAACCAGATCGCTCCGACGAAAGACATCGTCGACAGACAATCTGTTGCCAGTCAGAACAACGCGGCTCCAGCGGTGGATAAACCTTTGCCGCTGAGCGATACTGGTACAGTTGCACTATACATTCCCGATGCACAATTGTCAGGAATTTGGGCTAGCTGACCTCTGCTTTTAATTTTTCTGCTTGCGTCGGTTGCAACCGATGTCGTAAACAAGGAGTATCTCCCATTGGAATATACCGAACGCTAAACAAACCCACGGCGTACCAAACCGATAACTAACGAGGAATTCCGATGAGTAATGAACACTTTTTTGTCACGGGTGCCATGGGTTGTATTGGCGCCTGGGTCGTGCGGAACCTGGTGCAATCAAACACCCATGTTACTGTGTTTGACCTCAGTTCGAATCGGCATCGACTCGAACTGATCATGACCCAACAAGAGCTCGACGCGGTAAATTTTATCAAGGGGGATGTGACTGATACCGATACTGTCAAACGATCAGTAACGCAATCCGGTGCGACCCATATCATTCACCTGGGCGCCCTGCAGGTTCCTTTTTGCAAGGCAGACCCGCCGCTCGGTGCTGCAGTCAATGTCGTGGGCACGGCAAATCTGTTCGAAGCGGCCAAGGAAGCCGGTATCAGCCAGTTGGTCTATGCCAGCAGCATCGCGGTCTTTGGTAGCAGTGAATTTTATTCAACTAAGCTCTTGCAACATGATGCGGTGCTGCATCCACAAACACATTATGGCGTCTACAAGCAGGCCAACGAGGGTACCGCAACCGTGTACTGGCAGGATAACCAGATCGCCAGCATTGGCCTTCGCCCCTATACCGTCTACGGGCCAGGGCGTGACCAAGGGGTGACATCTACCCCCACCCAGGCAATGCTCGCCGCGGTGCGAAATGAGAAATACCGCATCAGCTTTGGTGGTTACAATGGATTTCAATACGTTGATGATGTGGCGAAAATATTTATACAGGCAGCCAGAACGCCAAAGCAAGGTGCCGATGTATTCAACTTAGCGGGCTCTGTGGCGCAGATGAGTGAAGTGGTTGCCGCAATTCAGTCGGTGCTGCCCACGGCGCAAATCACTCACGAAGAAACCCCATTGCCGTTTCCGCATGGCGCGACCGATGCCGAATTGCATGACTTGCTCGGTGAGATCCCTTACACGCCACTCGAAGAAGGTGTCGCAAAGACCATGGCCCATTTCGAAAGCGCGATTGCCAATGGACTACTCCCCAAAAGCAGTTAAATCCTAAGGCGTCGACACAGTCCACCGCTGGGAGTTCTTTCTTGAAGATTGAGACAATTCAAACTTATATTCTGCGAAGCCCACTCGATAAACCGTTCTACTCTTCCCAGGCTCGGTTCACGGACCGCAATAGCCTGCTGGTTCGTATTTGCAGCGATGACGGAATTGTGGGATGGGGAGAGGGTGGTCAATATGGTCCTCCTGAACCGGTTGCCTGCTGCATCAATGATGTTCTGGCCCCAAGACTTATCAATACTCCTGCCGATACCCCTAACCGGACATTTGAAGAGCTTTATGCCTTTAGCCGGGATTTTGGACAAAAAGGCACTTACATTGAGGCGCTCAGTGCTATCGATATTGCCCTGTGGGACATCATGGGCAAGTCGCTTGGCCGACCCGTGCATGCCCTGCTGGGTGGGGCATTCCGCAATCAGGTAAAGGCTTACGGTACAGGATGTTACTACCCGGATTTCTTTGCTGACACGCCCAAAATGCTGGCGGCTCTGGAGAGTGAAGCTCAACAATTGAAAGAATCGGGCCTGCGTGCCGTCAAGATAAAAATCGGGCTGTTGCCGATTGAGATCGATGGGCAGCGAGTCGATCTGGTTCGGCAGATCTTTGGCCCAGATTTCCCATTAATGATTGATGCCAATCACGCCTAC
>CBFIBN010000129.1:0-4713 GCA_965660775.1 Arenicellales bacterium | reverse complement strand
GAGGGTGGCTGGGTAGAAGGCATCTTTCACGGTGAGTGGCAAGGTGATGTACTTTATGGGCGCAACGAGGCAGTTTCAGGTCATTACGTGCTGGGTTGGTCAACCACCGACCCGCAGTTGGCCTCCACCACCCAACAGACGGTGGCCCGGGACCAGGTGCTGTTGTGGCACATGAACTATCACCCCGATGGCGGCCAGTTGTTTTTCCCACAGGATCACAGCCCTTTTGTTGTACCTGTGGCTTTGCCTGGCGATGATCTGGCGGTGGAGCAGGTGATTGCGTTGTGGTGTGATGGCAGCCGGGGCTTGTACATCCACCCTGGGATCTGGCACGACGGCATCTTCCCAGCCGCCCAGCGCCAGCGCTTTTTAGATCGCCAGGGCCGGGTTCATGCACGGGTGAGTTGCGACCTCGCGGCTGAGTTCGGGCTGTACCTGTCAGTGCCTTTGGTACACGGCTGAACCTTTGCCCGCATCGGTTTTGGATTTCCTGCAGATGTGCTGGCCTCGCCAGCGGTTCTCAACGCAGCACACTGACTTCGATCACAGCCGATTAGTCGTTACGGCCCAACGCGATTATGATTAGTCCCGCTACCGGTGCTGTTGGTGCCTAAACTCAGGAATAGACCATAAGGAAGATTGTCATGGCCAAGACGATGGACGATATCCTCCACCCGGGCTTAAGTGATACCCCTCCCGGCTACCCACATGCCCCGCCAGGATGGTCACCAACGGATGGCGAGCAGGCAATAGCTGATGACGGGCTGGTTTTGGGATCGGCCCACTGGGAGGTGGTATGTGCGCTGCAGGAATACTTTGCGCGTCACGAGAACCAGATCAGCAACCTGCGCGAGTTACACGATGCACTGGAAGAGAGATTTCACCGCCAGGGCGGGCGGCGCTACCTGTTTCAGCTTTTTCCCAAGGGGCCGGTGGTGCAGGGCTGTCGACTGGCTGGGCTGCAGGCACCCGCCGGGCATAACGACCCCGCCTTTGGTGCCACTTACTGAATCGATTAGGGTTAAGCCGCGCCGGACGCTCAGCCTTGGGGGCGTTTGCCTGAGCTAAGCGACAGGTATACGCCCACGCCGATGATGAGGGCGATACCGGCGAATGCCCAGCTGTTGGGAATATCGCCAAACAGCCAGTAGCCCAGCAGTACCTGCATGATGATCTCGGTATACAAGAAGGGGGCCAGCAGTGAAGCCTCGGCGTATTGGAAAGCGCGGATCAACAGCAGGTGGCCGCTGGCGCCAATTACGCCCAGTGCTGCCATCATTGCCAGGTCGGTGAGCGTCGGCGGCACCCACACCAACGGAACCAGCGCACTCATCAATACGAAACCACCGACACCCTGCCAGGTCAGCATCACCAGCGGTGGCGTGTTGCCACTTAATAGTCGGGTCGAAAGAAAATAAAGAGCGAAGAAAAAAGCCGCTGCCAGTGCCAGAAGACTGGACCACTGAAACTCGCCAAAGCCGGGCTGGACGATCAGAACGACGCCACCTAAACCGAGCACACAGGCGATCCAGCGCCCCAGGGGCACCCGCTCGCGCAGAAACAACCCCGAGAGCATGACTATGATAACCGCGTCAAAAAAGATCAGGGCGATGGCGTCGGCCAGGGGAATAGTGCGAATGGCAGCGAAAAAACAAAGGGTTGCTCCCATCAGGCATAGCCCGCGGCCGATCTGCAGCGCCGGCCGCGGTACCGACAGCACGCTGCCACCGTGTCGCCACAGTGCGATTGGCAATACCAGCAGGAAATGAAAGAAGAACCGGGCCCAGACCAGTTGCAGCACCGGGTAGCGACTGCTCAGCAGTTTTGCCAGAGCATCCATGAACGGTACGATCATCATTGCGCCGATCATCAGGGCAATGCCGCGGCTCGGCTGTAAAGGTAAATTAGAGGTCAAGTTTGATAATAATGACAGGTTGCCCTCGGTCCGAAAGGGATAAATGGGCACACCCGGGTATGATAGCGTCTCCGGGTCGGTGTTTTGCCCCGATTACATGCGACATGTCTGCCCGCCTCCAGTCGATGGATAGTTACCAGATTATCAAGAACATACACGTTAGCTGCGCGGGGTTATCGATTGCCGGTTTTGTGTTGCGCAGTGCCTGGGTGCTACGCGGTTCACCGAGTGCCCACCACCGCTTGACCCGGGTGGTGCCTCACTTTATCGATGCTGCTTTGCTGCTAAGTGCGCTGGGTCTGCTGTATCTATCGGCGTATCGCCCAAGCGGGAGTGACTGGCTGACCTTCAAACTGGGGGGTGTGATTCTTTATATTGCATTTGGCATGGTCGCGCTGCGTGCAGGCCGTACGATGGGGCAGCGGGCTATCGCCGTTGCCGCGGCCCTGATGGTTTTCGCTTATATCGTCGCTGTTGCCTTGACCGGCCAGCGCTGGCCTTTTGCCTGAACCGAGTCCGGGTACCGATGGTTGACACAAGCAACTCGCCCACCATGGTTTTTGCCGTGGTCATTACCTACCAGCCGAATCTGGAAGCTCTGGGGACGGTGCTTGAGCGCCTTGCCGGGCAAGTCGACACGGTGTTGATCATTGACAACGGTTCCGACGATGCGCAAGCGGTCGCGCAGTTGGTCGAACAGCACGCTTTCGCGCGCTTTAGCGGGGTGCCACAGAATCGCGGGTTGGGTTGGGCGCACAACGAAGGCTTGCGCACTGCCCTGGATCACGGCGCCGATGCCGTGCTGTTGCTCGACCAGGACAGCCTGCCGCGCCCGGGGATGGTTGCTGCGCTGGTTCACGCGCGGGATGAACAGCGCCGTGCCGGCGCGCGTGTGGCAGCGGTAGGTGCGCGTTATCTTGGCACCGATCGGGGTCACCCATCGTACTTTGTACGCTTTGGCCGGCTGCGTTTCAGGCGATGTTTTTGTCGTGCCGATCAGCCCGGCTCAACAGTGCGGGCCGACATGCTGATCTCCTCGGGCGCGCTGTTTGGCCGTGATGCATTGGAGGCGCTCGGGTTGATGGACGAGGCGCTTTTTATTGATCACCTGGATACCGAGTGGTTTTTGCGGGCGGGGGCTGCGGGTTGGCGCTCTTTCGGGGTCTGCGATGCGGTCCTGGATCATGGATTGGGCGAGCGCACGGTGCGGGTATGGCTCGGCCGTTGGCGTTACCTGCCAGTACACCAGCCGTTTCGCTACTACTACGTGTATCGCAACAGCGTACTGCTTTGGCGGCGTTCTTACCCCAGCCGGCGCTGGAAGCATACCGATATGTTGCGTCTGGCCAAGATGTTCGTGGTGTTCTCCCTTTTTACCGGCCAGCGCCGGCGTAACCTTGGCATGATGGTTCGAGGCATTCGTGATGGCCTCAAGGGCCGGACTGGGCCGCTTCAAACTCATTTGCCGCGCTAGGGAGATCGCCTCACAATAGGGCCCGCCGGCGCAGGATCACGCCGGCCAGGCAGAATTCAGACACTCCAGCGAATTGCAATAACCAAAGGCGCTACCCAGTTGATGCAGGTTTCTTTTCTTGTACCGGTCTATAACACCGACCCGGCGGTGCTGACGCTTTGCGTCAACAGTGTCCTTAAGGCTGCTGCTGATCGACATCAGGTGGTGATCGTTGATGATGCATCCGACCGTGAAGAGACCCGCGCATTCCTCAGCCGTTGTGGTGAAGCCAAGCTGGCTAACCTGAAATTGCTGCGTAATGATGCCAACGCGGGAGTTTCCTATGCCCTCAACCAGGCGGCTGCAGTGGCATCAGGCGATTTGCTGGCGCCAGTGGATCACGATGATGTAGTGGTCAGCCAGGGATTTTCCCAGACTCTGCGCTGCCTGGATTATTACCAGGCATCGTGGGTCTATTCTGATGAGATTCAGGTAGATGCCAATGGCTTTCTGATCCGTCGTATGTTCAAGCCGGATTACAGTCCGCAACTGCTGCGCTCGACCATGTACATCAATCACCTGCAGGTTTTCTCGCAAGAACTGTTCGAGCGTGTCGGGGGTTACCGCGAAGGATTTGAAGGTAGTCAGGATCACGATCTCGCGCTGCGTATGAGTGAGCAGGTAGAGCCGGTACATGCCGAAACGGTTGCCTATCACTGGCGTATTCTCGAGCAGACCCAGTCACGTTCGGGCGAGCAGATGTCTGCCCAGACGGTGGACCACGCCCAACAAGCGCTGCGCGAACACTTTTCCCGGTTGCACCAGGAGGCTACAGTCGAGCCAGTATTGCTGCGTCGATTCCCCGACACTGAACCGGAGCCAGTGGGGGTTTATCGCTCGCGCCTTGGTTGTACACGATTGCCCACGATCTCCATCGTCATACCTTGCCGGCTGGGAACCAAACGGGTCGTTGACGGGGTTGAGCTGACTTTACTGGAGCACTGCTTGGAGTCGATCCGCCGGTCGCTGCCATTGCAGGATGCCCCCGGCCCCGAATCTCCACAGGTGCAGATTGTGCTGGTACTCAACCATGGGGACGATGTTCGCCAGGCACGCGAGCTCATTGAGCATCATGGTCTCGAGGGTTCGACGGTTTGCGATGAGCCCGGTTTTGATTTTGCCCGCAAGTGCAATTTGGGCACCCGTCAGGCCACTGGTGATGTGCTGGTCTTTCTGAACGATGACACTGATATGCAGACGGTTGGCTGGACCAAAGATGTGATCTCGCTGCTTGAGGAAGAAGACGTCGCCTGTGTCGGCGGTATGTTACAGAACGCAGATCGTA
>CBFIBN010000128.1:0-4772 GCA_965660775.1 Arenicellales bacterium | reverse complement strand
TGGCCCTTTCAGGGACCTTCCAGACCGGCGATGGCGACCCGGTATTTCCAATGTTCGATCTGGCGCCGCTCGCCGGCGATCGGGATATCGAATTTGCCTACGTGCCCGGCGTGAATGGTCGCATGACCGGGGAATCCCTTGACGACTTCGATGCTCTGGTGCTGTTGCTCGAGAAATTCGACGCCGACAGCATTCCTGACAGCGGCCGACTGGCCCTGGTTACGCGGTTTGGCGTCGGTTATGACACTGTCGACGTGCCGGCCTGCACGGCAGCGGGTATTGCCGTGGGTATCACGCCCGATGGGGTCAGGCGACCGGTCGCTACCGCCATCCTGACCTACATCCTGGCGCTGGCCGGGAAACTTATGGCCAAAGACGCACTGGTCCGCGGGGGCCCAGAAACTTTTGCCCGGCGTTCGGATCATATGGGCACAGGTCTGGTTGGCAGAACACTGGGGTTGGTTGGCCTTGGCAATATCGGTGCCGAACTGGCTCGCATCTGCGCACCGCTTGACATGCGTTTGATCGCCCATGACCCCTACATTGATCCGCAGAGCGCCCGGGCCATCAACGTCGAACTCACTGATCTTGAGACGGTGTTTCGTGAAAGTGACTTCCTGTCGGTGAGTGTTCCGCTGTCTGCCGACACTCGACACCTCGTGAATGCATCCAGACTCAAGCTGATGAAATCAACAGCATTTCTGATCAACACCTCACGCGGGCCGGTCGTCGATCAGCACGCTTTAGTCGAGGCACTGAAAACCGGGATCATTGCCGGTGCAGGACTGGATGTCTTCGAGCCGGAACCCCCCGAGGCTGACGATCCCTTGCTGACCCTGGATAATGTCATATTGTCGCCACACGCCCTGTGTTGGACCGACCAGTGTTTCGCAGGCATCGGCGCTCAGGATCTCGAGCACGTATTTTCGATCAAGCGCGGGACGCCACCGTCCGTTCTGGTCGATCCTGACGTGGTTAACAACTCAAAATTCCAGGCCAAACTCGAACGCTTCCGAATCGATTTCTCATAGACATGCTCGTGGGGTCAAACCATTGAGTGTGCTTTTATTTTCCCCATAATCTGACTATGTCGAAGTTCAAGGCCGATGGTTCACTGGTCATTGTCTGTCTTCTGATGTTTCGACTGCAAAGGTTCAGTCCAGATATCGTGTCTGCGCCGATTGCAGGTAATCGTCTACCCAGGGCGCATAACAGAGCCCTGCTTTGACCTTAGATTCAAGTTCGATCTCTTTTTCCCGAACCCACTTGAGTTTCTCAATCACGGCGTCGACCTCATCTCGAGAGATAACCACTACCCCATCTCGATCACCAATAATGACATCTCCAGGCTGTATTACCGATCGTGATATGGCGATCGGCAGGCCGACTCGGCCAGGACCACGTGCATAGGGAGAGTTGGGGGAGAGTCCACAGCAAAATACGGGAAGGCCCACGGCTAAAACCCCTTCTATATCGCGCACCAAACCATCAGTTACGATTGCTGCAAGGCCCTGATTCTTTGCCATCATAGCGACATTGTCACCGATGACCGCGGCGCCTTCATATCCACCCGTTGCAATCACCAGGACATCTCCGGGCTTAGCCAACGCAATCGCAGGCTGCACAGGAAGATAGTCGCGAGGTTCTGCATCTGCAGTCATAGCCGCACCTACAAACTCCATTTCAGGATCAAGTGGTTTTATTTTTCGATCCAGTGCCCCAGTCCCATTTTGGGCGTCAACGACAAAGCCCGTTGGAACGCCTTGAAACATTTTTAGTGTCCCAATGTCCGGTCTTTCGAAATGCTTACGCACGGTCAGGTTAACTGGATTTCCAATCATCAAAGTTTCTCCATTTCGGGTTTGGGTTAATCTTCTTGCTCTGTACAGAAAAATAGTTTATGTACGTACATCACTATTTACTTTTACTGGGTCACATTCTCTTGGCGGTGCTGATCCATTCACCGTCAATACCCTAAACATTCTCCCATAGGAGCACCATGAAAATAATAGTCACGGAACTGGAAGGCCTTTCGAAAGAAATCTTCAGCGCGATTGGCTGCGACGACACCGAAGCGGAAATTATCAGCCGACTTCTGGTACGGGCGAATTTGACAGGCCACGATTCCCACGGTGTCATTCGAATCCCGCAGTATATCGACTCTTGGCGCCAGGGTAATGTAGTACCCAATCAGAAGGCCACTGTTGTTTTTGAAAACGATACGATCACGCTATATGAGGGCAACAAGGGGTTTGGCCAAACGATCGGCAACCAGGTAATTGACGAAGGCATCCAAAAAGCCGCCACCTTTGGGCTTGCGATGGTCGGCG
Organism: Arenicellales bacterium; assembly: GCA_965660775.1. Classification (GTDB taxonomy): domain Bacteria; phylum Pseudomonadota; class Gammaproteobacteria; order Arenicellales; family UBA868; genus UBA868. Next base: position 2,442 of record CBFIBN010000128.1, on the reverse strand, counting down.
TTGGAAATGTTGGCCATCTGGGTCGAATTGGAGATTGGGCGGAGAAAGCCGCGATGGCAGGACAAGTATCGCTTCATTTTGTTAATACTTCAGGCGCGGGGATGATGGTCGCTCCTTTTGGCGGGATCAATGCGCGCTATTCGACCAACCCTATTTCAATCGGCATGCCTGTTAATAACGGGAGTCCGATTATTTTTGATGCTGCGACCTCTGCGCTTGCCGAAGGTAAGGTCAGAGTAGCCCGCAACAAAGGCGTGGAACTTCCTGCGGATTCGTTGCTTGATGCAACCGGAAAACCGACCTGCAATCCGGCAGATCTATATGCCGAACCACCAGGGACGCTGATGCCAATGGGAGGCCACAAAGGCTCTGGCCTTGCGATCATGACTGATTTGCTGGCCGGAGCGATTGCCGGTGGTGGCTGTGCCCGCCCGGGAGTTACGGCATTAACCAACGGTATGCTATCTATCCTGATGGATCCTGGCGTCTTTGCTGACCAGGAGCGTGTAGATTCAGAAATCAGTCGATTCGCCCACTGGGTCAGCCAATCGGCCCCAGCTGATCCCAATCATCCTGTCCAGTTGCCAGGTGACCCGGAACAGGCGACCGAAAATGATCGACGCAAAAAAGGGATACCGCTTGATGATGTCACCTGGCAGCAAATCATCTCCACTGCCAAGAATCTGGATATTAATCGTTAGTATGGTGGCAGATCGGACCACCCAGGGATGATTCATTATTTAGCGTACCAACCCAACGTGCCTTATCTTGGCAGAACACAAACTGACAGAACCAGGGCTCCATGCATTTTGGAGTATCCTGGCAATCTCACCGCCATTTGACCAAGACACGGTCTGACAATACTCTGAACCTATGACCAAGTTTCAATTTAACGAGATTGCCCGGTTAGCCGACCGTGGCGACAACGTAGCCATTGCCACGCGACGGATAAATCATGGCTCCATGATCGAAACCCAACACGGACAAATCACGACTCATCACACCATACTGGAGGGGCATCGATTTGTTCTGACCCCAGTAAAAGCTGGTGAACCGCTGCTATCGTGGGGATTACCTTTTGGAACGGCGATCCGATCGCTTGATCCTGGTGAATATGTATGCAACCAGAAAATCCTCACGGCATTGGGGCAGCGAGACATAGATTTCGAACTGCCACGCGAGGCCAACTTTCTCGATGTCATACTGGAACATCAGATCAATGAAGCCACATTTTCGCCAGGAACGCAGGTTGCACCCACCAGTGAGGTAGGGACATTTCTGGGATATCGGCGTCCAGGACAGCGAGGTGTTGGCACCCGTAACTTCATTGTGATCCTTGCGTTAACCGTGCAATCTGCTGCGTTTGCTCGTCAAGTTGAATCAGCATATTCAAATCGGAAACTTGGGAAAAATATCGATGGGGTTGTTGCCGTCACCCATACCGAGGGGGACGGTAGCGCCCGCCCGAATAATTGGTCGCTGGTGATGCGGACACTGGCTGGGTTCATGGTGCACCCAAATGTGGCTGCAGTGCTGGCCGTGGATTATGGGAACGGGACCTTCACCGCGACTGATCTTGAACAGTTCATGCTTGATAACCATTATCCATTGAGTCACGTACCTCATGAATTTTTCCGAATTAGCCAATCCGGCGAACGGGTACTTGCCAGGGCAAGTCAGAAAGTTGACCAATGGATATCTATTGTTGGTGAACAAGTCCGAACACCGGAGCCTATAGCGAATATCGCTCTGGCACTGCAGTGCGGGGGCTCTGATGCCTTCTCTGGAATTTCAGGCAATCCACTGGCCGGCTGCATAGCCAAAGAGGTGATCCGCCACGGCGGTAAAGCCAATCTTGCCGAAACCGATGAATTGATCGGTGCAGAATCCTATGTACTGCGTAACGTAAAGGACCTTGGAACTGCAAAATCGTTTCTACGGAAAATAGAGAAATTTAAACAGTATGCAGCCAATCATGGTGCCAGTGCCGAGGGCAATCCCAGCGGCGGTAATAACTTCCGGGGCCTTTACAACATTGCCTTGAAATCTATTGGGGCCGCCAGAAAGAAAGACCCTGAAGTTCGACTGGATGCGGTCATTGACTATGGCGCCCCGATGACTGAACCCGGCTACCATTTTATGGACAGTCCAGGCAACGATCTCGAGAGTATTGCCGGACAAGTGGCTTCAGGATGCAACGCGATCCTATTTATTACTGGCAACGGATCAATTACCAATTTTCCCTTCGTGCCCACCCTGAAATTTGTGACGACCACCGGCCGTTTCGAGATGCTATCTAATGAAATGGATATCAATGCTGGTCGTTATAACGATGGAGAGGACATGGAAAGTCTTAGTCAGGAAACCTTTGCACTCACCATTCGAGTCGCCTCGGGAGAGCAGAGCAAGGGAGAACTGGCTGGCCACTCGCAGGTGCAGTTG
>CBFIBN010000127.1:0-4776 GCA_965660775.1 Arenicellales bacterium | reverse complement strand
GAAGATCGCCATGCCATTGTCGATACGTTCTACAAACGATACGAAGACCTGGTAGCACTAGAACCAAACGGGCATGCCATGGATTATGTTCACTGCTATCTTGCGATGAGAAAAGTTGGGTAGGGAGAAACGGACTGATCCTGTTCTGTACCCGCACCCCCCCCTCAATCCAAAGGCTGGTAAACCTTCTGTACCGCCGGGCGTTTTAGCACGGCATTTGCGACCCGGCTTACATTGGGAAACTCTTCGATCGATGGGTGGCCATGTGCATCTGACAGCCAGGTAGTCAGCATAAAAAGGTATATGTCTGCTGCGCTAAACTTCTGGCCCAACATCCACTCACCGTGACCGATAGCGTTGTCGATTACCTGCCAGAGCTCACGCAGACGTTTAATTGACCGTCGCTGGACCGAATCCTCATCCTCTTTTGAGGTACAGAATCTGTCCGTGTGGTATGTCATCTGGTAGGCGATCTGCAGGGAGCTGGAGAAAAAAGCCAGCCACTGCAAAAACCTGCCCCGATCGGGGTGATCCACGCTTGGCGCTAATTGGTGCTCTGGATTACGGTCACAAAGAAAGATCACAATGGCGGCACACTCGTATATCGCGCCGTGCTCCCATACCAGCACCGGCACCCAGCCATTGGGATTGAGTGCCAGCAGTTCAGGGGCTCGCGGCATGCCCGCCCCAATCTCGGTTTCTATTAATTCGTAAGTCTCGCCAACTTCCTCAAGAATCACGCGCGCGCCCATTGCCGCGCTACCGTCAGCGTAAAAAAGACGGTAGGGCATTTGGAAATTATCCACTAGAAGGCTCCCCTCTTTTTTGCCATTATGGAAGACGCGCTATAACGAAAAATCCAATGAATCAACAGGCGTTTCAGTGACCTGATCCACAGGCACGCATCAACCGCATGCCGCTCAGATACGACACTACATTTCGATAATCGTCATCTGTCCAATTGCGAAGCAGGTTCGCCATCATCGGCGCAACACGCTCACCCGTCCTGAACTCCTCCAGTGCCCGCGTCAAGAACCCGGATTTCTGACCGATAATCCGAGGCGCATAATGATGAAAGCTCGAATGGCAGTGACTACAATTCGATTCGGCATATTTCTGTCTTCCCTTGGAGAATTCGTCACGAAAACCCTCACGGCTGTAATCGATCTCAAGCTTGATGTCGCAGGAATCCTGCCCCGCAAGAAAATGAGCTACCGCTTTCATATCATCCAGCGATAAACTTGCAGCGATGGTATTCATGCTGCCCATGATCTGATCCTTACGGCTCTCTTTCTTGAATGCCTGGAGTGACTTCACGATATATGCCGGCTCTTGGCCGTGCAAAATGGGTGTATCAAGCGCCAATCCTTCGCTGCCATGGCAGGATTTGCACTGATTGTCGTAAATCTGCGCACCAACCTGCTCAGCCCTTGCTGGAGCGAGCCATAACAAACAACTTACTGTCAGTAAAATAATACTTTTGCTCATCACCTGAATTTTCCCGGTCAGTAGGCGCTGTGGGTTGACGCCCAATCAGCTAAGTTTACTTGAGTGCCCGGGTAAGATCCTAGCAGAGGTGGGCAAGCCGTCATTTGCCTGTAATATCTCATGGCCGCCCTTAGTGAAACCTGGCACACACCAACAACACAGTTATGAACATAGCTAAAGCGCTCAAACGCAATCTGCACTCCCATACTTACCGTTGCAAACATGCGACCGGGGATGCCCTTGACTATATATCTGCGGCCCGCGAGTGCGGTGCTGACACCTACGGCATCTCGGATCACACGCCCCTACCCAAAGATCGTTTCAACAATGTCCGCATGGCGCTAGCAGAGCTAGATGGATACCAACAGGCAGTAGAAGATGCCCGGTTGCGTTTTGCCGACATGACTGTACTCATGGGGCTGGAGTGTGAGGACTTTGAGGACACTCGTAGTTTCTACCAGGATGAAATTCTGGGTGAGCGCCAGTTCGACTACCTGATTGGTGCGGGGCACTACACGCCAATAAACGGCAAATGGGAAGATTCATATTCTGGCATGAGTAACGCAGCCAAACTGCGAGCCTACAGTGCTCACCTGTGCGAAATGATGGAATCCGATCTTTATTCTTTTATCGCTCACCCAGATGTCTTTGGCCTATCCAACAAAAGCTGGACCCAAGATCTGACCGCCTGCACGCACGACATACTCGCAGCGGCTGAGGCATGCCATAAGCCGCTCGAAGTCAATGGAGGTGGTTTTCGCAAACAGGCGGCCAATAAAACCAAAGGAATCCCGGGCTACCCCTGGGGGCAGTTCTGGGCCATCGCCTCAGATTACCAGATTACCGTAATCTGTAATTCGGATGCGCACCATCCGGAACATGCGTTGGCCAACATTGACGATGCCCTGGAATTTTGCCAAACCCACGGACTGCCCCTGGCTGATGAAGAACAACTGGGAATTGCCCGCCGGCCTAATCAAGGCGAGTCTACGATGTCTTCCACCCCCGGGTAAATGCACCCGGGCTCATCTGGGAAACCAGCACGCCCAGAGCCACCAACGCTACCGCACCCGCCTGCAGCCAATGCCACTGGCCGAGGGATAATGAAACAAGAATGACCATTACGTAAAACGGTACCGCATTCATATGAAAGGACGCGAGCAAAATGCCCAGCTTCCCTGCCCCGCGAATCCACAACAGCTGCGCAATACCCGCTGAAGGCAATAAAACAATAAGCAGGGGCAACCAGTCTCCTGTATCGATTGTGCCTATATCGGTTTCTCCAAGGGCGGCCACAATGGAGATCCCGTACCACGCCAGGGTTACCAACATTCCCCCACTAAGCGTCACGGCTGTCTGCCCAGTACGGCTAAGCGGTTCGAGCTGACGAGTCGTCGCACGAGTAACCCAGGCAAACAAAAATATCGCACCAAGACACAACACCACCCCAAAGCCAAAATTCCCTTGTGTCAATTGCGCCCCGGTCGCAAGATAGCCCCCAAGAACTGCCAGGATAATTCCGACAACCAGACGCCATGATAACCGGCGATTGTCAAATACGATCTCCGTAGCCGCGCCTGCGATCGGCATCATTGCCACAACAATTGTGACAGTCACCGGGTCAGACAACTTCTGGCCCATTAAAAGAAATACCGAGCCCACTCCCCACCCCAGACCGCCAATAACCACACCTTTTCGCCAAGGCGCTCCAAAAACTTTGATCCACCCTTCGGTCCAACCCCACCACAGCACTAAAAAGACGACACTGACCGCCAAGCGCAGTGAAGACAATGACAAGACACCCCAATCATCCAGCAGATACTCTAAGGCGACAAAACCGGTGGCCCAGAGCAGCATTGCTGCAAAGCAATTACCGTTTGCCTGGAGCGATCCTGTGGGCCGAGAACTCATTGTGAGCAGACGATTTTAGGAGATATGATCACCGCGGTATTGCAAAGCAGATGCAAGTGCTGTTGCTGTTCTACCTGCGACTTGGAACTTAAGAGGCGGGACATCGTGCGCAAGTATGCAAAAGCAAAAAGAAACCCCGCTAAAGCGGGGTTCTGTAGAGCGTCAGAAGTCTAGAAGCAAAGGCTCAGCCCTCAGTGTGGGTTGCGACAGTCTGGCTGTCGAATTAATCATGACGCAAGATTCATCTCCTATGACCTCAGCCTGATGGCCAGGCTTGCACTCCTAAACATCGCCCAGGTTAACCGACGACCTCACCGATTAGCATTTGTGGCTGCGTGTTTGTAAAGTTTGGGATATCGTCAAGGGCCGGGCCGACGTTCGCCAAAGCGGCATCCATTGCCGACTGGTTCGAAAATACAATGGTTGCGATAGCATGGTAGCCCGCTGGGACTCCTGGTCCACCCGCAAGCCCCTTGGTGACCAAAGTGCTTTCAATATGCTCGCCTATAACGTCGCCAACGATAGCCATATGCTGGCCAAGATAATAATCGTAATCAAAAGTAGTGCCTTCACCTACTGGGTAAAGTACTTGCACTGAAACTGCCATATCAAACTCTCCAGATTTATTTAGATGCTCGTGTGAACTGCGATCTTATTTTACAACAATAGTTTGGTGCCTCCGTTAAAGAGGATTATTCCTGGCAGCGGTTCTGGCTCGACTCATTGCCTTTGCTGGGCCCGATCAAAATACGTTATCCGCTCAAGAAACACTCCATCGTCCCTGGTTTTGACTATCGCCATGCCGCAAAGTTCAGAGCCTTTTAACTCCCACCACTCCCAATCGGTCAAGATCCCATTGTTATCCTGGCGGACCTCGTCTGAAAGGCGCCATTCATTTGTCGCACCCAGTAATCGAGTTCGCGCATCCCACCGAACCATGTATTGCGCTAAGGATTCTCTGTTGACAGGTAATGCTTCAGCGGGATCATCAAATATAAAATCAGATGATGCTGCCGATACCAGCTTTTCGGCATCAAGCTCGTACCATCCTTCTATATATCTCGCTCTTAGTTCAAATCTTGCAGTCATTGCTGTTTTCCATTCAGGATTGAGAGGCTGAGCACTGAAAAAACCGCCAGATCACGTCCATTGACGCAATCCTACCCAACCCGGGGTCATCGCCTCCAGTTCACTCCCGTCCAGCACGCTCGTGTAACACGCCAATCATCTTGAGTTGGACCGCTTTACTATCTGATGCTTTAACAGCGACGTCATGGCCGGCTTGGCCTCCATCCTAAGGTAGCCGTCAGATGTGCATTTCCTGGCAGGAAAATTGAACCGGTCTTTAGTCAATCAGGAGGCGTCTTTTTATGACTT
>CBFIBN010000126.1:0-4845 GCA_965660775.1 Arenicellales bacterium | reverse complement strand
AGGGTATAGATAGCAGGGCTGGCCAGGATCCATCCACCAATACCAACCAGGTGACCGCGGTAGTGCAGCACTGCTTGGTCGAGCTCGGTGATAATGCTGCCAACCCGTTGTGGCAGCCGGGCGACCAGAGCATCGAAGCGAAGCAGTCGGCGCAGTGCCGGACTGATGAGCAAAAAGCAAAACCCGAAGGTGCCAAGGCTAGTCAGCCACATGCTGGTGGCAAATACCGGAAAGCGGTCCATCGCAAGCAGGCTGGCCAGACTGCCCACAAAAAGCAGTGACAGTACGCCAAGGATTCGGTCAATCACAATCGATACCACTGCCCGGACCTTGTCCCCTGAGCAGCGCCGCACAATATAGACGGCCTTGATGACATCGCCGCCGGTTGCTCCGGGCAGGACGTTGCTGAAAAAAAGCCCAATCCAGCCGAATTGTTGGGCCTCGATAAAGCGCACACCCAGGCCATTCACTCGCATCAGGAACCACCAGCGTGAGTTAATGATGACCACAAAGACGAAGAACAGTGCCGCGCCAGCGGCGAAAAGCGCAAGGTCGAGATTACGCAGGTAGGTAAGAAAACCCGGCGAAACGGTAATGGTGGTGCCGTCAACCTGACGACCTTTTTGCAAATCTATTGGAGTGGTTGACTCCTGTGCCTTAAAACGCACCACCTCGTTATCCCAGGGCCCGAGAATCTGCCCGCGAGCGTTCTCCAGTATGGCTTCATCGTTTCCCAGGTGGGTATAACTGTCTACCCAGTTGATGTTATAAAAAATAACACTAAACAAAAGAATCACCAGCAGAATCTTGGCAACAGTGAACAGGTGTTTATTTTTCATAAGCCAGGTAAGTTGGTGTCTCAGGTGCGCGTTGTCGTTAACCAGTAAGCATCAGACGTTCGAAGCTTAGCAGGGCGTATATTAACAATCGGTGATGATGCGATCCTGAGACAGGTCGATTTGCCACTGCTTGAGGTATTTTTACCAATGATGGTTCGATATGCTCCGAATTTGGAATTAACTCCACGCCTACTGGGAATTAAGAAGGCTGGATCGGCAAAATTTGATTTGCGGTAGTCAGCGTTATCCAATAAATTCGGTGTCTTAGGCTACAAGTTTTTGAAATTCAGGCCAGGGCGGTTCCTGAAGCGAAGCACGCGCCACACAGCATTGGCTAATCAGAACGGGGATTGTAAGGGAATTCGGTATGCATAAAGCGCTGGTCATGGAAGTAGATGCCTGCACGGGTTGCCATCAGTGCGAAATGATGTGCTCCTACGGTAAGGTGGGAGCCTTTAATCCTGCCAAGTCGGTTATGGATATCACCATTTTCGATGGCGGCGCGGTAAATGTTCCCTCGACCTGTACCCAGTGTGAAGAAGCCTGGTGCATGGTGGTCTGCCCGGTAGAGGCGATTACCCTGAACCCAGTCACCGGTGCTAAGGAGGTCTCTGCCGAAGTTTGCGTCGGATGCAAAGTTTGCTCCATTGCCTGTCCGTTTGGCGCCATCAATTACGATCCTGATTCCGGTGTGGTCACTAAGTGCGACCTGTGTGGAGGCGAACCCATGTGTGTTGAAGCCTGCCCAACCACGGCACTGGCTTACGTGGCGGAAGACAGCACCGGGTACCAGCGGATGCTTCAGCATGCCGCGACAGCCGCGGGCCTTGACAGTACGAAAACATGACCAGCCGACAACCATGAGTACCTGGCTGACCGACGCTCGCCATAGGCTAGAGCAAGAGAACAAGACTTTTGGATCTGAATCAGTTAAGTTAGTACTATATTCAGGTACAAGACCCTGAACAGTTTTGCGGTGGCCACTCCATTCATTTTGAGTCCCGCTTTGGGCCAATTGAAGCATTCATCACTAGGGCCGCCGCTGGCGATAATTTGAAACATGCATCAAAGTGCATCAACGAGCAAAAGGCATTATCAACAACTAACCAATAGAACAGTTACCAGTAATAAGCAAAGGAGGGTATCAAGATGAGTTGGACAGGAAAAATACTGAGAGTAGACCTCTCTGGGGGTGCCTGCACTACCGAGGCCACCAACATGGAATGGGCGCACGACTATATGGGCCAAAGAGGCCTCGCGACCAAGTATCTGGTCGAGGAGACCGATCCTACGGTCGATCCGCTGTCACCAGATAACAAAATGATTTTTGCCACGGGGCCCCTGACCGGCACCATCGCGCCGACCTCGGGCCGTTGGTCTGTGGTGTGCAAGGGTCCTCTAACAGGCGCTATTGCCTGCTCTAACTCGGGCGGGTTTTTCGGTGCTGAGCTTAAGAATGCCGGCTGGGATATGGTGATTTTTGAAGGCAAGTCTGCCTCTCCAGTGTATCTGGATATCACCAATGATCAGGCTGAACTCAAAGATGCCTCGGACCTTTGGGGCAAGTCCGTGTGGGACACCGAAACCGCACTTCGCGAGCGTCGTGGTGATCCCGATGTGCGAGTGGCTTCTATCGGCCTGGCCGGTGAAAATGGGGCGTTGTACGCAGCTGTGGTTAACGATATGGACCGCGCCGCAGGCCGGTCGGGCGTCGGGGCAGTCATGGGTTCGAAGAATCTGAAGGCTGTCGTGGTGCGCGGAACCGTCGGTGTCACCGTCAATGATCCGATGGCTCTAATGAAAACATCAAATTCGGCCAAGGAGATTTTGGCGGAGAATGCGGTGACGGGTACTGGACTGCCTACTCACGGCACCCAGGTGCTGATGAATGTGATCAACGAGATCGGTGCCCTGCCGACTCGCAACAGCCATGATGTGCAGTTCGATGGCGCTAACGATATCAGTGCCGAGGCAATGGCTGAGGTACGTGAGAGTGATGGCCAGGCCAACCTGGTGTCAAACCATGCCTGTTTCGGCTGTCCGATCTCCTGCGCACGGCGCTCCAAGATCGACCCGACGCATTTCACGGTCAAAGATAAGCCGCAGTACCAGATTGTCAGCGGCGGCCTGGAGTATGAGGCTGCCTGGGCGCTGGGAGCAGCTAATGGCATCAATGATCTCGAAGCGCTGACTTATGCGAACTTTGTCTGTAATGAGCAAGGCCTGGATCCGATCTCCTTAGGCTCGACGATCGGCGCAGCCATGGATCTGTACAGTGCTGGAGCGATCAGCCAGGAAGATACTGGCGGAGTGGCACTCGAGTTTGGCAATACCGAGGCCTTTATTGCTATGGTGGAAGCGACCGCCCGTGGTGAGGGTTTTGGTAAGGAACTTGGCCAGGGATCACGTCGCCTCTGTGAGAAGTACGGCCATCCCGAGTTCTCGATGACGGTTAAGAGTCAGGAATTCCCGGCTTATGATCCGCGTGGCATCCAGGGTATGGGCCTCAGTTATGCGACCTCCAATCGGGGGGCCTGCCACCTGCGTGGTTACACCGTGGCCTCAGAGGTGCTCGGCATTCCCGAGAAAACTGATCCGCTGGTTACAGAAGGCAAGGCCGGTTTGGTCAAGGCCTTTCAGGATGCCACGGCTGCGGTTGATTCCAGCGGCACCTGTATATTTACCACCTTCGCCTTAAGTGGCGAGGACATCGCACCGATGGTTGATGCCGCCTGTGAGGGTGATTGGAGCGTCGAGCGATTCGTTGAGGTCGGCGAACGTATCTGGAATATGGAGCGGCAGTACAACATCGCAGCAGGCTTCACCGGGGCCGATGACACTTTGCCCGAGCGCTTGCTCAAAGACGCCGCCAAAAGTGGTCCAGCTAAGGGTAGTGTTAATCGCCTGGACGAGATGTTGCCTGAGTATTACGAGCTGCGCGGCTGGGATGCTTCGGGTGTACCGACAACAGAGACCCTGGGACGCCTCGGCCTCTGATTCGCTTCAGAGTTGGTGTAAAACCCCCGGCGGCGCTCCAGTGCCGCCGGGGGTTCGTTTTCACTGGCAAGGGATAGACGCCAATGCATTACGTGATTGCTGGGGCAGGACCCGCTGCTATCGCAGCTACTGAACGCCTGCGTGAGTTAGATATTGATGGCGAGATCACGCTGATTGGTGCACAACCACAGCCGCCATACTCGCGTATGGCGATCCCCTATTTTCTGACCGGCAAGGTCGGCGAAGAGGGCACTTATCTGCGCCGCTCATCAGACCACTACACCAAGAAGCGTATCAATCTTGTGCACGGTGAAGTGGTTGCTGTCGACGTCGACGCACACCAGGTAACCTTGGCAGACGGGCAGCAGTTCAACTACGATAAGTTGTTGCTGGCGACGGGTGCCGAGCCGATCATCCCGCCAGTGCCTGGTATGGATGATTCCCGGGTGCAGCAGTGTTGGCATTTGGAAGATGCAAAGAAAATTATTGAGCTGGCCAAGCCTGGGGCTCGAGCAGTGCAGGTGGGTGCCGGGTTTATCGGTTGCATCATTCTTGAGTCCTGGGTGTTGCGGGAAGTCAACCTGACAGTGGTTGAGATGGGCCCGCGCATGGTGCCGCGCATGCTTGGCGACAAGGCAGGTTCGCTGCTGCGATCCTGGTGTGAATCCAAGGGCGTTACGGTCCACACCAGCGCCCGGGTTAAAGCCATCGAATCTTCGGCCCAAGAGCTTCAGGTGATTCTCGATAACGGAGAAACCTGTCCAGCGGACGTGGTCATCGTCTCTACTGGGGTGAAACCCCGGGTGGCCTATCTCGCCGGAGCTGATATCACAGTAGATCAAGGCATTGTCATAGATGAACACATGCAGACCAGCGCGCTGGACGTATATGCGGCAGGCGATTGCGCTCAGGGGCTTGATTTTTCCACAGGCCAAACAGCGGTGCACGCTGTGCAGCCAACCGCGACCGAGCATGGCCGGGTAGCCGCTGCCAACATGGCCGGCGAAAA
>CBFIBN010000125.1:0-4916 GCA_965660775.1 Arenicellales bacterium | reverse complement strand
GTGCATGAGTTTTAAGTTCGCGAGCGCTGGATCATGTTCAGCACCTCTTGTGCCGCCTGGGGAATATTGGTGCCAGGGCCATAAAACGCAGCAACCCCCAGGCCCGACAACCGTTGTCGGTCCGCCGTGGGTACCACGCCGCCGAGAACCACGATAATCTCTGTGGCTTGGTGTCTATCCAATTCTTCAATGACCTGCGGCACCAGCGTGTCGTGACTTCCCGCCTGAGAGGATATGCCAATAACATGCACGTCATTATCAATAGCCTGTCGCACAACCTCCTCGGGTGTTTGAAATAGTGGGCCGATGTCAACATCAAAGCCAATATCCGCAAACGCTGTGGCAATGACCCGAGCCCCTCGATCGTGCCCATCTTGCCCTAACTTCGCAACGAGAATTCTCGGGCGTCGGCCGGCATCTCGCGCAAAATCGGCCACGGCGCTGCGAATTGCGCCGAACGTCTCGTCATCCTGGTATGCCTCGCCGTACACCCCTGAAATCGTCCCAATCTGAGCCTGGTGACGGCCGAAAACCTGCTCCAAAGCAAGAGAAATTTCCCCTACGGTGGCGCGTGCCCGTGCCGCTTCAAGGGCATACTCTAGCAGGTTCGCTTTGATCTGCCCGGCCGCCTCGGTGAGTCCGGTTAACGCCTGCTGGCAACGATTCTCGTCACGGGTATTACGCACCTGTTCCAATCGCCCAAGTTGGGTCTGGCGTACTGCAGAATTATCTATGTTGAGAATATCCACATCGGTGTCAGCACTGCTCTGGTAACGATTCACCCCCACCATAACTTCCTCACCGCGATCAACACGAGCCTGTCGGCGGGTCGCCGATTCCTCAATACGCCGTTTTGGCACTCCACTGGTAACCGCTTCGGTCATGCCACCCATTTCTTCAACTTCATCAATCAACGAGCGTGCATGACTGACCAGAGAGGCGGTCAAACTTTCGACATAGTACGAACCCCCTAAGGGATCAACCACTCGAGTTATCCCAGTCTCCTCTCGCAGGATGAGTTGGGTATTACGTGCAATATGGGCCGAAAAATCGGTAGGGAGTGCCAAGGCCTCGTCGAAACTATTGGTGTGTAACGACTGGGTACCCCCAAACACCGCGGCCAGAGCTTCTATCGTGGTACGGATAATATTATTGTAAGGATCCTCGCCCGTCAGGCTCACACCAGATGTCTGGCAGTGCGTACGTAACATCAGTGAGCGCGGATCAGACGGGTTAAATTTTTCCTTAATCAGTTCGGTCCAGAGTAATCGAGCGGCACGTAACTTGGCCACTTCCATGAAAAAGTTCATGCCAATGCCAAAGAAAAACGACAGACGCGGGGCGAACTGATCGACACCCAACCCACTATCAACTGCCGTGCGCACATACTCAACGCCATCAGCTAAGGTGTAGGCCAGTTCCTGTACCGCTGTTCCACCCGCTTCTTGTATGTGGTAACCGGAAATAGAAATCGGGTTGAACCGAGGCATATGCTGAGCCGTATAACCAATAATATCCGATACGATCCGCATGGAAGCCTGCGGTGGATATATATAGGTATTTCGAACCATAAATTCCTTGAGAATATCGTTCTGCAAGGTGCCGGACAGCTTCGCGATATCAACCCCTTGCTCCTCACCCGCCACGATGAACATCGCCAGCACTGGTAGCACGGCCCCGTTCATGGTCATGGACACAGACATCTCGCCCAGAGGAATCTGATCAAAAAGGATCTTCATGTCCTCGACCGAATCGATCGCCACTCCGGCCTTGCCAATATCGCCTGTCACCCTCGGGTGATCGGAGTCATAGCCACGATGGGTGGCCAGGTCAAAAGCCACGGACAAACCACTTTGGCCTGCCCCCAGATTTCGCCGGTAAAACGCATTGGATTCTTCAGCCGTAGAGAACCCAGAGTACTGGCGGATCGTCCAAGGACGTCCGGCATACATGGTTGCGCGGGCGCCACGGTCATAAGGTGGGAACCCAGGCAAAGATGCTTTATGGCCAAGAGTGTCCAGATCATCAACGGTATAAAGCGGTTTAACCGTTATACCTTCGGGAGTCTCCCACTCGAGAGACTGGTGATCCCGATCACCCAATTCCTGCTCGGCGAGCGCAGTCCATTGCGCGAGAGTCACGTCTTTCGAGTCACTCATGGGTAACTTCGCGGTGCGATCAACGGGGATAACCGATAGTCGACAACGCCTGGGTAATCTCATCGAGAATGACAGGGTCATCGATCGTTGCCGGCATTTTCCAGGCCTTTCCATCAGCAATGCTACGCATGGTGCCTCGCAGAATTTTTCCCGAGCGTGTCTTGGGTAAGCGGCTGACCACCAAAGCCTGTTTAAAGGCGGCGACAGGGCCTATCCGGTCACGCACCATCGCCACAGCCTCGGCAATAATCTCATCGTCGGCCTGCTCGCATCCAGCACTCAACACCAGAAAACCCATCGGCACCTGACCCTTGAGATCATCTGCCACCCCGGTCACTGCGCATTCAGCGACTGCCGGATGATCTGCCAGAACCTCTTCCATGGCACCGGTCGACAGCCTGTGTCCGGCTACATTGATGATGTCGTCCGTGCGTGACATGACAAAAACATAGCCATCACTATCAATAATGCCCGCATCCGAGGTGTTGTAGTACCCCTCAAACTGCTTGAGGTACGAATCAAAGTGGCGTTGACGTGCGTTCCACAGGGTTGGGAAAGTGCCCGGAGGCAAAGGTAATTTGGCTGCCAAAGTGCCAATCTCCCCCGCCGGCGCCTTCCGGCCATTGTCGTCAAGAATCTGTAAATCCCAACCCGGCACCGCAACCGAGGGCGAACCTTCTTTGATGGGCAACAACCCAAGGCCCGCACAATTAGCCGCGATAGACCAACCGGTCTCTGTTTGCCACCAGTGATCAATTACAGGGATGTCCAGTTTGTCCTCTGCCCAGTGCAAAGTATCTGGATCAGTACGCTCACCCGCCAGGAACAGGTAGCGAAGCGAGGAAAGATCGTAACGTCGAATATGCTCGCCAGTCGGATCCTCTTTCTTGATAGCGCGAAACGCCGTTGGCGCGGTGAACAGAACCCGAACGTCGTTCTCGGATATGACGCGCCAGAAGGCCCCTGGGTCTGGGGTGCCCACTGGCTTGCCTTCATACAATATGGTGGTATTGCCTGCAAGCAAAGGGGCATACACAATATAGGAGTGTCCGACCACCCAGCCGACATCCGAGGCCGCCCAAAAGGCCTCACCGGGTTGCACGCCATAAATGTTCTCCATCGTCCATTTAAGAGCGACGGCGTGCCCTCCATTGTCCCGTACCACCCCCTTGGGCTCGCCAGTCGTGCCAGAGGTATAAAGGATATACAGTGGGTCGGTTGCCAGAACCGGTACACAGTCCTGAGCAGTTGCGTCAGCGACCGCCTCATCCCAGTCGACATCCCTGCCGGCTTGTAGCGGTGCCTCAACCTGCGGTCGCTGCAGGAGAACACAAAAATCGGGCTGATGGGTTGCCAGTGAGATGGCTTCGTCAAGCAAAGGTTTGTAAGCCACTACCCGCCCAGGCTCAATGCCACAGGACGCACTGACGATCGCTTTGGGTGTCGCATCGTCAATACGAACCGCCAACTCATTGGCCGCAAACCCCCCAAATACTACCGAATGCACGGCGCCGATCCGGGCGCACGCCAGCATCGCGATCGCCGCCTCAGGCACCATTGGCATATAAATAATGACGCGATCACCCTTGGCGACCCCGCGCTCGGCCAGCACGCCGGCGAAGAGCGCGACCGTATCTCGCAGTTCACTGAAACTGTAACTACGGCGCGTATCGGTAACGGCCGAGTCATACACCAGTGCCGCCTGGTCTCCGCGCCCTTGGCTCACGTGCAAATCAAGCGCGTTGTAACAAGTATTAAGTTCGCCACCTGTAAACCAGCGGTAAAATGGTGCGTCGCTGTCATCGAGCACTCGATCCCAACGTCGGGTCCAGCGCACGGCTTCTGCCACCTCGCCCCAAAACTTTTCCGGATTCTCTTTGGCCGCCTGGTAAACCGCGTCGTAAGAACTTACCGCTGCGCTGCTCATCATTCTCTCCCAGTCACTTCGCAATCTGGTTCAACAAGGCTTTTGCGCCATACCGTTCCAAAGACGGTACCTTGCGAAACGCAGTATTGATTCCCGCCAGGTTGTAGCAGAACTCTCTGCTAGACTAGCCCCGAAACGGCACGATAGACGATCGATTGCCGAATTGATCATAAGCCTCTTGCCGTTAATCTTCGAGCAGTCATTGTAACGGTTTGTAATGTCTTTCCCAAAGGAGCCCTGATGAGTTACGAAAATATAATATGTGAAGTGCATGACGTTGTCGGACTGATCACTTTAAATCGGCCTGAGGCGCTCAATGCCTTGTCTGATCCATTGATGGATGAACTGGGGCAAGCACTTCGGGCGTTTGAACAAGATGACAGCATTGGCGCTATGGTCATTACCGGTAGCGAAAAAGCATTTGCGGCGGGAGCCGACATTAAGGGCATGAAAGATCGCTCCTATGTCGATGTGTACCTTGGCGATTTCATCGGCCAGAATTGGGAACAGGTAACCCACTGCCGAAAACCAGTGATTGCAGCAGTTTCGGGATTCGCCCTTGGCGGGGGGTGTGAACTCGCAATGATGTGTGACTTTATTCTCGCTGCGGACAACGCCCGCTTTGGACAACCGGAAATCAAACTCGGGATCATTCCTGGCTCTGGCGGAACGCAGCGGCTGACGCGTTTCGTTGGCAAATCCAAAGCCATGGAGATGTGCCTGACCGGACGCATGATGGACGCGGCAGAAGCTGAACGGTCTGGCCTTGCGAGCCGTGTGGTTCCTGCGGCAGATCTTATCGAAGAAGCGCTCGCCACTGCAACGACTAT
>CBFIBN010000124.1:0-5034 GCA_965660775.1 Arenicellales bacterium | reverse complement strand
GCCTTCCCCAAAAACTCGGCGCAGAAAATTAGGGATACGAAAAGCCACAAAAAACGCATCAGCTATCGCTCCGCTGCCCAGAACCTGGGCAAAGGCGATATCGCGGATCAATCCAGTGACCCGCGATACTAGAGTCATTCCTCCAACCGCTCCAACTGACCTGATCAACTGAAGCGGCCCTGGGTTGACGGATCACAGGCAATAACGCGAGTAAAGATTCCCGTAAAGGTGCTGAAAACGCCCGCAAGACCGTCCCCATTGACAAATGCCCCTATCTTCTCGATACTCACGCGTCTTTTTTTCATCTTTAAGAGAGTATATAGCTTGGCTAATTCACCGCAGGCACGTAAACGCGCACGGCAAGCCACTGGCCGCCGGGCACAGAATATGTCGCAGCGCTCGGAAGTGCGCACCTCAATCAAGCGCTTCAAGAGCTCTCTTGATGACGCAGACACTGCTGTGTCGGAAAACGCTTACCGCGAGGTAGCCTCGCAGATAGACCGAGCTGCCCGCAAAGGCCTTGCCCACCGAAACCAGGCTGGCCGTCTCAAAAGCCGCCTCAACGCTCGCCTTAAAGCCAAAGGCACAGCCTGATTTAAAGCACGACCGCTCTGACACGCTCAGAGCACCACCATGTTGTCCCGGTGAATCAGTTCTGGCTCGTCGACATAACCCAGAATTTTCTCAATTTGGCTGCTAGGCTGACCTGCAATCTGTGCTGCATCGGACGATGAATAATTGACAAGGCCGCGCGCGACCACTGCATGGCCGTCGTGCGCCACACAATCCACTAAATCACCGCGCTCGAAGACCCCTTTCACCTGGACCACCCCAACCGGTAACAGACTCTTACCCGAGGTGGTTAAAACCCCAACGGCTCCGCCATCCAGTAAAAGCACCCCCTTGGCGCGCATAGACCCTGCAAGCCACTGCTTGCGGGCGGCTACCCGGCCTGCACCTGCACGAATCAGCGTACCGGGAAATTGTCCATCCACAATCCCGGCTAGGTTCTCAAGTTCATAACCGGAACAGATTATTGTCGACGCGCCCGAGCGGGCCGCTTTTGTTGCGGCTTGCAGCTTCGTTAACATTCCCCCGCGACCGAGAACGCCACTTGGGCCTGCGTAAGCCTCGAGTGCCGGATCACCGGCGACCGCGGTCTTCACTAAGGGGGCATCGGCAACTTTCCGAGGGTCGGCTTCGTATAAACCGCCTTGATCAGTCAATATGACCAGATACTCAGCCTCAACCAGATTACTGACCAGAGCGCCCAGCGTGTCGTTATCGCCAAACTGAATCTCTTCTGTGGCCACAGTATCGTTTTCATTTACCACCGGCACGATGCCCAGAGTCAACATTGATCGAAGGGCGCTACGGGCGTTCAAGTAACGGGTTCTGTCACTCAGATCAGCCCCGGTCAGCAGCACTTGTGCGGTCTCAACCGCAAACCCTTCAAATGCCTGCTGATAAGCCTGAACCAGGCCCATTTGCCCGACCGCCGCCGCTGCCTGCAACTGGTACAGTTCGTGAGGCCGCTTAGCCCATCCCAACCGCGCCATGCCTTGCGCAATAGCGCCCGAAGACACCAGTACGATATCGATCTCCCGATCCCGAAGCGCTACACAAGCCTTAGCCAGTGCACTAATCAGGCCCCGATTAAGCCCGGTCTCGGAATCGCTCAAAAGAGCACTGCCCAGTTTAATCACCCAGCGCTGGCGCTCGTGACGGTTAGATCTGTGATCGGTCATCTTGATCCTCCAACCAGTGCCAGATCGCATTACAGAGCGTACGGCAACCCTGCCCACTCACACCGGACACTAAAAACCATGGCGCATCCCAATTCAAAGACCCGCGGATCTCATCACATAAGGCCAGCGCTTCGGTCTCATCAAGGCAATCCGCCTTGGAAAATACCAGCCATCGTTGTCGCCCAGACAGCTCAGAATCAAATTCGTGCAGCTCTTTTTCGATAGCCTTTACGGCGACCACTGGCGGCTCACTCGCCCAGGTGCTGATATCGGCCAAGTGCAGCAATAGTCGGGTTCGGCGAAGGTGCCGCAAAAACTGCACCCCGAGGCCCGCGCCGCTTGCGGCCCCTTCGATTAACCCAGGGATATCGGCAACCACAAAACTCGCACTCGGGCCAATGTCGACAACACCGAGTTGAGGATACAGTGTGGTAAATGGATAGTCTGCAATCTTTGGTGTCGCAGCCGATACCGCTTTTAATAACGTTGACTTTCCGGCGTTGGGCAGCCCAAGCAGGCCAACGTCGGCGAGAACCTGTAATTCCAGCCTCAGGCTAAGACGATCCCCTTCTTGCCCTGGTGTGGTTCGCCTGGGTGCCTGATTGACTGACGATTTGAATCGAGCGTTCCCCGCACCACCGCGGCCCCCAGCTGCCACGGTAAAACTCTGGCCATCGTGTTTTAGATCGATCAGCAGTTCGTCGGTGTCGGCCGAAAAGATTAAGGTGCCGGTCGGGACCCTGACCGTCCGACTCTTGCCTCCAGCACCACTGCGGTTGCGCCCGGCCCCTGACTGACCACTATCGGCCCGAAATTTCCGGGTAAATCGAAAGTCCGCCAGGGTATTCAGGCCAGTTTCACACTCAAAAATGACATCTCCGCCCTTACCCCCATCGCCCCCATCTGGGCCGCCCCGGGGCACAAACTTCTCCCGGCGAAAACTGAGACAACCGTGGCCGCCGTTGCCGGCTTGCACAGTAATAATTGCCTCGTCTACGAATTTCATGAAGGTGTCCGGAATGGAGCCTAGACCGAAAAGTCACAAAAAACCCCGCTCCGATGGCGGGGTTTGTTGGCGACCCGCGCTGGCCCCGGCCTATTGCTCGGTCAGAACGCTCACAGTTCGTCGGTTTTTCGGGCCCTTGATTTCAAACTTAACGACGCCGGGAGTCAATGCGAACAAGGTGTGATCCTTACCGAGCCCTACGTTAACGCCCGGATGAAAGGCGGTACCTCTTTGGCGAATCAGAATATTGCCAGCACGCACAGCCTCGCCCGCGTAGCGTTTAACACCTAGACGCTTGGATTCTGAATCGCGGCCGTTCCGTGAACTGCCGCCTGCTTTTTTATGTGCCATATTGTCTCTCCTGTCGCTACCGGCAAATCAGCCTGAAATATCAGTGATGCGCAGTTGCGTAAACGCCTGGCGATGCCCTTGTGTCCGACGGTACTTCTTTCGGCGTTTCATTTTAAATACCCGGATCTTTTTATCCCGGCCGTGGCCCAGAATCTCAGCCTGGACCCGCGCCCCATCCACTAAGGGACTACCGACAGAAACACTATCCCCATCTGCCACCATTAAAACACGGGGCAAATCAACCACGTCCCCAGCATCGCCGGCCAGTTTTTCAACCTTTAGGCTATCGCCAACACCCAGGCGATACTGCTTACCGCCGGTTTCCACTACTGCGTACATGCTTTTTCCCCGAAAGATAGCGGTCCAGAAAAGGACGCGGCTTATAAGCTTGCCAGTCACAAGGACTTGCGAAGGCGCGGAATTTTAGGCGAAACCGGCTATAGGGTCAACGTAAGCGGTATTATTTTCGCCAGACCCAACTACACGCTATGATTCGCCCATGGGCACCATTACACCTCTTAATTCTGAGCGTTTCGCTCCAAAGACCCCCAGTACGGAGTCACTAAGCGAGATCAGTGGCCTGATCCCGGATGATCTCGGTGCGATTAACCGGCATATTGAGAAACAGCTAAGTTCCGATGTGGCGTTAGTTCGCCAGATGGGAGCCTATATTGTGGCGGCCGGTGGCAAGCGATTGCGGCCCCTGACGCTGGTGCTGGCAGCCCGATCGCTTGATTACTCGGGCACAGCGCATATCGATCTTGCCGCCGTAATCGAATTTATCCATACAGCAACGCTGTTACACGATGATGTTGTGGATGAGTCTGAACTGCGCCGTGGGCGCCAGACCGCCAACGATCTGTGGGGCAACGCTGCGTCGGTGCTTGTTGGTGATTTCTTATACTCACGCGCTTTTCAGATGATGGTCGCGGTAGACCATATGCGCGTGATGGAAATTATGTCAACGACCACCAACGCTATCGCCGAAGGTGAAGTAATGCAATTACTCAACACCCACAACCCTGAAATTACAGAGCAACAATACCTTGAGACCATCACTCGCAAAACAGCCCGGTTGTTTGAATCAGCTGGACGTTTAGGCGCGATACTGGCCGATGCCGGGCCGGCAACCGAACAGGCCCTTGCGGACTACGGCCTGAACCTTGGCATCGCATTCCAGATTGTTGATGACATGCTGGATTACACTGTTGACGCGAAAGAGATGGGCAAAAACGCCGGTGATGATCTTGCCGAGGGTAAAGCGACACTGCCTTTGATTCATGCATTAGGTGCATCCAGTCCAGATCAGCATCAACTGCTGAGTTCGGCCATTAGCCAAGGTCATCGAGATCGGCTTATCGAGGTTAAGGCAATCATTGAATCCACAGGCGCTCTTGCGTACACTTCGCGCCGGGCACGTGACTACGCAGAAGCCGCAAAGCAATCTCTGGAAACCTTGCCCGCATCACCATACCGCACAGCCCTGGCACAACTCGCCGACTTCTCGGTCTCCCGAACCTACTGAAGTTAATCGAGCTTTTTCAATTGGTGATCAAATCGGGGTGTAGCTCAGCCTGGTAGAGCACTGCCTTCGGGAGGCAGGGGCCGGAGGTTCGAATCCTCTCACCCCGACCAATATCTTCTCTTGTTTTCATAGGTTTAGCCCATACCCTTTGGGCCTAGACCTGTTCTGTTCTCTCTGTGTTCACAATCTGATCACAATGAGGAAACAGAAATGGCAAGCATTAGAAAGTTTCGGGGCAAATTCAACGTCCAGATTCGCCGCCAAGGCTACCCTTCCATCAGCCGTACCTTCTCAAGCCTTAACACAGCCAAACGCTGGGCATCCATCACAGAAGCGGATATGGAGAGGAGCCTTCATATCGTACTCCCAGATAAAACAACTGTTGGGGAACTTCTGGAGCGATA
>CBFIBN010000123.1:0-5055 GCA_965660775.1 Arenicellales bacterium | reverse complement strand
AGGTGACCCGCGCGGATTTGTTGGCCTACCTCGCCGCTAATGTACGGGCGGGCCTGAGCCCAAGATCCTCGGCGAGGCACTTATCGACTTTGCGCCGTTTCTACCGCTATCTTCTAATCCAAGGCTGTACTCAGGCAGACCCAACAGCTGATGTTCGCTCTCCTGTTATCGGCCGACCCCTTCCCAAAAATATAAGCGAACAAGGCGTTGAAAAATTGTTGTCAACGCCTCCCAGGGATACCGCTCTGGGGAGTCGGGATCGCGCCATGCTGGAAACCATGTATGCCAGTGGTCTGCGCGTATCCGAGTTGGTAGGCCTGACACTCAACGAGCTTGATCTGACTACCGGACTGGTCAGGGTGGTAGGTAAGGGTGGGCGAGAGCGGATCGTGCCATTGGGGGAAGAGGCGTCTGAGAGTCTGCGCGAATACCTCGGGCAGGCTCGCTCAGACCTTCTGAAGGCGCAATTGACCGATGCCGTTTTTGTGACACGTCGGGGAGGGCCGATGACTCGCCAGGCATTTTGGCAGCTGATCAAGCGTTATGCGCAGCAAGCGGGCATTGGTGCAGAATTCTCGCCGCATTCGTTGCGGCATGCTTTTGCAACCCATCTACTGAACCATGGCGCCGATTTACGCAGCGTGCAGATGCTGCTAGGACACACAGATCTTTCGACCACTCAGATCTATACCCATGTCGCCCGGGCAAGATTGCAGTCGCTACATGGCACGCACCACCCACGCGGTTGATCCTTGTGACACGGACATTGTGGTCAATTCAATGCTTGCGCCAACAGTCGACGATAACGGCTGACCCGTTCGTCCTGGTTACCCAGGCTGGCGAATATTTGTAGCAGGGTCTGGCGAGCCTGGTCGGCTTCGCTAGCGCCGCGGCCACGCTGGATGACTTCAAGCAATTGGGTCATTGCAGCCTCTTCCTGTCCGGGCTGATGAAAGAGGCCGGTGGCCAAGCGGATACGTGCAGACAGGTCATTGGGATTCTGGGCGATCCTCTTCGCTAGTTCGTCGGTATCGCCTGTTTCATCGGCACTAAGGGCCAGTTCGATCCGAGCTTGCAATATCTTGGTTTCTTCTTCCTGCTTTGCCAGAAGAGGTAATTCTTTCAGGGTTTCTAACGCACCCTGGGGGTCTTTAGTATTTAATTGCTGCTGAGCAAGGGCGACCCGTAGAGGGCTGTGCCCCGGGTCGTCAGCCAGAGACTCTTTAAGCAGTGTGACTGCGGCCTCGACATGACCACTGTCGGTCAAGTCCACCGCTTTGGCTATATCGAGATCGGCAGGCCGTTCAATATGGCGCTCAATCACTTCCCGTACCGCGCTTTCCGGTAGCGCGCCCATGAATTCGTCAACGGGTGCACCGTGGCGGAATACTTTCACAGTAGGCAGGCTGCGTACTGCATATTGAGTGGCCAGATCGCGTTCAACATCGGTGTCAATTTTAGCCATCAAAAATTTGCCTTCGTATTCGAGAGCCAGCTTTTCGAGAACGGGTGCAAGCATCTTGCACGGCGCGCACCAGGCGGCCCAAAAATCTACCAGCACAGGCACGGCCGCCGAACGCTGAGTCACCTCGGTTGGGAAATTCTCCTGGGTGACTACTGTGATAAAAGGGTTGTCGCTCATTTCAATAGATTCTGCAATTCAAACCAATATCTAAATAGGGTTGAACCCCTGGGTTTCAAGTCGAAAATCGGAGTAGGCGAGCCTAACCCAGATCTCATAGACTACGCCTCTTCGCTTACGCTGATCAGTTAATGATAACGCAAAGACCAACCGGCTCCTCGTTTCTATTTGCCGCCGCTCCGGTAGTGTTTGTGGTCTTATGGAGTACCGGTTTCATCGGTGCAAAACTCGGGTTACCGTACGCAGAGCCGGCGACATTCTTAGCGTTGCGATTCGCTCTGGTTTGTTTAATCCTGGGGGTGATCACCTGGCTCACCGGCGCCGAAGGGCCTGGTACCTGGAAAAATACCATGCATATCATGACAGTAGGAATACTGGTTCATGGCGTGTACCTGGGTGGAATTTACCTTGGGATCAGTCTTGGGGTATCGGCTGGAGACAGTGCGCTGATTGTCGGCCTGCAACCGATGCTGACAGCAGTGCTGGCAGGTCCAATGCTTTTTGAGCCGGTCCGAGC
Source organism: Arenicellales bacterium (assembly GCA_965660775.1). GTDB lineage: Bacteria > Pseudomonadota > Gammaproteobacteria > Arenicellales > UBA868 > UBA868. Next base: position 2,896 of record CBFIBN010000123.1, on the reverse strand, counting down.
ACGCCAATGGGTCGGGTTTCTTCTGGGGACCATAGGCGTTGCACTGGTTTCCTCACGTTATCTTGGGTTGTTTGATAGCTCGGTGATTGGAGTCATCCTATGTATCGTCGCCGTGACTGGAATGAGTGTGGGCACTTTGTACCAGAAGCGATTTTGCAGTGAGATGAATCTTTTGAGTGGTTCTTTTTTACAATTTCTCGCAGCGACCATAATGATGAGTATCCTATCCGTCATATTCGACACCCAAAACGTACAATGGACTGGAGAGTTTGTGTTTGCCCTCGCCTGGTTGGTCGTCGTTCTGTCGCTGGGGGCTATGACTCTCCTTTGGACGCTGGTGCGTCATCAGGCGGCAACCCGGGTGGCGAGCTTATTTTTCCTGGTGCCGCCCGTCACGGCGCTGATCGCCTGGCCGTTATTTGGCGAAATCTTTAGCTATAAATCGGCTCTTGGGATGATTCTTGTGGTCGGTGGAGTGCTTTTAGTCAGTTACGGAAATAACGCGGCTCACCCTCGGAGGGAGATTTGAAAAAATACTATAGGCAGTGGCTGATCGGTGCTGTGTTAGTGCTTGGGGTGGCGATGGCGCCTTCATCGGCAGCTACGACAGCGGTGTTTTCTGATTTTGACGGGCGACCTGTCAGTTTTACCGATGTGCTTCCTACCGATCAATGGTTGGTGGTCATGATATGGTCGTACAGCTGTCCAGTTTGTGCGAACGAGATGCAGGGGCAGGCGGATTTGCACGAGCGACATCGGGACGGAAGACTGAAAGTTCTGGGTATCTCGCTCGACGGTGCCGATGGAGCACTTGAGGCCTGGGCTTTTATTGAGGAACGCGACCTGAGCTTTCCTAATCTACTTGGAGAGCCTGAGGATGTGGTGCGGTTTTTTTCCGATCAATCGGGTCGGTCTTTTAGAGGGACACCGACATTCCTCATTTATGCGCCAGGCGGAGCGTTGAAAGCGACCCAGGCCGGCGCAGTGCCGCCCGAGGCAATTGAGGCGTTTATCTACGATCAGGAACATGGAGCGGATTGAAAAGTACACTCCAGAGCGCTCCTTAAAAGGTGTGGATCAGGACTTTGACAATAAGGGTAGGCCATGAGCGGAGAGCATCGAAAGGGTTTCTGGTTAACCCTAGGTGGGGTCCTGGCATTCACCCCAGACTCACTACTGATCCGGCTGACGGCAGTTGATTCGTTTACGCTGGCTTTCGGCCGGGGCATTCTGGGAGGCACCGTGATTCTTTTGGGCTTTGCGCTGTACACGCGAAGCGAATTCTTCGGCGCTGTTCGTCACCTGGGTCGTTGGGGAGTGCTGGTCTGTGTTTTGCAAGCAGCGTGCACGATAGCGTTCTACGCAGCTTTTTCTTACACCAGCGTTGCTAACGTGCTGGTGATATTTGCCTGCACGCCACTCATTGCTGCCGTGTTGTCAAAAATGATCTTTGATGAAGGGATCTCGAGCGCCACACGTTGGGCCATTGTGGGAGCGGCGCTAGGGCTGATTGTTGTCGCCAGTGGAAGTTTAGACAGCATCCAGTGGTTTGGCGACTCATTGGCATTACTGAACGCAGTCATGCTGGCGCTGTTGTACACGATCCTTCGCGGACATCGCGAAATTAACATGGTCCCTGCGGCGGGAATCGGCTTACTTCTGACAGCCGTCGTCGCATTGATGTTTGCGAAATTTCCAGTGATGGATTCAGTCCAATGGGCGTCGCTTATTCTGGCAGGCCTGGTCATGCTGCCATTGGCACTGGTTTTAATGACTTTGGGTCCGCGCTAGGTGCCGGCGCCTGAAGTCGCGATGATCAGCTTGCTGGAGGCGGTGGTGGGCCCGTTGTGGGTTTGGTGGGTGATCGGGGAGAACCCCGGGTGGCAGAGCATCGCCGGGGGCAGCATTGTAATTGCTGTGCTGATGGTTCACTCGGCAGTTAGATTGCGCTCGGAGGGGCACAGGGTCACCTGGTAATTGTTCAAAAGAGCTTAGGTACTGTGTCGACCTAAAAGGTGAACATTCGATGGAAATTGAGCCACAATCGTTCGCCTTATGGCCTAAATCAGCCAGATACCCAAAATCACTCGACCACCTGAGGTCTCAGGCACCGAACCCCGAAGGGTCGGTTTTCGCCAGCGAGAGAAGATCATCCGCGCCGCAACTGGTGTGTTTTCCCAAAAGGGCTACGACGGCGCGCGTGTAGAAGAGATTGCCCAGCGTGCCGGTTTGCCCAAAGGCAATATCCTTATATTGCTTCAAGACCAAGAAGAACTTGTATCGGGTGGTTATCGAGCAAGTGCTGTCATTGTGGCTGGAGGCTTTGGGAGATATCTTTGCAGATGATGATCCGTGTGATGCCATAAGCCAGTACATTGGCCGCAAACTAGATCTGTCCAGAAATTACCCCGAGGCGTCGCGCCTTTTTGCGATCGAGGTTATCGGTGGAGCGCCAGTGATTGGGGAGCATCTGACGGGTCGCTTGCGGGACTGGGTGGCACAAAAAGGGGCTATCTTTCACGCTTGGCAGCGAGAGGGTCGTATGGCGCCGATCGACCCTGCCCATGCTTTCTTTATGATCTGGGCAGCGACCCAGACCTATGCCGATTTTCAAGCCCAGATCGAAGTGGTGATCTCGCCGGTAGATTACGACACTGAGGTGTATGAAAAGGGCGCGCCAGGGGTTGCCGCGGCACTGGTTCGTGGATTGGGCCTGTCAAGCCAGAAGCAGCCTTTGCGTTAAATTGACCAAATGGTAAAGAACTGCTACAAGCATCTGGAATGTCGAATCTGGTCGGTTGCAACTTCTGGGCGGGCCAGTGACATCCGTTCGCAAAAACAACATGCCAATCACATCAGAAGGGGGTGCACATGAGTAAACTGAAATCCGGACTCA
>CBFIBN010000122.1:0-5126 GCA_965660775.1 Arenicellales bacterium | reverse complement strand
TAGGGAACCAGGCGTGTGTCCGGCGCCTCGCGCACAATAATGCTGGCTGTGCGAGTACCATGGCGTTGCGGAAAAAATACTGAGCGTACCGGGTGCGAATCGAAGGGGCGCGCATCCATGTCCCAGAAATCAAACCCCAGGGGCTGCCCCTCAGCATCGCGCGCCAGGCGATGGGCGATCACCGGCAGCAGATAGTTAACGCCGGAATCGATCACTGCAACGGTGGTACCTTGGGCATCCTTGCCTTTTGGTATTGGCGGGTTCATCGGAATTCGCTCTGCGCGCTGATTCAGTTGCCCATCCAGCTGATTAAGGAAAATCGCGGCTTCGCCGTCATATTCGATTCCTCGGGCGGTCGTGATGACGCAATCCGGCCTGGCCAACACCAGCAGTAAGGGGCGAGACCACAGATCGCTGTATTCGACGCTCAAACGGCGCAGTTGTCCTTCGGGTGCAATACGCTCGATGCTTGCGTGTGCCCCATCCGCAAAATCCAACCGTCGGCGCCACCCGTATACAGTGTTACCACGTACGAGTTCCTCAGGATGACCTAAAGTAAGTCCGGGGAAAGCCGCAACAGCTGCTGCCTCGTTAAAACCTTGGCAAAGCAGATCCACGGTGGTAAGCGTGCGCTGCCGATCGGTCGACAACGTATCGGCTGAGCCGAACCCGTGGACTGGGGACAGTACCAACGCCGCTATGAAAGCGAGGCGATGAATAATCACGTTCATACTGGCATCTTTTAATACTTAATCGACTTGCATAACTGCCAGTTGTGTCATGGTTTCGCTATACGATACTAAAACCATGGCGCCGCAGACAAAAAGCCGCGCTTGCACCGAGACACTCTGGCGGTAAAGGCGCGTCAAGATCTTCCCAGTCATCGTTAGATCAACAAGATAAGCGAAGCCCCTGACCGATCCCCCTCAGGGGCGACGAGCGATCATATCGATCTCGACCAGCGCGTAGCGCGCAAGGCCGGTTACCCCAATACAGGTGCGCGCCGGTAGCCGGTTCTGTGGAAAATACGAACGATAAATCTGATTCATTGCCTCGTAATCACGTGCAAACTCGGTCAGGTAAATACGGCACGAGAGTACATTGGAAAGATCGAGGCTCAGACCCTCGAGCACGATCACAAGATTGTCCATCACTCGCCGTGTCTGCGCCTCGATCCCATCAGCTAAAGGCGCGCTGTCGTCATCGGGGTGAGTCGGCATCTGCCCGGTCAACTGTATCCACCCATCAGATTCAACAGCATGACTGAAGGGCGCCACATGGGTCGGCGCTTTGTCAAAGTTATGGAATATCGGCGTTGGGCTCACAGTCTATCTCCTGGGTTTAAGGGAAAATCGATGCCGGCACTCACACTCAGCGCCGCGGCAGGGGGCGGCCCACAACATACCAGTCCCACAGGCGATGCAAAAGGTAGGCGACACTCGTTGCCGCCAGGGTCACAAACCCCCAGCCAACGACGTCGTCATGAGGCATTAGGGTAGGCACGAGCAACACCAGCGTGGCCAACCAGGTACTCCAGATCACTAACCAACCGAGGCGATACAGCGGTCGCAGGAAATTAGTACTTCGCGTACGTCGCGTCATTTGCCTGCCCTGTCCGCGTTAAACTGGCTGGCACCATAACACACACATCTTAAACAACACCCACCGATTGAGGTTACTACTATGGTGATTGTCGTATTCGAATTTGAACCAGACCCGGCCTACCAGGATCGTTATTTTGAACTGGCCGCAGCATTGGGCAAGGCAGTAGAAACCATTGAAGGCTTTATCAGTGTTGAGCGTTTCGAGAGTATTGCCGCGAGCGGTCGCTTCGTCTCCCTATCTACCTGGGAAGACATGGATGCAGTATCGCGCTGGCACCAGCATGTGGAACACAGTGCAGCCCAGGGCGAAGCCAAGGATCGAGGCCTGTTTCGCGATTACCGGATTCGGGTGGCCGAGGTTGTGCGCGACTACGGTCAAGAGCTTCAGTAAATCCAGTCGCGCTGCAGCGCTTCAGCACCCGGGGTACGGCCGTAGAGTATTTCGGTGCGGATGATGTACTTGATGCCTCGCCGCACCGTCTCGCCTGCGTGTATGCACTGCTGTGGATGTCCGCCATGGGGAAAACACAACGCGCTGCCAAGCGGTGTGCGTACAGGAAACGCCTCGCCTTCGAGCCCGTCTGGATAAAAACGCGTATGCCCCCCTTCAAAGTCATCGCTCAAGAACAGCAGGAAAGTCAATTGACTCCAGCGATCACCAAAGGCGTCGGCCTGTAAGCGGCCGTCCACTGCGCGGCTACCGGGCCAGGACCCGTCAGTATGCGGCTTGAAGTAATCGCCGGCCTGGTAACGATAGAAGCGAAATCGCGCGTTCAGACCCAGGCTGGGCGCACCACCGATGTGATCTGTCAGTTGTGGCTGACAGCGCGCAAACACCGCTTCGCAGATCTGGTCATCAACTACCCAGTTGAGATTGGCCATGTGGCGAACGCTGTGCGGCAATGATACTGGGGCATCGGCGTGATAGCCCAGAGTATCGGTGATCAGGCGAAACTGCCGGCATTCAGCCGGCGATAACACATGGTGCAACTGAAAAACCCCAGGCAGATCGGACAGGTCAACCCGTTCTACCGGCGGCGGGTCATCGTCGAACTGGACCAGGTCGGGTCGGGCACCCGCCCACAGCGGCAGTGCGTCGACCTCATGGCCGCGCTCGTGGGCAAGTACAAAAAAATCCGCGCTGTCGCTATCCATCATGGCTGTGCTTCGTGACCCCGGGTGACGTCTGCTGTCGCCCGATGCATTATCAGTATCTGGGTGCACAGTGCAAACAACCAAAATCACAACAAACCATCGAAGACAATTACAGATGAAAATCTGCCGTACTGAACCGGCCGCTGTAACAATAATGAACTCACCGACTGGATACCCCTGAGGAAATGATCGAGAGTGCCACACACGCGGTGTTCTGCTGCACAAAGGTGAAAGTGGACAAACCGAATGTGGCTACTGGGAGCGCGCTCCCGGGCACTGGCGATGCCAGCTGGGACGAGATGAGTTCTGCTACTTGCTCGTTGGCAAGGTCTGCTACCAGCACGATGACCGCAAGATTACCCAGGTGTGTGCCGACACGGCGGCTTTCTTCCCTGCAGGCGGATCAGGTATCTGCCGGATCACCAGAGCTGTGAAGAAGGCCTATATGATCCGCAAACAGCCTGCTCAGTGCTTAGGCCGGTTCATCGCGATGTGATGCAGCCGCGACAATACCGCCGCCGCACGGTGTTGCTTGGGGATATCTTCATCGACCAAACTGGAACACAATACTGTCGCGGCCGATAGACTGCCTGTGATCGAATAAGCGGTCATCACCGCATCGCGCAAAAGGGTCGCCTGAGCGCTGGCAAGGTCCGTCGCCGGGGCTACGCCCGACACTGGTTGATTACTTTTCATACCGCTAAGATGAGGCCGTTTCCCTGGTTTTTCAACCACCCGATCCAGGGGTTCGGACCATTTACCCCGCGTTTACTAGGGGTTATCAGTTTCCCAAACTATGGCCCGATCGGGCCGCACTTGCAGATGCCAAGAAGCTGTGTCCTACTTAAGTGGTCATCGCCAAGGCAGCGCTACCGGGCAGGCGATATTGTTGCCAACCGAAAGGAGCTCTCATGAATCACAACCCACAGAAATTCTGCACAGCTCGTGCGGATGACGCGAAATGGACCCAGGGTTTACGAAAATTTTTTGAATACCGGGACCTGGGCATCAGCGAGGCCACCGGCGGGCGCTACAACGCTCATGTCATCCGCGTAAAAAAACCGGTGGCCGAATTTCCTCACACCGGACCGCACGAACACGACCTTGAGTTCCAGATGATCTATGTACTCAAGGGGTGGATTCGCTTTACCTACGAGGGACAGGGCGAGTTCACCTTTCGCGCCGGTGACAGCTGCTTACAGCCCGCGGGCATTATCCACGATGAACTTGCCTGCTCCGATGACGTGGAATTGATCGAGTTCACCTCACCTGCTGAGTTTGAAACTCACCGGGTCGACCAAGACCAACCCTGAGCCGACGACAGCGAAGGTCAGCGCTCACGCGCCCACAATTCCCGGGTCAGCACACCGACTCGGGCTTCGATCGCCGTCATGGCATCAAGAATCATATCCTCGCGGTAACGTCGGCCAATCAGCTGCACCCCGGCGGGCAATCCTTCGATCAAGCCGATCGGGGTGACCCCAGCCGGCAGGCTGACCCAGTTGATGCCGGTGCTGTAGATCGCTGCGTTGAAAACATCCCGCGTGCCTTGAAGGCTTTTCGCATCGCAATCCCACTCGGGAGTGGGCTGTAGAAAATACGGCGCCAGCACTAAAGGCGTTCGCTCAAGGAATACATCCCATTGACGGGTCATTGCCGTACGCTCCTTAATCCCCTCGCGGTAAGCCGCCGCATCGGCTGTCTCACCCATCTCGAAGTACCACTCAAAAATCTGCTGGATGGTCGTGCTGCCATGCTCGCGGGCTAGCGGCATCATGAAAGTCTCAAGCTCAGCCCCCAGAAAAGTGAACCACGCCTTCGCCGCATCGTCTACCGAAGGCGTAGTCACCGGCTCAACTGCATAACCGGCATCCGACAGGTATCCCGCTGCCTGATCGATCGCCTGGCTGATCTGCGGGTGTATGGGATGACCGTAGGACTCGGTCGTTACACCGACCCGGATAGGGGAAGCTTCGCTGGGCCAATTGTCAAAGGGCACCGGCATCCAGAAAGGGTCGCGCGCATCATGTCCAGCCATGACCTTAAGCGCCAGGCGCACGTCACGCACCTCGCGGCAGATGGCGCCCTGCACCGAGATCAGCTGGGCCAGCATCCCTCGCTCGGCGGGCGCCGAGGGCAGATAGGCCGGCACCCGGCCGAAGGTGGGCTTGACCGTGGACAGGCCGCAATTAAACGCGGGGCAGCGTAGCGACCCGCCAATGTCATTGCCATGATGAATCGGACCAAACCCAGCAGCCGCGGCAGATGAAGCGCCGCCTGAAGAGCCGCCCGGGCTGGCGTTGTCATCCCAGGGGTTAAGCGTGCGGCCGTACAGCGGGTTGTCAGTGGTCAGACGCATTGACAGTT
>CBFIBN010000121.1:0-5134 GCA_965660775.1 Arenicellales bacterium | reverse complement strand
CGCGCCAGGGCATGTGAGGCAGAGGGATTCAGTAGCGCCAGTATCGCCAGAAGTAATAGCAGTTTGCCCAGCAGCAAAGTCCAGCCGGCTGCCAGCGCAAGCCCCAGCAAAATGGCGCCAGCCCCCAGGGTATCGGTAATGCCGGCGCCATGCAGGCGAGTGAAGACATCCGGCAGGCGCAGTAGCCCAATGCCACCTACCAGGGTGAACAGTGCGCCGATAACCAACAGGGCACCGCTTGCAAGGTCTAGTGCGAGGCTCATGATTTGCCTTCATCACGCGGTGACTGAGCCTGACCAAGATCGCCGAACTCGGATACCTTGAGGACAGCGACGGTACCGATGAAGCCGATCAGGGCGTACATCAGTGCGACGTCAATATACAAGTCTGGCTCACCAACGATAAAGCCAAGCACCACAATCATCAGCACGGTCTTGGTGCCCAAGGCATTCGAGGCCAGAATCCGGTCATAGACGGTGGGCCCCTTGATTGCCCGAATCAAGGCCAGCACCATAGTGACCAGTAGCGCGATGCCGGTAAGCGTGTACATTACTTGCCCTCCATGGAGCATACGCGTCGAGCCATTTCTCCTTGTGTTAACTCCTCAGCCGCGTCATCCGTCAGGGCATGCACTTCTATCTGGTTGTCAGTGACATCTAGCGAGATCGTCCCGGGCGTTAGGGTGATCGAATTGGCGTAACTGACCCGGCCTACGGCGGTGCGTTGGCCGGCGTCGACATGGATGATTGATGGGCTTATTGGCAAGCGTGGATCGACGATACGGCGTGCCACATCCACGCTGGCGCTGATGATCTGCCCAGCCAGCCAGGGCGCGTAGCGTGCCAGTCCTGGAAGTAGCCTGAGCGGCAAACCCTCAGCATCCAGTATGCCTAAACGCTTCGCGCAGAGAACCACCAGCAATACTGATGCGATGCCAAGACTCAGAAGCAGAACTGTCCAATGCCCGGATAACAACAACCAGGCTCCACAGAGCACGAAAAAAAGGATCAGCACGTATCGCAGCATAGCAACGTTATTCTAGTGGTATACCATTAACCCTTTAGACAAGGGCGCCAGCCCTTGTGGCTTGCTCAATGATTTTAGGGCGACCGAATCGTTCCTACCAGAGAAGGGGCGACGCAGCCGTTCTGCCGGACGGTTAACCATCTGGGTCAATCAAGATAAGGCTAGACCGGCCACACGACGATGAGCGCGGGCTTCACGTTGTCTATGAATATTCATATCCCGAAGCTTTTTCTCGACATAACTGATGTGATTATCCGAGGCGGTCTTGGCAGCCTGTGGGTTGCCATCCAGTATCGCTTTCATCAGATGATAGTGTTGGTCGCGAAGATGCTTGAAGTTATCAGGCCGTTGGTACAGGTTCTCCAGGTTGTAATGGATACTGCGACGCAGCAGCGAGAACAGGCTACGCATCACGTGGACTAGTACCACGTTGTGCGAGGCTTCACCGATCGCGAGGTGAAAGTCTGCATCGGCTTTGGCTTCGATCACGGCGTCATCTTGGCCATGAGAGATAATCATTCGCTTGTAGGCGGCGCGCAGCATCTCCATATCGGTTTCAGTGCGCCGGGCAGCGGCATGATATGCCGCCATGGACTCGATCGCGTGGCGCAGTTCCAAGACATCCTGCTGCGCATCGGGTGAGGTGCTGATCAGTTCCAGCAGCGGATTTTCAAGGGCGGGATTAAGACTCTCGGCCACTTCGGTGGCGCCGCGGCCCTGCGTTGTTAGCAGCCCACGCGCGGAGAGAATCTGCAAGCCCTCGCGTAGTGAGGGCCGTGAGACCCCGAGCTGCACGGCAAACTTACGTTCTGCCGGCAGGCGGTCACCAGGTTTCAGTGCACCCTCAAGGATCAACTGCTCAATTTTTCGGACCACAACGTCCGAAACACGTTCTCGATTCATAGTGAAATGGTACATTGGTAAGACCAAGGAAGGTATCACTCTACCACTGAGTCACGTATTTTAAAACTGCAATAAAACTCAGCGTTTGCTGACATTATTGTTGAATGTTCAGGCAAGTCAGCTATTAGAACCGTCTGGCTATTGGCGAAAATGTGACCCTTCCTTTGAATAGATGGTTTGACCACGATTGGCGCAAGATCATCAACCGACAAAGTGGTCTACAGTTTTCGGTTTAATGTAAATAACAGCAAAACAGGTTATTTATCAGGCGTATTTTGCCGGACTCAGAGCTTACCTGAAGCCCAGATCCTTAACTGGAAGACCGAAAGGGGATTACACCGACTGAACCGACCGCAAAGAGGAGGCCACCTGGCAGGAGATGAATATCAAAATAAAGATGTTATTCACCCTGGGGGGCACCGAAAGCCAGCGAAAGGAAAGCGTCCATATCAGCTGGGCGCTCACTGTAGTCGAGGGACAACGCAGCTTCGAGGGTCTTCAGTAATGTGTAGGGGTACTGCCCGGTCCGGGATACGGTCAGTTTTTCCAGTGTTGCACCGTCTTGGCGTTTTAATGCCGGTGGCGGAGCTGACCCAGTAATACAGCTGTAGATCGTTGCGGCCAGGCCGTAAATGTCGGTCCAGGTGCCAAGGTTACCGTCCAGATACTGCTCTGGCGGTGCGAAACCATGAGTCAGGGTCTGAAAGGAGCCAAAGCGATCGCCATCACTAAGGGTTTGCGCCGCGCCGAAATCCAGCAGCAACGGCTGGCCACTGGTACGTAGTAGAACATTGGCTGGTTTGACATCCAGGTGCACCACACCGTGCTGGTGCATGCGCCAGAGTCCTTCACCGATGACTGGGAAAACCTGCTTCAAAAAATCCCAGTCCAATTGCCCCGCGAGTTTCTTGATAAACCAGCGCAAGTCACGCCCCTCTTCATGCGCCATCACCATATATAGGGTGTTGTTCGCTTCAAAGTATTCACTGACGCTGATGATATTGGGATGTTTCACTTCGCTCATTCTTTGGGCTTCTAAGCGGAAGCGCTCCAGGCCCTGGCGAAATGGGGCTTGAGCCAGTGGCGAGTTGGGTTCGATCGTGCCATCGGGCTGGCGGGCTACCAGATCCTGCGGACAGTACTCCTTGATCACCATCTTGCCGCGTTGCAGCTCGTTGCTCGCAAGGTAGACCAGGCTGAAGCCACCACCACCGAGGACTTCGCTAATGGTATAGCCCTTGAGGATGTAGCCGTTCTGCAGAGGTAGTCTGCTGGACATAAGGTGGGCCGGATGGTTGGCAACTAGTGCCAGGCGAAAAAAACACAGAATACAGTATAGTTGCTTACCCGATGTCAGTGGCTGGAGTGAGCGCCGCCATCAGTTATTTCGGCCTAATCCGTAATATTTTGGAGAATTCCTTTGGCAAAGAGTATGACTGCTTTCGCCCGTTGTGCGGCGGAAACGCCCTTGGGCCAGATGACATGGGAGGTGCGCAGTGTTAATCACCGCTATCGTGAAGTCGCGATGCGGCTGCCAGAGGAGCTGCGTTTTGCCGAGGGCGTTTTTCGTGATGCCATCAGCGCCGTGGTTAACCGTGGTCGAGTTGATGCCCTACTACGCTACACACCGCCATCAGCGGATGTGGCCGAACGTGACATCGATGTCGAAGTGGTCGGCCACCTCGCAAATTGGTCGGATCGTATTCGCGCTATTGTGCCGGATGCTGAACCGCTGCAGACCAGTGAAATACTGAAATGGCCAGGTGTGATGTCTGCGCTGGCGGTAGACGATGAAGCCCTCGCTGACGCCGCTGCTGGCCTATTGTGTGAGGCGCTCAGCGAGCTCACCGATAGCCGGGAAAGTGAAGGCACCGCTTTGGCCAGTATCCTGAAAGACAAGATCGCGACGGCACGGGGAATCCTCAGTTCGCTGACCGCTCAATTGCCGGATATTGCCAAGGCGCAGCGTCAACGATTGGAACAGCGCCTGATGGAGATGGTCGAGCAGGTGGATCCAGAACGTTTGGAGCAGGAGGTCGTGATATTGCTTGCGCGCAGCGAGGTTACCGAAGAGATGGATAGATTGGGCTTACATCTGGACGAGGTGGAGCAGATACTAACCCGGACGGAGCCAGTCGGCCGCAGACTTGATTTTATGATGCAGGAATTGAACCGAGAAGCCAACACGCTCGGTTCCAAGTCGGCACAGCTCGAACAAACCAGCGCATCGGTCGATTTGAAGGTTTTGATTGAGCAGATGCGTGAGCAGGTGCAGAACATCGAGTAACCGGGTTATGCCACAAACTGCAGTCATCCCAGCTCGGGTAGTTATCCTGTCCGCGCCTTCGGGCGGGGGCAAGAGTAGCCTGGCTCGCGCCTTGGTCGAAAGTTGCGGCACCGTTGTGGCCTCAGTGTCGCATACCACGCGTCCTCGCCGCGAAGGGGAAACGGAAGGGGTCGATTACTTCTTTGTCGATGACCACGCATTCGAGCAAATGATTGAGGCAGGAGATTTTCTTGAATACGCACGAGTGTTTGGTCATTGCTACGGAACCTCGCGCACTGCGGTAGAACAGTTTCTTGCCAGAGGCAAAAGTGTGGTTCTGGATATTGACTGGCAGGGTGCGCAGGAAGTCCGCCGTAGCGTTGCGGACGTGGTCAGTGTTTACATATTGCCACCATCGGCTGAGGCCCTCGCTGGGCGTTTGGTGTCCCGTGGACGGGACAGTGCTGAGGAGATTCGGGAGCGGATGGCCGAGGCAGCCAGCGAGATGAGCCACCATGTTGAGTACGATCACATTATGGTCAACGCGGACTTTGCCACTGCGCTGGTGGAGCTACGCGCCCTGGTTCTGAACGGAATCGCACCCGTCTCAGCCCGCGGGTTCAATATCGAGGCCCTTGTGCATTGCGCAAAAAACGTTAGACTAAAAACATCTGACGTAGCAAGCCTTTAGCGGTCGTTTCAATAAACGTCCGAAGGGGTTGGCTGCTTGTAGTCATTCCGTCGCCCCCGGTCTGTGCCAGGCCCGTTCTGGGCGATACGCTTTCTGGAGAAATACTGATGGCAAGAATTACGGTCGAAGACTGCCTTGAGAACGTTGAGAACCGATTTGAACTGGTTTTGGTTGCCGCCCGGCGTACCCGTCAATTGCAACTCGGTGCTGATCCGTTGGTCCCCGAAGACCGCGACAAGCATACCGTG
>CBFIBN010000120.1:0-5209 GCA_965660775.1 Arenicellales bacterium | reverse complement strand
ATACCTCCTCAGATGTAGACCAGATTTCAATTGGCGATCTAGTCAGTTATAACGACACCACAGAGAACTGGCCGGTAGTTGATGGCTACGGTACGCTGGTTGCCCGTTGGGCTGCCGACGTGCCGGTACAGTTGAACACCGCGGCGACCGCTATTCGTTGGGGTAACTCTGGTGTAAGTGTAGAAACCCGACGGGGAACGCTGCACGCGAAGTGCGCAGTGATTGCAGTGTCTACCGGCGTGCTGGGGTCTGGCGATATTCGGTTCTTCCCGGAGTTGCCCGCGGAAAAAGGACAGGCCATAGAGGCCCTGCCTTTGGGAAACTATAACCGGATCCGGCTTACGGTTGATCGACACCTTTTTACCGACGATGTGCCGGAGCGAGTTGTGGTTGAGCCGTCCGGTAATCCACCTATGCAATTGAGTATTCGGCCATATGGATTTGATTGTGTGATTGGTATTGTGGCGGGCCGATATGCGGATTGGCTCGAGAGGGCAGGCCCAGACGCGGGGCGCGAAGCCGTGACCAGGGCCTTGTGTGAGATATTCGGTGCAAAACTGCGCAACCAGATCAGGTCCGATCGCCAGTCCGCCTGGCGGGGTAACGCCTTTGTCCGCGGGGCTTATTCAACAAGTGCCCCGGGCCAGTTTCACCAACGCGCGATTCTTTCCCAGACAATACAGAACAAGTTGTTTTTTTGTGGTGAGGCAACGTCAACCGATCATTTTTGTACCTGCCACGGGGCTCGAATGACCGGAGAGCGGGTCGCCCTAGAGATTCAGTCTGCCATTGGCGCCAAACTCTAGTTGCAGCGGCTTATGCAACACCGTCTGATTGGCAAGAGCGAATGCCTGTAGGCAACTGGGTTTCTGTTCTGCGGCCTGCCCGTAAGGTTCCGCTAACTTTCTGGAGTGCCGACGCCCCATTAACCTTGCGACCTCGATGGCAAACCCTGAGCGCGTTGTTCGCAGGACTATGGTTGTTCGGCACCGGTGAGGCGATGTTTATTGCCGCAGGCCTTGGGGTTAGTCCGTGGACGGTGCTGGCGCAGGGGGTCTCTGTACAAACAGGCTGGACTGTGGGCTTTTCTACTTTTGCAGTCAGCGTAGCAGTATTGTTGTTGTGGATACCCCTAAAAGAGATTCCCGGTTTTGGAACACTGTCAAACGTCGTATTGATCGCAATATCTATCGACGTTATGACGCCTTTGTTGATGGGCTCTGAGAGCAATATGATCCGATGTTTACAGATGATAGCCGGGGTGGCTCTGGTGGGTGCAGGAAGCGGACTGTATCTGACGGCGAATCTTGGGCCTGGCCCCCGGGATGGCCTGATGACGGGTGTACAACGATTAACCGGGTGGTCGATAGGCGCCGTCCGGGCCGGGCTGGAGTTGACGGTGCTGTGTGCCGGCTGGATGCTGGGTGGGACTGTTGGCTTGGGAACCGTTATCTTTGCAGTCGGTGTGGGGTATGCGGTGGCTGTGTCACTGTCTGTTGTGAGGCTATTCAGTCCTGATTTGAAGAATCAAAATACGCTCGACAGCAACTGACGAAAGCGCTTGCCCGGCGCGTCTGTCTCAACCCCCGGGGTTGCGCCAGCACAATCGAAAGCGGTGATACCTTGTCTTTGATCGGCAGACATTTGACTTCGCCGCCATCATAGGTCCGGTGTGAGGCCGGTTGCAGGTTAAGAATACTATAGCCTTCGCCGCTGGCAACGAGTCCTCGTACCAGTTCGAAAGATCGACTGCGATGACGCACCTTTGGCTTGAACCCGACTTTCTGAAAGAACCCCAGGAAGTAGTCTCGACTGTGTGGCAGGTCGAGCAGGATAAAAGGCTCTTTGCGCAGGGCGCGTAGTGAAATGCTAGCCTGATCTGCCAGACGATGCCGGCTAGGGAGGAGTACATGGGGTTCGACCTGGGCTAGGGTGTCACATTCCAAGTCCCGGCTGAGATCGATGTCATATAACAAGGCCATTTCTATCTGGCCGTTACGCAGCAAAGTCTGCAGTTCATCCAGAGGACCTTCGGTAAACTGGATCTGTAGTTCCGGGTGTCGCTGCCGCGCCAGGCCCAGCAATCCAGGCAGGAAGAATGGAGACAATGTCCAAAAGCAGCCGGCTTCGAGGACGCCCTGGACCGATTCACCGAGGGCTCGACCCGCGGCCGTGACCTCTTCGGCGTGAGCCAGCAGTGAGCGGGCCTGGGCCAGAAAAGTGTTTCCTGCCGGGGTAAGTGATACCCCTCGTGCATGATGACGAATCAGCAGTTGCAGGCCTAGCGTCTCTTCCAGTTGAGCAATCGAGGTCGATAGGGCCGGTTGCGAGAGGAAAAGTTCGCGCGCTGCCCGTGAGATGTTCTGATGCTCAGCCACACAGACCAGGTGAAGGAGCTGACGCAGTGAATATTGCATATAAAAAACTGATTCAATTTATAATTAAATCATATTTTACAATCATCTGCGAACAGCGATGATGTCGCTTTGAGATGCGGTAGGCCCAGTGCCTGGGTAGCTGTCCCGATCGAAAACAGTTAACTAAAGAGGGGTATGCAATGATCAGAACGGGGAACGAGTATCGCGAGTCGATTCGAGATGGCCGCGAGGTATTCATGAATGGGGAAAAAGTAGCCGATGTCACCCGTCACCCCATGTTTAAACCGCTGGTAGATATCCGCGCGCGGGTATATGACATGCAACACGAGGCGGCAACCCGTTCGGTTATGACCTACCAGGATGATTCGGGCGAAGCATTCTCTATTGGGCTAAAGCTGCCTTATACGCCAGCTGACTGGCAGGACAAACGCACCTCAACTGATGCAGTGTTTGATGACATCGGTGGGGTAGTGACCCGGGTGGGTGATGAAACCGTTGGTGAGATGTGGTCGCTGTATGACGGCCAGGATGTGTTGAACCAGGTTGATGCTCAGTTCTCAAAAAATATTGTCAACCACATTGATCGGGTCATCCAACAGGATCCATTCCACGTGTCAGCCAACACGGATCCAAAGGGCGATCGCTCCAAGGCGCCCCAGGATCAGGATCCTGACATGCTGTTGCACGTGGTGAAAGAGACTGATGCGGGTATCGTGGTCCGTGGTGCCAAATTCGAGACAGCGGCGCCATATGCCAACCAGGCCTTTACCAAGCCCACCATTGCAAACTGGGGTAACGAGGCTTACTCGGATTACGCCGTTGGTTTTATTTGCGACCTTGGCTCTCCCGGCATCCGCATGATTTGCCGCACTGGCTTCACAGGCCGGGCTCCGATTGAAGATTACCCGTTGTCTAATCGCTTTGACGAGATTGACTCATTAGTGATCTTCGATAATGTGCTGATCCCGTGGGAGAATATTCTTTTTTATCGTCATACCAAGGCCGCTGTCTTTATTCGTGCGACCTTGCATCGTTATTCGGCTTTTGCATTTGTGCAGCGTATCTTGAAGTATGCCGACATGATGATCGGTGCAGCGCTGTTCAATGTTCGTCAGACCGGGTTGGATAAGCAGCAGGCGGTACAGGAAAAATTGGCACAACTGGCTGTTTACCGCGAGGGTATTAACGCACACCTGACAGCTGCCATAGCGCTGGCTGAGAACAGCCCTAATGGTTTGTTGATGCCCAACCAGTCGCTGCTTTTTACTGGACGGGTGCACGCCTGCTCGAACCTGCCCGCGATGATGCATCTCGCCCGGGAACTGTGCGGCGGCCAAATCTGTGTGACCCCGGATTTTGCCTGCTTTGCAGACCAGGAGACCGGCCCATGGCTGAATAAGTTTTACTCGATTAATGACGACTGGCAGGCAGAGGATCGGCGCAAACTTCTCGCCTTTGCCCGGGACCTTCTGAATTCTGATTACGCCGGGCACCGTCTGACCTTTCAGTTGTTTGCGCAGTCCCCGCCTTTTGCTCATCTTGCTGCCGTTTATCGTAATTTTGACTGGGAAGATTCACTCGATTTTGTTAGGCGGTCGGCCAATTTGTCTGATAGGGTAGCGCCAGCGAAGAAAAGCGACACGGCCTGATCCGAATCGCTCAAAACCGTTCCCGGCGCATCCCAGGTGAGCCGACTTAAGGAGGAGAAACAAGGCATGGTTCATAAACGGATTCGGTCGTTTAATACGCGCGAGACTTACCCGGAACAAGAACTGGATAACGACCTGTGCCAGGCGGTGGTCGCCCGCGGTACGTCGGTATTTTTGCGGGGTCAAGTCGCTCAGGATCTTGATACCCGTGAGTCCTTGCATTTGGGTGATCCGGGCGCGCAGACGGCAAAAGCGATGGAGAACATCCAGATGCTGCTACACGAATCTGGCAGCCAACTCGATCATATCTGTCGCATCGTGGTCTATCTGACTGATATACGCTACCGTGACGCGGTCTATCAGGAGATGGGTAAATGGCTTAAGGGCGTGCATCCTTGTTCAACGGGATTAGTAGTGCCGGCGCTCGCTCGTCCCGAATGGCTGGTCGAAATCGAAGCCACGGCCGTTATCCCAGATAATCCTGCCTGATATGCTCAGCGAACCCGATAAAGCGCAGTTCGATCGCGATGGGTATCTGATGGTTCCCGCTCTGGTATCTGATGGCGTGCGTGAATCGCTTTTAAAAGAGATCGACTTGTGGGTAGCCGAGAGTTGTAATCACAGCGCTAACTACGGGTTTGATACGCCCGATGGCAAGGCCCGTTTTGATCTGGAACAGGGGCATAGTGCTATTGAGCCACGGTTGCGACGGGTTGCCAACCCTGCGGATATTTCCCAGCCTTACGAGGCACTGCTGTTTGAAGGCGTTGTGCCCGAGGTTGTTGCTGATTTGATTGGCCCGAATGTCTTTTTTCATCATTGCAAACTGAACAATAAATTCCCAGGCATGAAAGCCCGCGTGGAGTACCATGCAGATCATCCCTTTGATCCGCACACCAACGATGATGGTGTTACGGTGTTGCTTCTGTTAGATGATATGGATGATGGCAACGGATGCATGCGCGTGGTTCCAGGATCACACCAGGAACGCTATACCCATTTTCGCGATGACAAGTTTATTGGCTCTACCGATCCAGATCTTTTTGACAGCTTTGATCAGCGTGCCGACAGCATCATCGGTAAAGCGGGCGATGTATGCCTGATGGATATCTGGACACTGCATGGCGGCGGGCCAAATCTATCTCAAGATCGTTCCCGGCGGATGTTGATCGCAGATTATCG
>CBFIBN010000119.1:0-5290 GCA_965660775.1 Arenicellales bacterium | reverse complement strand
GACCATCGTGTGGTACCACAGATCTGCCAGCTCGCCAATCAACGCAGCTCGATCGGTCGATTGGGCTGCCAATACCACCTCCAGCGCCTCTTCACCGACCTTGCGCAGCACTGCCTCTTTGGGGTCCTGTAACAAACGGGCCGTGTACGAATGCTGTGGATCAGCCGTTGCACGCATCGCAATACGTTCTGACAGGCGCTGGACAATATGTACGGGGTGATCACCCATCCGTCAACTGCTCGCGTACATTTCGCCTGGATCCTTAAGGACTGGGTCTACGCTGTGCCAGCCATCCGCGTCCAAGCGCTGGTAAAAACAACTGGCGCGACCGGTATGACAGGCGATGCCACCAATCTGCTCGATCTGCAGGAGGATAACGTCGTTGTCGCAGTCCAGACGGATCTCGCTGATCGCCTGCACGTTACCGGATTCCTCTCCCTTGCGCCAAAGCTTGCTGCGCGAGCGTGACCAGTAGACGCCCCGCTGCGTTCGCGCGGTTTCCGACAGCGCATCGCGGTTCATCCAGGCAACCATCAGTACGCGCCCCGTGCCTTCTTCCTGGGCTATGGCCGGAACCAACCCATCGGCGGTCCATTTCACCGCATCAAGCCAGTTGTCATTATTCATTGCATATTCACCTCTATTCCACACGCAGCCATGTGTTCCTTGGCTTGTCGGATTGTGTACTGGCCAAAATGAAAGATACTGGCCGCAAGCACAGCATCGGCACCACCTTCCTGGACACCGCGGGCCAGGTGGTTCAACTCGCCGACCCCACCAGAGGCGATTACCGGCACCGATACGGCGCTGCTGACCGCCCGCGTCAATGCCAGATCGAAGCCATCGCGGGTACCGTCGCGATCCATGCTGGTCAGCAGGATCTCGCCAGCGCCGCGCTCGGCCATCTGTAGCGCCCAATCTACAGCGTCCAGCCCGGTAGCGTTACGCCCCCCATGGGTAAAAACTTCCCAGTGATCAGCACAGCGTTTGGCATCAATCGCCACCACAATACACTGCGCGCCAAAATGCCGGCTGGCCTCGCTGACAAGCTGCGGGCGATTCACTGCGGCGGTATTGATTGAGACCTTATCGGCCCCGGCATGCAGCATGCGATGAATATCTGCCACCTCACGGATACCGCCACCGACGGTGAGCGGGATAAACACCTGAGTCGCGACTTCACGCACCACCTCGACCATGGTATCGCGAGCACTGGAACTGGCCGTGATATCCAAAAAGGTGATCTCATCAGCCATCTGTTCGTCGTAGCGGCGCGCAACCTCTACCGGATCGCCCGCATCACGGATATCGACAAAACGCACCCCTTTGACCACACGGCCCTCATCTACATCCAGGCAAGGGATGATTCGTTTCGCCAGTCCCAAAATCAGTCGCCGGGGGCGTTCCCAGCTGAGGCGATTTTCTGGCCCTGGCGAAAATCCAGAGTCCCCTCATAGATCGCACGGCCAGTGATTGCGGCCTCAATCCCTGAATCGCGCACCGCGACCAGTCGACGAATGTCATCAAGATCGCGGACACCGCCCGAGGCGATTACCGGTATCCGGATAGATTCGGCCAGTCGTACGGTAGCCTCAATATTGACACCACTTAGCATCCCGTCCCGCTCAATATCGGTATAGACAATGGCGACGACACCATCGCTCTCAAAGTGTTGCGCCATATCGATCGCATCATGTCCAGAAAGCTTGGACCAGCCATCAGTCGCAATCAAGCCTTCACGCGCATCCAGGCCCACAATCACATGGCCCGGAAACTGGGCACACAGATCGCTAACAAAATGAGGTTCGTTCACCGCGCGGGTGCCGATAATGACGAACTGCACCCCGGCATCGAGGTAGGCTTGGACGGTATCTTCATCACGAATACCCCCGCCCACCTGTAACGGAATGTCGGGGTAACGATCAGCGATAGCACGAATAACAGCCGCGTTCACCGGGGTGCCAGCCACCGCGCCATCAAGATCCACGATGTGCAGGCGTTGTGCCCCTTGCTCTACCCAGCGCTCAGCGGCACTCATCGGATCAGCATCAAACAGCGTTTCGTCCGCCATGTCGCCTTGGCGAAGACGCACACAGCGACCATCCTTGATATCAATGGCGGGAATCAACAACATGAGACAAAAAGCCAGGGTTTAGGAAATCAGTATCAGCAGGCATTGGCAACACCGGTCCCTGCTGTGGGGTTTTTGGGGCAGAGCGCATTTTATCGCAATTGGAAGGCTCTGGCTGACCCTCTTTATCTAATCCCGGATCAGCGCTCAACCTCCCCGTTCCACACTACAAAGTTCTCTAATAATTGAAGGCCCTGGGAATGGCTTTTTTCAGGATGAAACTGCACGGCGAATACGTTCTCGCGGGCCACCGCCGAGGTAAATCGTACGCCGTACTCGGTCGTTCCTGCGATATCGACCGGCTCAGTTGCATCGACATAGTAGCTATGCACAAAATAGAACCGGGTGCCCTGGTTAATGCCCTGCCACAACGGATGCAAGGAACGCTGCGCCACATTATTCCACCCCATGTGAGGGACTTTCAGCGCAGGGCCGGCGCTATCACTCACGGGGGTAAACCGGCGCACAGCACCTGGCAAAATACCCAGGCCCCTCGTGCCGCCATCTTCATCGCTGTGATCAAACAGTGCCTGCAGTCCCAGGCAAATACCCAACACCGGACGAGACTGAATGGCGATGGCAATCACATCGCGCAAACCAGCGCTGCTCAACGCATCCAGCCAGGATCCTATGGCGCCCTGCCCGGGCAGAACCACATGAGTGGCATCACTGATGCGAGCGTGTTCTGCGGTAACCGAAACCCTGGCACCGGGGGCAACTTTTTCAAGCGCCTTGGCTACCGAATGTAGATTGCCGGTACCAAGATCGACAACCGCGATGCGCTGCATTAACCCTGCAAAGAGCCCTTGGTGGACGGCACTGTATCGCCCTGACGCTCATCACGGGTCAGGGCCATTCGCAACGCGCGGCCAAAGGCCTTGAATACCGTTTCAGCTACGTGGTGGGTGTTGCGCCCCCGCAAAGCATCAATATGCACAGTGACCTGGGCGTGGTTGCAAAAACCCTGAAAGAACTCGACCAGCAGATCCACATCAAAATCCCCGACCCGGGCACGCGGCCAGTCAACCCGGAACTCAAGGCCCGGTCGACCGGAGAAATCGATCACTGCCCGGCTTAAGGCTTCGTCCAAGGGTACATAGGCGTGACCGTAGCGGTTGATACCACGGGGCTCCCCGAGGGCCTGCGCGATTGCCTGTCCCAGTGTGATGCCGACGTCTTCAACGGTGTGGTGGGCATCAATGTCGAGATCACCGCTGGCCTTTATGTCGAGATCAATCAAGCCATGGCGCGCTACCTGCTCGAGCATGTGATCAAAAAAAGGCAAGCCGGTCTTCAGCTTGCTGGCGCCGGTCCCATCGAGGTCGACCGATACGCTGATTTGAGTCTCGCGGGTTTCGCGATGAGTTTTGGCGGTACGCGATGACATTATGCAGACACCAGAAGGAGTAAAGGGTAAGGAATACAGTTGGGGGCGCTATTTTAGCAAAACTACCGGGTAGCCCAAAAACCCCGGTCAGAGGGCATCATCTAACGACGCCGTCAAAGCATCCAGAAACGCACGGTTCTGTGACTTAGTGCTGACGGTTACCCGAAGGCAATCGCTCAGCGCATCGTGAGCACTATGAAGATTTTTGACCAGAACGCCGCTCTCGCGAAGCGACTCAAAAACGAGATTGCCTTTAGCTGTGGGTAAGCGAAAGAGCACAAAATTAGCCTTGCTGGGATAAGCCGTAACCCCAGGCATCGCATCCAGCGCTTTATGCAGGCTCTCGCGGGCGTGACAGATCACCTGGGCTTTGTCTTCAAACCAGTTCAGATGCTCCAGGGCAAACTCGGCAGTTATCTGGGTCAGTGTGCTGATGTTATAGGGCAAGCGCACCTTGTTAATCTCACCGACCAGCGCTTTTGGGCCTGCTACAAAACCCAGCCGCAACGCGGCGAGACCCAGTTTTGAGAACGTGCGCATGACCAGCACGTTATCCAACGCGCCAACGCGGTCCATAAAAGATTCGCCGCAAAAAGCGTGATAGGCCTCATCGACCAGCACAATGCCGCTACAGGCACGGGCCACCTTCTCGATCAGCACGGGATCACAGGAATTGCCGGTGGGGTTATTGGGGCATGCCAGAAACACGCAACATGGATCATGTCGATCGATTGCACTCAATAGCGCATCACCATCCACGGTGAAATCCGAATGGCGGGGTACATCCACATAATCACAGCCGGTGATTTTGGCGATGACCTGGTACATCGAGAAGCTGGGCTCCGGTGCCAGCATGACCCGCCCGGGCCCACCTACGGCCAAAGCCACCATCTGGATAAGCTCGTCTGAACCGTTGCCCAACAACAGCGATGCCTTATCCGGCACTGAGAAACACTCGCGTAAAGTATTGATCAGGGCATCGCCACTGGGATCAGGGTAACGGTTGAGTGGTGCAGCTGCCAGCCGCTCCAACCAGGCGTCCCGCAAACCTTCATCCCAAACGTAGGGGTTTTCCATCGCGTCCAGTTTGATGAGACCCTGAGCACTGGCAACCTGATAGGCCTTCAACTCGCGAATTCGAGAAGGTATCCAACGCTGGCAGACTGGATTTTCAGACATCTTCACCAGACCCTGTAGATTGGCCGCGGTACTCGGCTGATCGGGCGTGTGCCGTCAGTTTCTCAGCACGGGCCAAAGTGGATGCGACGGGTGATAATGCCGCTGCACCTGCTGGTGAGCAATGAATCACGCTGGAGCGCTTCTGAAAATCATAGACCCCAAGCGGGGAGCTGAATCGCGCCGTACCGGCAGTAGGCAGTACGTGGTTTGGGCCAGCACAGTAATCACCAAGTGACTCGCCGCTATGGTAGCCACAAAAAATCGCCCCGGCGTGGCGCACTTGCCCAAGCAATGGCTGCGGGTCCGCCACCATCAGTTCCAGATGTTCTGGTGCAATGCGATTTGCCAGATTAATCGCCTGATCCATGGAAGCCACCTCGATCAGGGCGCCCTGGCCGGTCAGAGCTTTTTCAATAATCGTGCGACGCTCCATACCACTTAGCAGGCAGGATATCGCCTTTTCGACCCGCTCTAACATCCGCCTATCTAAGAAAATGGCAATAGCCTGGGCCTGCTCGTCGTGTTCCGCCTGGGCAAATAGATCCATCGCTACCCAGTCGGGATCAGCCCCAGCATCACAAATCACCACGACC
>CBFIBN010000118.1:0-5327 GCA_965660775.1 Arenicellales bacterium | reverse complement strand
AATTAACGAACATGCGAATTGCAATCATGGGTGCGGGTGGCGTGGGTGGTTTTTTGGGAGGAAAGCTGGCGCTTGCAGGAGGAGACGTGGTGTTCGTCGCCCGGGGCAAGCATTTAGAAGCGCTGCGTACACACGGGCTGCGCGTTGTCGGTGCAGAGGAATTCACCGTCTTACCCATTACTGTGTCGGATCAACCCCAGGCATTGGGACAGGTGGATGTCGTTCTTTTTTGCGTCAAGCTCTATGACACCGAGAGCGCAGCAGCCCAACTGGAACCGCTACTTGCAGATCATACGGTGGTGGTTACGCTTCAAAATGGGGTCGAGAGCCTGCAGCGAATCGGCAGTGTGATTGGCAAAGAGCGGGTACTGGCTGGCGCTGCATATTTTCCGGCCAGTATCAATTCACCGGGTGAGATCATCTTTAAGGGCTCAATTCCGGGTAAGCCGCTGGTCGAAGTGGCAGAGTCACAGGACGGTTCGAGTGACCGTGCAGAACAATTGATTCAAGAGATGCAAAACGCGGGGATCGCTGCTGCCGTTAACAAAAATGCAAACCTGATGCTGTGGGAAAAATTTTGTTGGATTGCAGGTGTGAGCGGTGTAACGGCTGTAACTCGACAGCCGATTGGCATCATACGGGCTGACCCCGACATGCGCTCTTTGTTTTCTGGCTGTATCCGCGAGTGCGTGGCAGTGGGGCGGGCTGCCGGAGTACCGCTCGATGCAGCCCTGGAGGAGCGGTTGATGGGCCTACTCGAAACCAATCCGGCCGAGGGTACGAGTTCTTTACTGGTTGATCTGGAGCGGGGCCGGGCGCTCGAGTTGGATGGTTTGTCGGGCGCCGTTCAGCGGCTAGGGCAGGAGTACGATGTGCCTACGCCGGTGACATCAGCAGTCTACGCTGCGCTGAAGCCGTTTCGCACAGGGGATGTAGCACACTCATCCGTTAAGCGCCCCTGATCGGCTTCGATATTTGTTAGACGCAGCGGCCGCCATCCACCTCCATGGTTATGCCGGTGATGAAGGCAGCGTCGTCGCTGGCCAGAAACAGCGCTGCTGCAGCCACATCGGAAGGGGTTGAAAAACGCCCTATTGGGATCGTGGCTTCGAACTTTTTTCGGTTTTCGGGTGTATCAGGAACGCCCATAAAGGTCTCGAGCATTCCGGTCTCTCCTATCACCGGACACAATGCATTGATGCGGATCTGATCACTCGCGTACTCGACCGCCAATGCTTTGGTAAGGTTGCTTACAGCCCCCTTGGAGCTGCAATACACAGCAAGGCCGGGTCGTGGCCGAAGCGCCGCCGTGGAAGAGGTATTAATAATGCAGCCGTGACCTTGCTTCTGGAAAGTGGGGATGACTTCCTGGATAGCGATGTAAACGGCCTTAACATTAACGTTGTACACCCGATCGAATTCTTCCTCAGTGACTTGCGTAAAATTCTTATTCGGATGTGAAAAGCCGGCATTATTGATCAAAATGTCGAGTTGTCCAGAATGTGCCACGGCCTTTGTAATCATCTGTTGGGTATCAGATCGCGATGTGACATCTGCATGAACGTATATCGCATCCCCGCCAGAATCTCTAATCTCGCTTGCAGTTGATTCTCCGGCTCGGTCGTTGACATCAGCGACTACCACCGAAGCGCCCTCGCGCGCGAAGCGCTGGGCAATGCCGGCGCCGAATCCGGAGGCTCCTCCGGTTACGATAGCTGTCTTATTTTCTAATCGCATGGGTACTTTCCTTTAGTGAACAATGGTTATCGAGCAATGGCTGAATCCGGTCAATCAGGAAATAATTGTTGGCAACATGTTGATTAATGGTTACCCTGCTTAGGGTCGACCGAGATCATACATTACCAATTAAACTAACGAAATAGAGCCTTTGCCAGGCCATATAATGGAATTGTTTGCGGGTGAAACAGATCATTAGGGCTTGTGGTGAGTAATCCCACAACATCAATAAATGCGTCGATTTAATTGCAATGAAAGCACAACAAATAAATCCACAGCCCCACACACTTCCTGGCTGCTTTTCCCTGACAGGATTAAGATAGCGATATGAAGCTGCTTTACACATTTGTTTGCCTGCTTCTTGTCAGTTATTTCGTGCAAGCCGGAACAGCGCTATCGCCGGAACAGGAAGCGGTATATAAGCAGGGTTTGGATCGGCCAGCCGTTACGAAAATTCGCCAATATATCGACGACTGTCTGGCTGATAAGCCGAAAATTGGTTACCCCTGTAAATTTACATGGGATACAGCAGAAGGGAAGTCGATAGAGGAGCAAGGGGCCGATAAAATACATGGTCGTTTTATGGTTTTGAGGTTTGCACCATTCGACTCCAAAGGAGACATGTCTGCCCGTGGCGATCTGGTTACGGTGATATTTGATGCTCCACCACATTGGATGTTTACGATATCAGTCGTTTATCAAGGTGAAGAAAAATATCCGGTGATTCTGGGATTTTATCCGGTTGAAATGACGCCGGACGAACGGCAAAAGTTAGGAGACGATCTAAGCGTCTATCTCAACGATAATTCTTTTACCAGATAGCTATTTCGAGCCCCGCTACTTTGGGTTCTTTTGTGGGACAAGAATAGGGGTCCCACATAAGCCATCATTATTCTTTCTGGGTTATCTTAACCATGCTTAGGAAGGAAAATTATGCTTGGTATCTTGCTTGTGCTAACGCCAATGCTAATGCTAAAGCACTTGCTGATCTTACTGTGATACATGCCCTCTTACCGAGATTCCAGTATCTTCACTGGCCATCAAAAGTGAGGTAGTCGGTCTAGCAGTCTTTGCGCCAATAGACCGAGCCGTGGTTCGGTCCGTTAGCTAGATCCTGGCCAAAATTGGCGATGTCGATTAATCTAGGACAAGATGAATCAGACTGTATTAAACCCAATGAGAGCCACCTTCAAATGAACGTTTTGCCTGATCAAAATCAATTAACCATTCAGTTTGCGCATCCGGCCTATCGAATGGCAGAGCGGTTTTTGTCACGAGACACCGGCATAGGGCATTTTCAGACCTGGACCGATGAGGAAACCCGCTCCCGGGCCGGCGAGGCTGACGTTCTCGTGATCTCCGGGCTCTGGACAGATAATCTCCTCAAGGTCGCTCCTGGCCTGCGTTTTATCCAGACCATCAGCGCGGGCTATGAGCAGTTTTCGCTGGATGAACTACGCTCCAGAGCTATTCGGATGGCAAACGCCAGCGGCGTAAATGCCAATGCAGTCAGTCATCATGCGATGGGTCTCGTTCTTGCGTTGGCTCGCCAACTGCATCAGGCAAGAGACCAGCAGCATAATCGCCATTGGCGACCGATGATCTCTGATCTCTCCCATAGAGAAGACGATCTGTGCGGGCAGACCATGTTGATCATTGGGCTTGGCGAGATCGGCTCCCGGCTGGCCAAGTTGGCAAAAGCGTTCGAGATGAAAGTTCTGGGTGTAAAGCAGGATGTCGCTTCACACGATGGCACTGCAGATGAAGTGTATGCGCCGGACCAATTGGAAACTCTCCTGGGGCGCGCGGATTTTGTCGTATTGTGTTGCCCGTTGAATCGCTTGACCCGCGAGATGATTGATGCGAATGCTTTTTCTGCCATGAAGGCTTCCGCACAACTGGTTAACGTGGCGCGTGGGGGTTGCGTGCAAGAGAAGGCCCTTGCGGCCGCTTTAACAAAAGGACAGATCGCCGGTGCCGCGATCGATCACTTTCAGGATGAACCCCTTGGGACCGAGTCACCTTTTTGGACAATGGAGAATCTCATTATCACGCCGCACTCAGCAGGGGAGACCCGGAAATACGAAGATAACGTAATCGATATCCTGATTGAAAATATTAACCGGTTACAGACTGGCAACAAAGAACTCGTCAATCAGATCCTCTAGTACGGGCTTCGCAGATATTTAGGCGCTTGCCTGTAAACATTTTGGAGCTTTAAGTGGAAATGAGTGAGCGGGAAATGAATCTGGGCCTTTTTCTCCAGCCTGTACACCGCAGTGAGAAACCTTGGGCAATCGCGCTTCGCGAAGACCGCGAAGCCGTACTTCTGGCAGACCGATTGGGGCTTTGTGAGGTGTGGATCGGGGAGCATTTTTCAACCCGGGCTGAACAGATCCCTTCGCCGTTGATGTTCCTGGCGACGTTGATCCAGGAAACCTCTTCAATCCGATTTGGTACGGGCGTGATTAATTTGCCTTTTCATGACCCCGTGATCGTCGCCGCTGAGGTGGCCCAGTTCGACCAGTTAAGTGGCGGCCGGGTGATGTTCGGTATTGGCCCTGGCGGCCTGATGAGCGATGTGGAACTTTTCGGTAATAAAGAGATGCCCGAGCGTTATCGAATTGCCCTGGAATCGCTCGATCTGATCCTGAAATTATGGCAAGAGGATGCGCCGCTGCATTGGGATGGCGAGCACTTCGGGCGCGCCCTGGAGCGTCGGGTGTGGTTGAACCACGGTGTCGGCCAGTTTGCACGCCCACTGCAGCAGCCGCATCCACCAATCGCCATGGCCATGGTTGGGCCGGGAGGGCGTACCGCCGAGACGATCGCAGAGCGGGATATGATTCCTATCTCGGCCAACTTTGTACCGATCGAAAACGTCGCAGCCCAATGGCGGGATTACGCTCTGGCAAGAGAACAAGCGGGAAAGGTAGCAGACCGACATGTTTGGCGGGTTTGCCGCAATATCTTGATAACACAAACGGATGAAGAGGCGGCGGAACTTCTGTTGGATCCGGACGGTGTCATTGCCCATTATTTTCGCTACATTCGCGGCGTCCGGCGAATAGAGGAATTTCAGTCGTTGCAAACCGAAGCGTTACCCGTGATCAACGAGTTTTTGGAAGTACCCGACGCGCTTCGGGATTGCGCTATTGTGGGCTCTGCCGACACTGTGCTGGCCCGATTGATTGACTTGGTCGATCAGTTGGGTCCGTTTGGAACATTAGTGATGGTCGGACACGACTGGGACGACAGCGGTTTATCCCAAAGTTCGATGCAATGTCTGGCAGAAAATATCATGCCGCAACTCAAGCAATATGTAGACTCGCTCGGCCCCACCAGGTGGCTTGGGTTGTGATTAGGTATCCCAGTGGATACAGCAACAGGCGCCGGTCATCGCAACTTGCAGTCATTTCGGCACACAAAAAAAGGATGTAACTGGCCTTGGCTTTTTCAGTGTCGCAAACCCACAGTGTTCTTGAGCAAATAATGACTGATTGGGAGTAGCGCTGCGGTGAAGATCAAGTCATCCCTTTGAGAAAACGAGAGATTGACGTTGGTGATACCAAAGGATACGCGGGTGACGA
>CBFIBN010000117.1:0-5409 GCA_965660775.1 Arenicellales bacterium | reverse complement strand
GGTTTGCCACCTGGCAGGCCTACATGGATGAGGTCATCGAACCTCACAAAACCAGTGACCTTTCCGACAGCCAGCCCACCAAGGGCAACATCGAGGGCGGCCTGACAACCATTGAAGAAAAAGCCATGGGCAACCTGCAGAAGATCGGCAAGAAGGCCCGTTACATCGATGTGCTGACCCCTGCCGAAACGCCAGAAAAAGGGCCTGGTCTGTATTTCATGGATACCTCGTCGGCGGCAGCAGAGTGCGTCACTTTGCAGGCAGCGGGCGGTTTTGCGGTGCATATTTTCCCCACAGGACAAGGCAATATCATTGGCAACCCCATCGAACCGGTTATTAAGGTCACGGCTAATCCGCGTACGGTTCGCACCATGGGCGAGCACGTGGATCTGGATGTCTCGGGCCTGCTGCGCCGGGAAATGAACCTTGATCAGGCCGGCGACGCTCTGATTGATATGGTGCTTCGAACCTGCAATGGCCGCCTGACTGCGGCTGAAGCCCTGGGCCACCGGGAATTTGTCATGACCAAACTGTACCGAAGTGCATAGGCCACAGATAAAGGCGCACCAACAAATGATTTTCAGCAAATCAACTACGAGATACAGCTAAGACGATAACGGAATCGTGATGTGGGTTGAATAGACCCAGGACAGTTGATTTACGGTAAGTAATCACCGCTCATTTTGTTTCGCTCCTTTTGTTCGACACTATCTACCCTGATCAAGAGCTCTCACCTATGCAATACCTGAAAAAAGCTTCCAAATCCCCCACCACGGGTGAAGATGACACACGCAAAATCGTGCAAGGCATGCTGACTGATATAGAAGCGGGTGGCGAAGCAAAAGCGCGTGACTATGCTGAAAAGCTCGACCAATGGACCGGAGATATCGTCGTGTCAACCCAAGAGATTGAAGCCGCCGGGGCCAGCCTTTCGCCACAGGCACGGGCCGACATCCAGTTCGCCTATGAGCGGGTTGAGAAATTTGCTAATGCACAGCTTCAGAGCATGAAGGAATTTGAGACCGAGTTATCTCCTGGCCTGATCGCGGGTCAGCGTCTGATTCCGGTGCAAACAGCAGGCTGTTATATACCTGGTGGGCGCTATGCCCATATCGCCTCTGCCGTCATGAGCGTGACCACCGCTAAAGTGGCTGGCGTTGGCCACGTGGTGGCCTGCTCGCCCACGCGGGGCGATCAGGGCGTGCATCCTGCCATTTTGTATGCGGCCGATCTGGCGGGCGCTGACACCATTTTGGCGCTGGGCGGAGTACAGGGCATCGCCGCGCTGGCCTTTGGCCTTTTCTCAGGACACCCGGCCGATATGCTGGTTGGCCCGGGTAACCGTTTTGTGGCTGAAGCCAAGCGCATCCTCTACGGACGGGTCGGCATCGATATGTTCGCAGGCCCCACCGAGATTGCCGTCATTGCCGATGATTCAGCCGACCCGGACCTCGTTGCATCCGATCTTACCGGCCAGGCAGAACATGGACCTGATTCGCCTGCCTGGCTGATCAGCACCTCGCAGTCCCTCGCTGAAAAGGTCATCGAGAAGATGCCCGGCTGTATCGCAAGGCTTGGCGAGCCCAATCGCAGTGCGGCAGAAAGTGCCTGGCGCGATTACGGTGAAGTGATCATCGCCGAATCACGCGAAGAGGCCGTAAAACAAAGTGATCTGTATGCCCCGGAACACCTGGAGGTACACACCCAGGAACCAGACTGGTGGCTGAACCACCTCAGCAACTACGGCTCGTTGTTTCTGGGCGAAGAAACCACCGTGACCTACGGCGATAAGGCCTCTGGCCCCAATCACATTCTGCCCACCAAGGGTGCCGCACGTTACAGCGGCGGCTTGAGCGTAGGCAAGTTCATCAAGACCGTCACCTGGCAGCGCATGAACCGCGAGGCCAACCGTGATGTGGGCGCCGTGAGCGCGAGAATCTCCCGGGCCGAGGGTATGGAAGGTCACGCCTTATCCGGGGATGACCGGCTGCACAAGTATTTTCCCAAAGAGCGTTTTGAACTGCAGGCACCGTAAATAATATGACGCAACCCCTGTTTGATCTTACGGGACGGGTCGCCGTGGTTACCGGCGCCAGCTCCGGTATAGGCCAGGCCATTGCCGGCTTCCTGGCCAAGGCCGGTGCCCACATTGTGCTGGTAGCCCGTCGCCAGGATCGACTGGATCAGACTGTAACTTCCATCGAAGCAGCCGGCGGTGAAGCCGCTGCTGTGGGTGGCGACCTTGCTGAGCGCGAGCAGATTCCGGACATCGCAACCAAGTGCCGGGAGGTTTTTGGTCACCCCCACATCCTGGTTAACGCGGCGGGAATCAATCTGCGCCAGGCAGCCGAGGATGTCACAACGCATAGCTGGGATCAGACCATTCAGCTCAACCTGTCGGCGCCGTTTTTCCTTGCCCGCGAACTGGTTGGCGGAATGAAAGAAACAGGCTATGGGCGCATCATTAATATCGCGTCACTGCAGTCGGCGCGCGCCTTTCCCGGCGGTATAGCCTATGGCGCATCCAAGGGCGGTGTCTGTCAGTTGACACGGGCCATGGCACAAGCCTGGTCTCCCAACGGCATTACCTGCAATGCCATTGCCCCGGGATTTTTTCCCACCGACCTGGCGGCACCGATTTTCGATGATGACGAACGCCGCGCCTGGGCCGCAGAGCAAACAGCGATAGGACGCAACGGCGAACTCGAGGATCTTGCGGGTATCAGTGTCTTCCTCGCGGCCCCAGCCTCAAGCTACATCACCGGGCAAACGATCTTTGTCGACGGCGGTTTCACCGCAAAATAGCTCAACCAATGCAAGCACTGGTCTACACCGCAAACGAGCAGATGACCTTCCGCGAAGAGCCGGATGCACAGTTGATCGGCCCCGGCGAAGCGCTGGTTCAAATCGAAGCCGTCGGCATCTGTGGCTCGGACATGCACGCCTACCTTGGCCATGACCCGCGCCGGGTTCCGCCACTGATTCTGGGACATGAAGCGGCGGGGGTTGTACTCGAGGGCGAGGATGCCGGACGTCGCGTAGTGCTCAACCCTTTAATTACCTGTGGCCATTGCGATTACTGCCTGGATGGGCGTCAGAACCTGTGCCCCGAGCGTGATCTCATCGGTATGTACCGCCCAGGGGCATTCGCTGAACGCATCGCCATTCCCAGAACTAACCTCATCGATATTCCGCTGGGCATGGACTCTGCTGCGGCCGCGCTGACCGAGCCCGCAGCCACTGCAGTACATGCGGTCAACCTGGCAGGCAGAGCCCTGGCACGACCAATCAGCGAGGCAAAAACACTGGTCATCGGCGGGGGTTCGGTTGGCCTTTTTGCCGCGTTGGCGCTTCGCGACCAGGGGGCAGCCGAGATTATGCTGGCAGACACCAACCCACTGCGCCGGGATGTCGCGACACGCGTTGGCACAGCCGTGGTGATTAACCCGGTGGATCAACCTGCACCCGAGTCGTATTTCGACCTGGTTATCGATGCGGTCGGGGGGGGCGCTTCGCGCCAGGGCGCGGTAACCGCTGTGGCGCCTGGCGGCGTGATCATGCACATTGGACTGCTGGACAGCGACGAGAGCCTGGATATCCGGCGCATCACGCTGCAGGAAATCACGCTGATCGGAACCTATACCTACACTCCGGTTGATCTTCGCGCGACTTTAGCCAAACTGCATTCGGGTGCATTTGGCTCGCTTGACTGGATCGACCAGCGGCCACTGGACGATGGCCCGGCCGCCTTTCAGGAACTGCACGCCGGCAAGTGTGCGGCGCCCAAGGTGATCCTGCGACCCTGAGAGCCTCAGGCGATTAACAAAGCCTCAGGCAGGAGCCCGCTAGTCGGTCTCGAAACGGTAGAAGGTCTCGTTAAGGTAAGCGATGATGTCGTCAACTTCGTGCTCGTTCAGGCCGGCATTGGTCTGCTGATTACAAAACGCGACCTGGCCCATCAGCCCCTCGATGCTTTGTACCCGTCTGGTATCACGGGTATACAGGCTATTGCCGTCGCCGCCCAACATGTTGACATGACAAGCAGTGCAGAAGTTGTCGTGTAACGGTTTGCCGTCATCAGCCTCCCCTGGCAACAGCGCCGCCGCGGGTATCGAAACAGCCAACAAGGCGCCGGCCACCAGCATTGTACATAACACTTTCATATCGGGCCTCCTTCAGGTAACACCTGGCTCATTGTATCCGGCTACGATCGCTGACGCTTCAGGCCAGGATGCAATCATCCTGTAATCAATCCAGTGTAACCGCAAGGGGGATATTCAGATCGTACTCGATCAAATTCTCGCCCGCGCCACCTCGGTCAATCACCAGAAAATCCTGCTGCCCAGACAATACCAGCAACGGGTGGTGCCAGGTACCGGGGTAAAAATTCACCCCCTGATGCCCCTGGGCAACAAAAACCGATACATCCAATGAGGCCACCTGATCCGACGATGGCGCAACCGCCACCAGATAGGTTTGCCCCTGCAGCGGCATAAAGAGCTGCGAGCCCAGGGGATGCTTTTCCATCATGCGAATGACCAGCGGTGGTGGATATGGCGTCGCACGGAAGATATTCACCAGAGCACGGCCGCCCTCGGCGCCCACATCCACTGTGGCAAGATCATGAAACCGGGTCGAGGTGCCCTGGTTGATCATTAATGCACTGCTTTGACGCGCCTCGATCACATCACCAAAGAGTGCAAAGCGTTGCGCGGTCAATGGCTGAGGTGTGATGGATTCCACAGAACCTATTTAGCGTTGCAAACGGCCATACACCCGGAAGCGACTGATGCCGCCATCGGGAAAGATATTCAACCGCACGCAGTTAACCGCGCCGATATCTTGCAGTGCACTTTGATCAAAGAAATGCTGGCAGTCCATCTCGAGTTTCTGTGGCGGCATCAGTTCCAGCCAGTTTTCAGCTGCGACACCAAGCGCTGCATCATCAAGCCCCTCGATTAAGGCTCCCTGAATAGAGCATTGATCCGGATAATTGCCCTTGAAATGCGCCGTGTCTACTTCCACCCGCTCGATCACACCAGCCGCACCGAGGCGCACCAGAATCCAGTCATGGCCGGGCTCTCGCCGACGGCGTGTTTCCCAGCCGTCGCCCATGTTGATACCCCGCCCCGGGATCAAAATGACCCAGGGATCGCCGTAGTGTGCATCGTTAAAGCCGGCAATGCGCCCGCCGTTGGCAATCGCCGAGAGTTCCAGCACTTGGCCCGGATCAGTGTCTAAACCAGCCGCCAATGGCTCGCCATAGACCCGCAGCCTCGCAACCCCACCGTCGGGAAAAATGTTCAGGCGCAGATGGCTAACCGGCTGGGCATCGGCTATCGCGCAGTAGTGATGGCTATCCGGGCCCAGGTCGATGCGGCCATGCAGTTCACGCCAGTTAAGCTCATC
>CBFIBN010000116.1:0-5480 GCA_965660775.1 Arenicellales bacterium | reverse complement strand
GTGCCGGTGTAAAAATCCTCGCTGGCAACCGTGCCCATGAACGGTAGTTGCATGTGAGTATGGGGATCGATCCCCCCTGGCATCACGAACTGACCGCCGGCGTCTACAACCTCGACACCCGCGGGGGTGTCGAGGTCAAGACCAACCTGGGCGATCCTGCCATCCTCGCAGTAAACATCTGCCTTGAAGCTTTGCTCCGCTGTTACAACGGTACCACCTTTGATGATGACGTCCATTGTCAGATCTCCCTGGTTTTACTGTATTAACCCGGCTAAAACGCCGCGTCCCAAACTGCATGACTCCAGGCTCCAAAAGGCGCCTTCGAAATCACAGGATCAGAACCACCGCTCATTAAGGTTGCAACGGTACGCTCATAATCGGCCTCATCCAATTTGCCACCACCAGCCGTCAGTTTGTTGATTTCACCCATCATGCGGCGCTGGTGATTTTCGGTCTGGGCACCGGTTTCGTCATTTTCAAGCACGATATCCGCAGCCGCGTCCGAGTTCTCTCTGGCCCACGCCCAACCCTTCATAGAGGCGCGAACAAAACGAGCCATTTTGTCGACAAACGCTGGGTCAGCCAGGTTCTTCTCAAGAACATAGAGGCCATCTTCCAATGTCGCAACACCCTGATCTTCATATTTGAAAGTCACCAGTTCATCCGCACCCAGGCCGGCATCAATGATCTGCCAGTACTCGTTGTAAGTCATGGTTGAGACACAGTCCGCCTGCTTTTGCAGAATCGGGTCAACATTAAACCCTTGCTTAAGTACGGTCACGCCACCGTTACTGCCATCAGTTGGAATGTTCAGCCGACCCATCCAACTCAGGAAGGGGTACTCATTTCCATAGAACCAAACGCCCAAAGTCCTGCCTGGGAAATCCTGTGGCGTCTTTACGCCGCTATCCTTGCGACAAGTCAACATCATCCCGGAGCGTTTGAAAGGCTGGGCAATATTAACCAGTGGCAAACCTTTTTCACGTGAAGCCAACGCTGAAGGCATCCAATCGATGATGACATCTGCGCCGCCGCCTGCGATTACCTGCGGCGGAGCGACATCAGGCCCCCCTGGCTTGATCGTCACGTCGAGATTTTCGTCCTTATAAAAGCCCTTATCTTTAGCGACAAAATACCCCGCAAACTGAGCCTGAGTAACCCACTTCAACTGCAAGGTCACCTGGTCGGCCGCCATGGCCGACACGCTGACCAACCCTAAAGCTAGAGCCGTTACAAGGGCGCTAATTCTTCTTTTCATCTAAATACTCCTTCGGTAGTTTAAAAGTGCCCTGTTACAGGCGTTTTGCGGACAGTTGACGAAAAGACGGGTGCCAGAAGGTTGTCCGTCTTTCCACAACAGCCAGTAAACCATAAAACAAGGATCCGGACACCGCTGATAGTGCTATCGATGCCCAGACCATCTCCATGTTCATTCTGCCAGCCTCGGTGGAGATACGAAATCCAATGCCGACAATGGGGGTACCAAAAAATTCGGCCACGATCGCGCCAATCAAAGCCAGTGCCGAGTTTATTTTAAGCGCATTAAAAACGAAGGGTAGCGCATTGGGCAATCGCACCCGGGTGAACGTTTGCCAGTGACTGGCACCGATCGAGCGCATCAGATCAAGTTCTATTGCGCTGGATCCACCGAGCCCTGCAACCGTATTTATCAGCATTGGGAAAAAAGTCATAATGACAACCACTGCCGCCTTGGACTGCCAGTCAAATCCAAACCACATGACCATAATCGGGGCAATGCCGACAATAGGAATCGCACTGACCAGGTTTCCAACAGGCAATAAACCGCGACGCAGAAAGGGCACCCGATCTGCCCATAGGGCAACGGCGAAACCCGCAAGATTTCCCATCACGAACCCTGGAATCACGGCGCGGATTATCGTCTGGCGAAAGTCTGCCGCCAGCACGCCGAGCGACGAAGCAATTGCCTCTCCTACCAGACTGGGGGGAGGTAAGAGTACCCGGGGGATACCCAATCCAACGGTAATAAGCTCCCATAGTACGATCAGCCAGACTCCAAAAAGACCCGGCACCAGAAATTGATGCAGGAATGCACCCATTCCCGGGTTTAAATTGATGGCAGCAAACCGACTCATAGTGGCCCAAATGGCAAAAGCCAACGCAATGACAAAACACCAGTAGCCACCGCTGACCTGCCCCATGACGGATTCCGTGTGGGCGAGGCGAACCGCCGCCCACAGAGCGGCCAGCACAAAAGCCAACGATATAGCACGATTGGTTGATGAGCATCTTGTCGTCATACCAGACGCGATCAAAGCACCGGCTACACAGGCCAGGCCCAACAATCCTATGGGCGTATGGCTCCACGCCACAGCCGGACTCAATTCCCCCAACAATCCGAGCACGATGAAAAAAGCGCCCGCCAATGAGGTGTTACTGATGCGAGTGCTTAAAAAAAGATTCACGCCCGCGCTACCTGGCCGCCATCGAGCCGACGCAACATGGTCCGCTCACCCAGAGCGACGATAGATACCAACGTAGCTGAGACGACAGAAGCGGTGATCAACGCTGCCCAGATCATAGTGGTCTGGCCATAATACGAGCCTGTGAGCAGGCGCGCACCGAGACCACCCTGCCCCCCCGTGGGTAGTTCAGCCACAATAGCGCCCACGACACTCAATGCAATTGCCACCTTAAGAGAGGCAAACAGAAACGGGATTGATGAGGGCAGGCGCAACTTGAAAAAAACCTGTGTGCGACTCGCATGATAGGTACGCATCTGATCTAAAAGCATGGGTTCGGGCGAGCGCAGTCCTTTTACCATTCCGACCACCACCGGAAAAAAACAAAGGTACATCGAGATGACCGACTTAGGGAAAAGACCGGTAATTCCCACAGAACCCAGCACCACAATAATCATTGGCGCCAACGCAAGGATCGGCACTGTTTGTGAGGCAATAATCCACGGCATCAGACTTCGATCCAAAGTTGTCACATAAACGATCCCAATCGCCAGTCCAATACCCAGCGCTGTACCCAGAACGAACCCGAGCAGTGATGATGACAGCGTCACACCCGCGTGGTAGATCAGGCTTCGCTTCGAAGTGACTTTCTGATCAAAGACGGTCTTTTTGAGTTCACGAACAACCTGGTGCGGTGCTGGTAATACGGGTCGCTTCATGCTCCAGGCATCTGAAGCCAACAGAGTCATATTCCACTGGACACTACGTTTGTTGTAGCGATCGATCAACTGACCACTATTGAGATACACCGCGCCGGCATACCAGATAACCGTCAGGACAACGATAACCGTCGACACGGGAAAAATCCGCCCCTGGCTACGTAGCGCGTCATTCATGGCCGTAACTATGGCCCGCCTTGAGGCCTTGTCGAACTCGATGAGCCAGGGAAAGAAAATCGGATGTCTCGCGTATATCAAGCGTT
Organism: Arenicellales bacterium; assembly: GCA_965660775.1. Classification (GTDB taxonomy): domain Bacteria; phylum Pseudomonadota; class Gammaproteobacteria; order Arenicellales; family UBA868; genus UBA868. The sequence continues at coordinate 2,057 of CBFIBN010000116.1, read as the reverse complement.
CGCTCGGAGGGCAAATTACATTCAATCACATCCATAACCCGCCCAGGCCTGGGGGACATAACCACGACCCGGCTTGAGAGAAATACTGCCTCGGGAATAGAATGGGTAACAAAGACCACCGTCTTGCCTGTCTTGCGCCACAACTCAAGAAGCTGCTCGTTGAGGTGGTCCCGTGTAATTTCATCTAGCGCCCCAAATGGCTCATCCATCAACAGCAACTGCGGCTCGACACTTAATGCCCGCGCAATGGAAACACGCTGCTGCATTCCCCCGGATAACTGCCAGGGGTATTTATTTTCAAAACCGTTCAAGTTAACAAGATCAAGATATTTCTTCACGCGGGCTTGCTGCGAAGAGCGAGTCAATCCCATGATCTCAAGGGGCAGTGCGACATTCTTTGTGACAGTTCGCCACGGGTAAAGTGCGGGAGCCTGAAACACATATCCGTAGGAGCGATCCTGGCGGGCCTGATCCGGGCTAACCCCGTTCACCAGAATATCTCCACTGGAATGCTTCGCCAGGTCAGCGATCACTCTCAGCAAGGTCGTCTTGCCGCAACCCGATGGTCCAATCAATGATACGAATTCGCCTTCTCTAATCGCCAGATCAATCCCACTAAGCGCGTGCACCGGTCCGTCGACAGTATCGAAGTCCAGGGATAACTGGTCAATTTGAACCACAGTGTCAAAAGAAGATGTGTTATCGCTCAACCAAAAAAACTCCTTACCCACGGCTTACTATTAAAGACTTTCAACTATTAAAGACTTTCAGCCTTCGTCAAAACGGCTTGGAGCATGACATTCGCGCCGGCTGTAGACCATTCCGGTTCGATATCTTCTACTTCGTTATGACTAATGCCATCAACGCAGGGGATAAAAATCATCGATGTCGGTGCCGCGTGTGCGATAAAACAGGCGTCATGCCCAGCCCCAGTGACAATCTCGCGCGAGCTGTAACCACAAGTCTCGGCACCGGACTGAACTGCTGCGACACAACCACTATCAAAAGGAACCGGGGCGTAATAAAAAATCTCCTCAAGCGAGTGCGCCACACCGGCTTGGTCGGAAATTCTGGCGATGCCATCACGGACTGCCTGGCCCATTTCCAGCAAGACCGCATCGTCCGGATGCCGAATATCTATGGTCAAAAAGACCCGGCCTGGGATAACGTTACGCGAATTGGGGTACACGTTGAGCATGCCTACCGTGGCACAAGCGAGTGGTGCATGGGTCAAGCCAACTTCATTTACCAGGCAGGTGATCCGTGCAGCACACAGCAAGGCATCATGGCGCCGGTCCATTGGGGTTGGCCCGGCGTGCGATTCCGTGCCAGTCAGTTCAACTTCATACCAGCGTTGGCCTTGAGCATCGGTAACCACCCCAATGTTGGTGCCTTCTTCGACCAGTATGGGGCCCTGTTCGATATGGGCTTCAAAATAAGCATGCAGTGGACGCCCCATGGGCTCATCTCCTGCGTAACCGATACGTTCGAGCTCCTGCCCCATGGTTCGACCCTCGGCATCCGCTCGCGCCAGGCCGTAATCGAGATCATAGATTCCCGCAAACACGCCGGATGCCACCATGGCGGGTGCAAAACGGCTACCCTCCTCATTGGTCCAGCAGACCGCTTCCACTGGATGGCGCGTCTGGATATTTTGATCATTAAGGGTGCGTATAACCTCCAGGCCGGTCAGAACGCCGTAAACTCCGTCAAAACGACCTCCGGTCGGCTGGGTGTCAAGATGACTGCCGACCACAACCGATGGTAACTGTGGGTCGACGCCGTCGCGACGGGCAAAAATATTCCCCATCTGATCAACCGATATGGTGCAACCCGCCTCGCGACACCAACTCACGAAAAGATCGCGAGCCTGTCGATCAAGATCGGTCAGGGCGAGTCGGCAACAACCTCCCTTCTCGGTTGCCCCAATTTTTGCCATCTCCATCAGCGAGTCCCACAAGCGTTCGCCGTTAATCGCCAAAGCATCATCGGGTGTCATTGGTCTTTCTTCCCTGTCAGTCTTCACCAACACTCATGGTTAATAGTTATCCCTTACT
>CBFIBN010000115.1:0-5540 GCA_965660775.1 Arenicellales bacterium | reverse complement strand
CTCCATCGCCATAGAGATTCTCCCCCTCGACGATAACATCCCCAAGGTTAAGGCCTGCACGAAACAGCATTTGATCTTCATCATCAACACTGTCGTTACGATTCTTCAGATCCCTTTGAAACTCAGTCGCGGCGATAACTGCATCGACCGGGCTGGCAAACTCAGCAATCACAGAATCTCCTGCGCTGCCAAATATTCGGCCATGGTTGTTCTTGATCGCGCTATCGGTTATTGCACGACACGCTTTTAAGTTTTTGAGAGTTCTGTCTTCGTTCTCACCCATCATGCGGCTGAAATTCACCACATCAGCCGCGAGGATAGCCACCAGTTTACGGCGCGGACCAGATTCTGGCATCTAACGTTCTCCGTGAAAACCTCTAACGCGATTGTAGATCAGAAGCTCAGCAAACCGGGGTTCGATTTGCTTTTTACCGGTCACCTATTCGTACCAAGTTTATGAGCCAATTCGATGGCTTCTGCCGGCACATTGCGCATTGATAGACGCTAGGGGATTGATGAACCTGGTCTAACCCTTTGCTAACGACAGCCAAACTGTTTTCGTGGCCATCCGTCGAAACCAAAGCATTGGCAAGACAACCGGTGGCTTACGAAGGCTTGGGCCTGTACTTGTCTGCCTCGACGTCGTGATTTTTTCTGGTGAAAGCAGATCGCGTGCTCAGGTCTTGAGGGTCTTGATCAGGTGGTCCGTGAAATCCTCAATGGGCCCAATCGCAAGACCGACCACCTTGGCCTGATCATCAATCTGGCGCAGGCGCACGGCGGCATCGCACCCGGGCAGGGCTGAGAACTCTTTAGCCTTAGCCTCACTCATGGGTCCGCCTTGTTTTACCAGGCTGGTTTTTGATCCGTCTGAAAGTCCGGCCCAGTAACCTGGGTCAACCGCGCACAGATAACGCTTGGCGGGCACATGCAGACGCACCGGCTCGGTCACTTGTGGACAAAAAGCGCGTGCTAGCCAGTTAGCACCAACAGTCTCGTGTTTGAGATCACGGTCGTGAAAGCGCTCATCTTTAGCCTGACTCTGCATCAGAAAGTGCCCAACATCGTGTAACAGCGCCGCGGTGATATCAGCGCTATCGCCGCTTTTTGAGCGAGCGAGCACTGCGCTCTGTACCGCGTGCTCCAACAGGGTAATTTGCTCGTCATAACACCAGCTCGCCCCGCACTTAACAATCCATGCCAAAAGCGCATCGACAAAATCCTTGTCGTGGGAAAAACCAGAACGTTCAGGAGCCCCAGTCATCGTCCGTACCTCTAAGAATGTGGTTTCATGACGGCCCAGTCTTGGACGGGTGGACGAGCCATGTCAAATTTTGGACTCTCATCCATGAAATCGTGGGTGTGGATGATGAGCGAATCATCTCGAAACAAAACGACGCAGTACGCCGGTGGCTCAAAGTTTCCCTGCAGGGTCGGATGATCAACAAAATCCAACTGTAGCTGGTGATGCATGGCACGCAAACTGGATACCGGTATGCCCCGCCAGTTACCCGCCAACGGACGGTGAATGTGGCCGAGAAACAGGTGGCGAATCTGCTGTTTATATGGGGCAACCAATTCAGTGAAAGCCGCTTTTTGAACCAGCGAGATTCGATCCAGGCCTGGAATGCCAATATCAAATGGTGGATGATGCATAAATAAATAAATATCTTTCGCCGGCGCACCACTAAGTTGCGCTTCCAGCCACCGCATGCGCCTCTCGCAGTACCAGCCCTCATGGCGCCCTGGCTCGTGAGTATCCAGATAGATAAAGCGACCCACGGGGAGGTCTTCGACTGACTGGACGAAACCGTTTTCATCACACACCTGACCGGGGAACCATTTTCTAAACGCTTCACGCGAATCATGGTTGCCCACCAGCAAGCGCAAGGGTGGCTTGAGTGCGCTCAGGTGTTGTTTGAGATTATCAAAGGCCTCGGACTCTCCCCAGTGGGTCAAATCCCCCGTAATGACGCAACGCGCGGCATCCGCGTGATGATGGTTGATATCGGCGATACAGCGCTCAAGCGCCACGGCTGGGTCCCGGCCATACAGCGTTTTTCCGGCTGGAATAAAATGGGTATCGGTAAAATGAATAATCTTCATCCGCGCATTCGCTGTCCATCGGGGTCAAACGGGGGAACCGTAATCCTTCGGGCGGATCGCAGGTCTCCCAGTATCTCGATTTCCACCTCAAGGTCTTCATTCACGTGCTCAGCATCAACTAACGCCATGGCGATAGATTTTTGCGCGTAGTGGGAATAGCCCCCGGAAGTACAAAACCCTCGTACTGCGCCGTTTATCCAGACCGGCTCGTAGGCGATCACATCTGCGTCCAGCGCATCAACCTCGAACACAACCGGTTTGCGTCTTGCGCCCTTGGCTCTTTCGGTCTCTGCAACTTGGCGTCCAATGAAATTGCTTTTCTTGCCAAAAACGATAAAGCGATCCATCCCGGTTTCACCAGCCGTATAGTCGGGCGAGTATTCGTTCAACCAGCTGCCGAAAAATTTATCCAGCCGCAGGCTCATCATCGCTCGCATGCCAAAGGGTTGCATACCGTGCGGCTTTCCCTGCGCCCACAAGGCATGCCAGAGCGCCCTTTGGCTCATGGCGTCGGTATAGATTTCAAACCCCAGGTCGCCCGTATAACTGACCCGCTGCACAATACAGTCACACATGCCGACAACCATGTGCTTGACGTCTAAAAACCGAAAAGCTTCGGCGGACACATCAGCGCCGGTAACCCCACTTAGCACGTGGCGTGCCAAAGGGCCCGCGATCTGAAAACCCGTGCGTTTATCCGAGATATTTTCCAGACCTACTCCGTCAGGCAAGTGCTGTCGCAACCACCGCTCATGGACTGCCTGGTAACCGTAAGAAGATGTCAATTGGAATTCATCTTCTGCAAGACAGGACACGGTGAAATCCCCGATCAGACGCCCCTTGGGCGAGAGCATCGGAGTCAAGCTCATACGCCCCTTCTCGGGTATGCGGCCTGCCATGATCCAATCTAACCATTCGCGCGCAGCAGCTCCGGTCACCGCAAACTTGCCAAAATTTTGTACCTCGTTGATGCCCACGCTCTCACGAACAACTTTGACCTCACGGGCAGCTGCTGCAAATGCATTTGATCGGCGAAACGACGGGGTCTCGTAGCGCGATTCATCCCCGTGTGCAAAAAAATTCACCACTTCAAGCCCGAACTGCTGGCCAAAAACAGCGCCGAGTTGATCCTGAATATCGTACATAGGTGTGGTGCGAAAAGGACGGGCCGCCGGCAACTCTTCGTTCGGATACGTCACCGAGAATCTCGTCTGATAGTTTTCAATGACCTTGGGCAGGGTGTAGCCCGGCGTTGTCCAGGAACCAAAGCGGGCCACATCCAACGCAAAAACATCGCGCTCTGGCTCACCTTCGATCATCCACTGGGCCAAAGTCAGGCCGACGCCGCCGCCCTGACTGAAACCGGCCATCACGCCGCAGGCAGACCAGTAATTACGAAGACCTGGCACCGGCCCAACCAAGGGATTGCCATCGGGCGCAAACGTAAATGGGCCATGGATAACGGTTTTAACTCCGGCTTTTTCCAAAGCCGGAAAACGCCGATACGCAAACTCGATCGAATCGGTAATTTTGTCCAGGTTATCGGGCAGCAGTTCATGGCCAAAGTCCCAGGGAGTGCCATCAACAGCCCAGGGCTGGCACGCTTGCTCATAAAAACCTATGCAAAGGCCTCTGCCCTCCTGGCGAAGATAACTCTCACCACCCGGATCCATCACATGTGGATGCTCGGTATCACGCTCGTAAATCATGGCGATATCGTCGGTGACAATATACTGATGCTCCATGGGATGCAGCGGCAGATAGACGCCCGCCATAGCACCCACCTCACGTGCCCACAGGCCCGCCGCGTTCACCACATGCTCGGCTATGACCGTGCCCTGATCGGTAACCACCTCCCAACTGCCATCGGCCCGCGGGGTTGTTTCAATCACTTTGGTATGCAGTTCGATCTCAGCCCCATTCATGCGCGCTGCCCGAGCGTACGCATGGGTGGTGCCCGATGGATCTAGATGACCATCCAGGGGGTCGTAAAGCCCGCCGAGCAAACCGGCAGTGTTAGTCGCCGGTGCAACATCGATGATTTCAGCGGGCGACAGAATCTGGGTATCTAACCCCATATAACGGTGTTTGGCCCGCTCCGCCTTGAGCATATCCATACGCTCGGGCGTATCAGCCAGCGTGACCCCGCCGACGTGATGCAGCCCACAGGACATACCAGTCAGCTCTTCCAACTCCTTGTAAAGCTTGATGGTGTAGCCCTGCAACGCCGCCATATTGGTGTCGCCGTTTAGCGTATGAAAGCCGCCTGCCGCGTGCCAGGTAGATCCGGAGGTCAGCTCAGATCGCTCTATCAGCATCACGTCTGACCAACCGAGCTTGGTGAGGTGGTACAAAACGGAGCAACCTACGACGCCGCCGCCGATCACACAAACCTGTGAGTGATTTTTCATACGATATTCTCTTTGAATTTCCGTTTATAGCCTATGCAATGCCGGCTGCTGTATCCAATTTGAGTGGTAGCACTATCTGTTTGAAAGTGCGCGTGGGCAATCCACCAGAGCGTCCCGAATTGTTCTTCTTGAGACTTGCCACCCACAAAGCGCAGCATGGGACTCATTTACACAATGCCTGCAATACTGCCCAAGGCTTCGTGCCCAGCGCTCAAGATCAAGCCAATCAAGTCATAAAAGGCCCGGTGATCGCAAGCGTCAAATCCTCCCACTGGATATTCAGGAACATCCATTTTCCGTCAGGCGAGAAACAGATCCCCGCAATCTCGCTGTCGCCGTCATTCATGACATTGCGCGCGAAGTAAAGCAAGCGACCATCGGGTTTGAGTACCCGCACCCCATTGGGTGCGTCGCCGTCCTCAGCCAGGAATATATCGCCCCAGGGCGATACCGTAACGTTGTCAGGGCGATCAAAATCACCATCCCCTTCCGCCTGGGCAATCAACGTCAGAGTATCGGTTTGCGCCGCGTTGGCGATATCAAGCCGATACAGTTGCCCGCGACCTTCTGGACCGCCGTCAGTGGAGCACAAGTACACGCTGGACCCATCGAACCAGACACCCTCTCCACGCGAAAAAATAGCGCCACCGCGTTGGTGTGCCTGCATGCGCGTCCGCTTATCGGCAGCAATTGGATCGGTGATCTTCACCCACTCAACGGCAAACTGGTCACCGATCTTTGGGCCTTCAGACAGGTTGAACCGATCTTGTCCTTGAACTTTAAGTGCCTGTAAATGCCCGCCCACAAAAGGTTGCTCGGGGCTATCTGGCACATGACGGTAGATTGCGCTTTGGGAAGTATCCTCGCTGAGGTAAGTTATGCCCGATGCCGGGTCAAAGGCGGCCGCCTCGTGGGGGAAACGCCCCAGCGCCGGTAACCGGCGTGGGGTTTGTACGGAAGATGCTCCTGGATCACAGAGAAAAACATAACCGTGTCCCGATTCCTCCACTTCTTCGCAGCTCA
>CBFIBN010000114.1:0-5563 GCA_965660775.1 Arenicellales bacterium | reverse complement strand
CGAAGTGAAACAGCAGTGCACGCGCGAATACATTTTCTTTTTCTGAATATCGGCCATTTTGTTGACCATCTGCTGCCGCTGGTTTTCGCCAGCGTCGCGGCTCTAACTCTGACTCGTGAATGGGAGATGAGTTATGCCGAGTTGATTCCCTATGCCATTCCCGGGGTGATCGCCTTCGGGCTCGGCGCTTTGCCAGCGGGCTGGTTGGCCGATCGCTGGAGTCGCGAGAAGATGATGGCAATATTTTTTGTTGGAATCGGCATCAGTGCTATTGCCACAGCCATGGCAACCACGCCAGCTACGATGGCCTTGGGACTTTTTGCTATTGGGCTTTTTGGATCAATCTATCACCCGGTTGGAATCGCCATGGTGATCCAGGGACGCCAGCGTACTGGCGTGCCGCTGGCAGTCAACGGAGTGTTTGGCAATCTTGGTGTCGCCTGTGCGGCCTTGTTCACAGGTCTTTTGATTCAGTCGAGTGGCTGGAAAGCTGCCTTTATCTGGCCCGGTGTTGTGACCTTGCTGCTGGGTGTCGCCTACATCGGTTTTCTTTTTGCCTGTCGTGACGTCCAGCCAGGCCGTCAATCTGAAGGCAAACAAGAGGCGCCTGCTGGGCCGACAGGTTTTGCACGGGCGCAGTTGATTCGTATTTTTCTAATTGTTTTTGCCTCGACAGCCCTGGGCGGGTTGATATTTCAGAGCACGACTTTTGCTTTGCCCAAGATCGTGGGTGAGCGGATGGCGGATATTGCAGTTTCAGTTTCCGATATAGGCTGGTATGCATTTGGCATTTTTGCCCTCGCCTCTATCGGCCAGCTTATCGTCGGATTTGTGGTAGATCGGTGGTCGCTGAAGTATGTATTTCTGACTGTGGCGGCCTGCCAGAGCATCTTTTTCCTGGCGATGGTTGGGTTGAGTGGGTCGTGGGCGTTGGTGATAGCCACGGCATTCATGCTGGTGGTTTTCGGCCAGATCCCTATTAATGATGTGCTGATTGGCCGGGTGACCAAGACGCAATGGCGCAGCCGGGCGTTGGCCGCGCGGTATATCATTGCCTTTTCGATCAGTGCCACTGCGATACCGATGATTGCCTGGGTGCACGCAAATTGGGGATTTGATATTTTCTTTTTGATACTGGCTGCCACTGCTGCTGCAATATCCGTTATTGTCCTGTTTTTGCCACGGTTACATCCTTCACGGAGCGCGGTGTAAATATGAAGGGCGGATTGCTGAATAACCTGAGGCTTGATACAAGCTCCGGCAATTTGTTGGCTGCGTAGCCGCACGCTGTAGATGGGCCAGACCAAAGGAATACGCCTCACGCGGATCGTGTTGCTGGCTCTATCGGAAATTCTGCGCCTTAATAAATCGTCGTGGAGTAACAAAATGATAGGCCCCGGAGTTTTATCAAAAACCACGAGAACAACATTAAGGCAATTACCGAGATGGGCCCGGTCAGAGGTGTTGCCTGGGGCCTGGAAAATCCCGATACGGCGGTATTATTCATTGACGCTTAACAAGAGACTGATAGCCCAGATTGTCTAGGGGCGGATCGACAATGGAAATCCTTCAAAACCTGTTAGTCGTGCTGAAGTATCTGCTGTATGTGGCCGTGGTCTTAAGCCTGTTGGTTTGGCTATTTCTGAACTACGCTCCGGTGTTTGGCGGCAAGCCAGACGAGCATAGCGCAGGGCGAATGATCCTCTCGAAAAATTTCAGGGGTGGAAAATTTGTCAACCTGGTGTCGACCCGAGTGAGTACCTCGTCAGGCAAGAGGAAAATCTCAATATTCGATTGGATTTTCCCTCCTGATGGGAAGAATCCTTCTAAGCCGTTGCCATCTGAGTCTTTTGATCGCGATAGTTTGACAGAGGGTAAATTCGTTTGGTTGGGGCATTCGACTCTTCTGATGAAAACAAGTGGTGTTGTGGTAATGACCGACCCTGTTTTTAATCGTGCGTCTCCGATTCCGCTGATAGGTAATCCGTTCTCATTACAAAACCCAATCGCCATTGATGATCTGCCCACCGTCGATGCGGTGATCATCTCCCACGATCACTATGACCACCTCGACTACCAGGCGATCACAGATCTGTCGGAACACGTTGATCATTTTTTTGTGCCGTTAGGCGTCAAAGCGCATTTGCAACGATGGGGCGTCAATGGTGAAAGGATCAGCGAGTTGGATTGGTACGAGAGCGAGCTTTATCGAGGTCTCAAATTGACATTAGCCCCGGCGCGCCACTTCAGTGGGCGACGATTCAGTGGCCGAAACGAGACGCTTTGGGGTTCGTGGGTTATCGATTCCAAAACATTGACAGCGTACTTCAGTGGTGACAGCGGATACTCAGAGACCTTTAAGACCATTGGAGAAAAATATGGCCCGTTTGATATTGCCTTTATGGAAAACGGGGCCTATAACCTCAATTGGGCGAAAATTCATATGATGCCTGAGCAGACCGTGCAGGCGAGTATCGATCTAAATGCCCAGGTACTATTTCCTATTCACTGGTCTAAGTTTGATTTATCAGTGCACCCATGGGATGAGCCGGCTATTCGGATTACCGCAGAGGCTAAAAGACGGGAAGTGACTATTGTCACGCCCCTGATTGGAGAGGTGTTTGATCTGGAAAAATTGCCCCAAGCCCACTGGTGGGAGGTGCTAAGAACCCAAGTTGATGAGCCAGTCATGGCCGGCAATAACCAAAAGGTATTGCAGGAGTAACGCTGCCGAGATCGGTATTGCGGCATTCGTGATTTTCATCGATCACGTTCGTGATAAAGCGAAAAGCGGCGCATCGGTGCTATAGGCATTGGCTGAAAAAAAGAGGCGTACCTCGGGTGACGCCAGATCCGAATCTTGTCCTTGGCATAGAAAACGGGACCCTCTTTTAGCTGGGTTATCGCGTCATCTTGTATCTCGCCTATTAGTATCATTTTATGTGATCCCCATCACATTTCTCAGTTGAGTACACCCCTGGGCAGGTGTATCCTTTCTTAGAGAACGGGAATACAGAGGCTATGTCTGACTTTCAATCTTTTCGCGCCGCTGTAATTAATGGCCGTGACCTTCAAGAGCAGATCATCTTGACTATCGACAGCGCCATAGTGGATGGCTTGGACATTGAAGAGGGTATCGCCTCTTTGGCCATGAGCCTTGGCTATACTTTTACTCTCAAGGAAATGAGTGAATACGTGCACTCCGTATCTCTGGAGGGTGTGTCTTAGTCAGTTACCCTTATGTTTATCCGTGTCGCTATGCGTTCGGATTGACACCATGTTCCACGGTGCGGCGACACATTTGTGACAAGGCCGGTTTGAGGTACAGCAAATACGCCAACAAGGTGAATTTAACTGACTTATAGTGCTGTTTGGCGCTGCCGTTTAGTGGGAATCTGTCACCTTGCGTACCCACCGGGCCGCGGCTTCGTCAATGACGCACTCACCCCGATCGACGGATGCGGCTATCTGTTCGAAGTCATCATCATGGGCGTCAATTAGATGGCGTTCAAGTTTGCGTGCCACGGCGCCAGCCAGTCTTCGCCGGGCGGATGCCCGCAAATCGGTTGCCCCCGTTACTCGTTTCGATCTGCACAGTTCCAGCAGGCGGTCCGCCAACGTGTCAACACCCTCACCCGTGGTTGCTATGGTCGATAGGACGGGGATCGGCCGTGCATTTGACGGCAGGCTTTGTGCCATGATGAGCTGTCCTATATTTTTGTCCGAGTCGGCCAGATCGCTTTTGTTTGCGACAAGAATATCAGCGATTTCCAGTATGCCGGACTTGATCGCCTGGATGTCATCGCCGCTGTTGGGTGTGCACACCACGATGCAGGTGTCGGCGATCCCTCGGATGTCGATCTCGGACTGCCCCGCGCCGACAGTTTCCACCAGGATCAGGTCGAACGGACTGGCCTGCAGAACCTGGATGACGCGATCGACGCCGGCTGAGACCCCGCCAGTGCCGCCCCTTGCCGACAGGGAGCGTATGTAAACACCTTGGTCCGCCTGGTGTCGGTTCATCCGGCATCGGTCACCTAAGACCGCTCCGCCGCTGAAAGGGCTGCTTGGATCAATGGCGACAACAGCAACGGTCTGGTCGCGGGCACGAAACTCTGCCACCAGTTGATCGATCAGCGTGGATTTCCCCGCTCCTGAGGTGCCAGTAATACCTACTATTGGGTGCGAATGGTTTGCCGGCCCGATTCGCTCGAGCAGTGCTTGTGCTTTGGCGCCGCCATTTTCAGCAACGCTGATGGCTCGCGCGAGTACCGCGCGGTCGCCACGGCGCAGGCAGGCAACAAAATCGCTAGACACCGCTCAGGGCACGATCAGGGGCTCGCCAGTGCCGAACTCTTGGCGCAGGCAGGCAACGATCTCACCGTGGGTTGCGCCAGCCGTGGCTGCTGCCACCACACCCGCGTAGGCATTTTGCCGCTCGGAGTTGGCGGCTGCGGCCAACTCGTCCAGAGCTCGCGCCACTGCTGGCGTATCACGCGATTGCTTGTAGGCATCCAACCCCTCGAGGTATTGGGTGACGGATTCTTCGTCGGGTCGCTCCAGCATCGCAACCGGCGGCTCCACACCCTCCGATTCATAGGCGTTAACTCCGACCAGTGTCTGCTCACCAGTATCCAGACTACGTTGAAATTTCAGCGCGGATTCCCCGATCCGGGTCTGGACTATCCCTTCCTGGACGGCCTTGTACATACCCCCGGCCGACTCCACGGTATCCATGACTTCCCTGATCTTGTCTTCCATCTGATCAGTCAAGGCCTCCACATAGTAGGAGCCCCCAAGGGGGTCGATGACGTCGGTCAGGTGTGCCTCCTCGCGTAGGATGTTCTGGGTATTAATCGCAATGCGTGCTGCATCTTCGGTGGGTACGCAGAGCACTTCGTCGTAGGCATCGGTGTGCAGGGATTGCAACCCACCGAGGATTCCGGCGATGGCCTGGGCCGTGACCCGGGAAATGTTGTTCAGCGGTTGCTGTCGGGTCAGGTCGACGCCCGAGGTCTGGGCATGGAACTTGAAGCGCCAGGCCTTGGGGTTTTTGACGCCGAATGTGTCGCGCACGATGGACGCCCAGATGCGCCGCCCGGCGCGGAACTTGGCGATCTCCTCAAACAGGCTGATGGATATATCAAAGAAAAAGGTAAAGCGTGGGAAAAAGAGCTCGGGATCCAAACCGCGGTCGATGCAATCCTGGGCATACTGTATCGCTGTGCACAGTGTGAATGCCATGGCTTCGGCCGGGGTAGCGCCGGCCTGTTGCATGTGTTGGCCAACAATCGAAAGCGGATTCCACCCTGGGACCTGCTCGAGGGTGAACGCGATATGGTCGACCAGCATGCGTCGGGCGCCGGGCAGCGCCAGCCGGAAGAACATATGATTGGCCACGTAGTGCGAGATGTAATCGCTCTGATTGGATGTCCCGGTGATGCGCGTCCACGGGATACCGCGCCGCTTGGCGACTGCAAGCAGAAGCGCCAGCAGCGTGAACGGTGACGGGTCGTTCTGGGCGGTAGACAGTTGTGCGATATCGACGGCCGAAAAGCACGCG
>CBFIBN010000113.1:0-5591 GCA_965660775.1 Arenicellales bacterium | reverse complement strand
TCGCAGTATTGTTGATGATCGCCAGTTCCGTGATTATCAGCTTTTCCGGGCTGATTGTACGTGCGCTCGAGATTGAGTCTTTGGTGATGAATTTCTACCGGTCAGTTTTCTTGATGTGCGCGATCGTTATTCTGCTGGTTGTCAAATATCGTGGCGCCACGGTAGTCCGGGTGATTGGGGTCGGTTGGCCTGGCGTGTTTGCAGGGGTGCTACTAACCGGAGCGGCCATCACATTTTTGCAGTCGCTCACTCATACCACGGTCGCCAACACACTGTTTATTCTGGGGGCCATTCCGTTTTTTACAGCGGCGCTGGCATGGGCATTCCTGAAAGAGCAGCCCAGCCGGGCCACCCTGGTTACTATGGTTGTCGCCTTCCTAGGAATCACTGTGATGATGGGGGAGGGGATTGGTATCGGATCAGGCTACGGCAACGCCATGGCATTGCTAACCGCACTGTGCTTTTCCATTTACGCAGTGTTGGTACGCCATAACCGTCAGATAGACATGCTACCGGCGATACTGATTTCCACTTTCTTTATCATGATTGTGGTGGCGCTGGTCCGTTACGATGCACTGCAGATTTCCAGAGGTGACCTGCTACTGTGCATGCTTTGGGGTGGTGTGATGTCCGGTTTTACCAGCGCCTGTTTTATAGTTGCATCGCGTCACATTGCAGCTGCGGAACTGACAATCTTCATGCTGCTGGAATTTGCTCTGGGTCCGATATGGGTCTGGTTGTTTATCAACGAGGTGCCGTCCCGCTGGACTCTGGTCGGAGGCGCTCTGGTGATATCTGCTGTTCTGGCCCGTTCCTGGATGGAGTTTCGCTCTCGCTACTCCTCTCGCCCAGTGGGTTGATCGGGTCTGGCGGTAGGGGGCCTATTCTTGTAGTGGTTTAGGGATCACTCCTTTGTCACTCCCAACGACGCGGGTCTGGCGCATGCGACGGCGCCAACGGTCTGCGTCATATCCCGTGCCGCGATGCAGTATGCATCGGTTATCCCAGATCACGGTGTCACCTGGCTTAAAGGCAAGGCTAAGAATGTGCTCGGACGCGGTGGCGTGCTCAACAAGAGTATCCAGCAGTTGCCGGCTATCTATTCCCGACCAGCCAGGAATCGATCGTGCGTGCGAGCCGATGTAATAGTTTTTCAGGCCGTTTACCGGGTTGGTTCGAACCATTGGGTGCATTACCGGCGGTAGCGATGCGGCATGATTGGGATTGACCGGCGCGATCGGACTTCGGGAAAAAACATAGTCATGCACGACATGTAGCGGTTCTATCTGCTCACGCATCTCGTCGGATAACCGTGCATACCCAGCACGCATACTGGCAAACTCGGTCTGCCCACCTTCACCAGGTACCTCATAGGCATGCAGGATCGAGACAAAAGACGGGGTCTCGCGAAAAGAGGAATCTGAATGCCACAACTGGTTGCCACTCTGATAGCGGGTATTGGCGCTGATGTTGTCAAATTTCGATCCGTCATCCTGGATGTTGCCCACCGTGCCAAAGTAGCTGACGATGCCGGTATTGCCAAAGCGAACATGCTCTGCTTCAGGGGAGCCCAACAGACGGGTAAAGGCAAGCTGCTTTTCATCGCTCATATCCTGATCGGAAAAGCACAGCACTGAATAGTCGTCGATAGCCTGGCGAATAAAATTCAGACTATGGTCGTCCATGCTGCCTGATAACTCGATACCGTATACCCGGCCACCAAAGTCCGCATGCAGAGGCTGAATGTCAGGTTTGCTCATTGACCGGGGGCGAAATCAGTTATGGAGTAACCGGTAAATGCGGTCCGGCGCATTTCCCGGCGAAAGCCATGATAATCATTTACCGCATAGTGCTGGGTTGAGAAATTATCCCAGATTACCACCATGCCTTTTGTCCAACGGATGCGACAGCAGAATTCTGGCTGGGTTGAGTGTTGAAACAGTGATTCCAGAATCGGCCGGCTCTCATCTTCGCTCATCCCGTCCAGGCGCAGTGTATAGGTGGGATTGATATACAACCCCTGTCGGCCGGTTACCGGATGGGTCAACACCGCAGGATGAAAACGCTCACGGTCTGCATCAGGGTCGCCGCGGCGGGTGGTGCCGCGCATCGATTGCTCTTCAAGCGGTGGCGCCCATTTGATCCCGTAGGGCTTGCCCACGTGGATCGCGTTGCGGTTTTCCATAAGATTGCAAAGCGGCTGGGCAAGTGAATCCCACGCGGCTTGCTGGTTACAAAAGAGCGTATCTCCGCCGTGAGGGGGTACTTCTAGTGCGCAGAGCACTGAGCCGCTTGGCGGTTGCTCAAGGAAACTAAGATCCGTGTGCCATCCTCCTCCAAAGACGCCAGACCGTTCATGTGCTTCTTTGATGACATAGGTCATCTCCGGGTGGGTATCGGGCCCCGGTGCATAAGGGTTGACCATGGGTTTGCCGAAGACCTCAGACAGGCGCTGATGTTCAGAAACATCGAGGTGCTGGTCGCGCAGGACGAGCACCAAATAACGGTTTAATGCGTCGCGCAGTGTGTCCCAAAGGTCACTGGAAATGGGTTGCTTCAGGTTCAGGCCGGATATCTCTGCCCCAATGTTTCCGGTGATGGGGGCAATTTGCATACAGAACCTTTGCTCAATGCTGGTGTTGGAGCAGGGTTAGGTATTGCGCCTAACAGGCTCTATTCCAGGCCAGGATCGGGCCACACAACGGGGAACAAATCCTCAGGCATACGCATGCCTGGCTGCACACCCAGGTCTTTCAGGGGTGGTGAGGTTTCTCCCGGGCGCTCGAAGTAGACCATGTCGTCGCCGAGCCAGCGTGTTGAAAAAGCCCGACGCCGGCTTTTTGTTTCAACTGCTGTTGTGCCATGCAGGGTTCGAAAATCAAAAAGCAGGGTATCACCGGGCTCCAGTTCAAAAGCGCGAAGATCCTTTTCCGCGAATGCGTCTTCAAGGGGTGCAACGGCAGACATGGTGGGATCATCCAGAACATAATCGGAGCCATCGAGAAAATGACGTGGGTAATAAAGTTGCCCGGATCGATGTGACCCGGCCAAAAAGCGCACCGCGGTATCTGCTGGCGTGAAGTCCAGCGAGACATAGATACTGACATTCTGCCAGCCGTCTACACAGTAGTAGGGTAGATCATGATGCCAGGGAGTGGCAGTCTGCGTGCCTGCGTCTTTGCAGAAGATGTGCTCATGAAAAAACTGAGCAGACGTTGACTGCATGAACTGGCAGGCCATTGATGCGGCAGCCGATGATCCGACAAATTCCGTGTATTCTGGAATGCGATGCCAATTGCAGTAACTGTCAAAAAAGCGACCTTTTCCGCCCGGCGACACGCTGTCGCACGGAAAGGCATAGTCGTTGGGGTAATCCATATTGCGTTGTAGCCCGGCCCGTAGCCGATCAACCCAATCTGCAAACGCACCGCGTAGCAATACGACGCCATCGCGTTCAAAAGTGGCTACGTCATTGGTATTGACCTCATAACTAGGAGGCAGAGCTAAGTTCATTAGCACATCTTCGGGAGGTCGCCAATCGATGGTTGCGTAGTTACCTTTGCCTGTTGATTCCTGCACTTGCTCGCGCCTCGAAGATTACCCTGGATTTAATCAGTCGCGTTTTCTATGTTTTTGGTAACTGATTCTCTGGATCATAAAGTCCTTTACAGCCCACAGCCTCTACCTTGATAGGGAAAGGCTCATCAAAGTACTCCATGACCAGTGCTCGTCCCTCCTCGGCATACTGTCTTGGCAGATAACCGAGTGCGATATTCTTTTGGACTGATGGTCCGTAAGCGAGGCTGGTGGCGTAGGAGCGTCGACCGATGTCATCGATCAGAACCTGGTTGGTGTGCGGATCCAGGATCGGCCATTGACCCACCGGGTAGCGGGCAACTCCCTTCGAATCTATATTGTCGGTCATAACCATGGTGCAAAGATAAGCCGATTGAGATTCTCGTTCACGCTGCGACAGATAGGCGTTTTTGCCGTGAAAATCTGCCGCTTTGACGCTAGGTCGAGCGAGTCCTGCCTCGACCAGGTTGTACTCGCTAAGAAGATCCGCATTTTGCAGACGAAAGCTTTTCTCAAGGCGGCGGGAGTTGGCATAAGTCTCTACGCCCACCGGGGTCGCGCCTTGCTCAAACACCAAGTCCCATAGGGACAGGCCATAGCTGAAGGGTACGTGTAATTCCCAGCCTGACTCGCCTACATAGGAGATGCGAAAAGCCAGCACCGGAATCCCTCGCACGGTGATGTTTTTCGTAGTGGCGAACGGGAAGTTGTCCGACTCGAGTTCATCGGGTTTGTCGGCAATGGCTTTAAGCATTTTTCGGGCGTTGGGCCCCCAAAGACCCAGGCAGGCCATATGGTCGCTACGATCTTCTATATAAACGCTCCAACCCTTATCCTGAGCCATGCGTTTAAGCCAGACGTAATCACGGTTGCCGGCGTCGGCCCCGTCGACTATGCGAAACTTATCTAAGGCGAGGCGCAGTACGGTCAGGTCTGCGCAGATACCACCAGCCTGATCCAGAAAATGGGTATAAATCCCTTTTCCAACGGCAGTGTTGCCACCGACCTTGGCAACACAAGCATATTCCATCAATGTTTCGGCATCTGGGCCGGTGACATCGTAAACGGCAAAGTGTGACAGGTTGATCATGCCGGCGTTATCCGACATCGCAAGATGCTCAGCGTTGGAAACCCGCCAGAAATGACGGTTGTCCCATTCGTTTTCACGCACCGGCGCTTTGTCTGCGTACTTTTCCAGCAGATGCTCGTTGGAGGCATACCCATGAGCGCGCTCCCAGCCAGCGAGTTCCATGAAGTGGCCGCCGAGCTCCTGTTCCCGTGACCAGAACGGGCTTCGGCGCAGGTTGCGACCTTTGCTGTAGGGCTCCCGGTTGTGCACGGCCGGGTTATAGATTTTGAACGCGGTCTCGTAACAGCGATCGTATATATAGGAGGGGGTTTTTTGCATTGGGTAGTAGCGGGCAACATCGATGCTATGTACATCCACCTCAGTAATGCCATCGGTCATCATGTCTACAAGAACTTTGGCGATTCCAGGCGCATCTTTCACCCAAACGGATTCGGCGTACCACAGCCCCCGGGTTTGAGGTGATTCACCGATTGACGGCCCTCCATCGGCGGTAACCTGTAATAGACCATTGAAAGAATGTTTATCGTTCCAGCCAAGTTCTCCAAGTATTGGCGTCAGTTCCATCGCACGCTCGAGTGGCTCAATAATCTGTTCCATCTCAAGATCACGCTGGGAAGGAGACCAGTGCGATTCGCCTTTTTCCAGCAGGTCTTTGGGGTGCACCAACCGGGGGTTTTTTTCCTCGTAATAGCCCCATTCAATCTGCCCGCCTTCTGCCGTATTGGGGTCACCGGTATCGCGAAGATAAGCCGAATTTCCCTGGTCGCGAAGAAGGGGATAGCCGATTTCTTTGCCAGTGCCTTCGAATTCGTTGTACGGGCCAAAAAAGCACAGCGGGTGATCCACAGGCATGATTGGCAGGTCTTCTTCGGCCATTTCGGCCACAAGTCGCCCCCACAATCCCGCACAGACCACGACCGCGTCT
>CBFIBN010000112.1:0-5627 GCA_965660775.1 Arenicellales bacterium | reverse complement strand
GACGGCCTCTGAAAGCTCCAAGCGCTCGCACATTTCCAGCGCGATGATATCGACCCCGGATTCCGCAAGGATTTCGGCCTGCTCCTTTGCGGCTCGACCCACGACATCCGGCGAATTCCAGATTGGATCATCATCATGCGCCCATTCACAGATCGACCCAACGATGGCTACAGGGTGCTGCGAAACAGCATCTCGCGCCTGCTGGGCGAGGGATACGGCTTTGGCATTGATCTTATGCACTTCGTGGCCCAGACCCCCTGGCTCCAGCATATGTCGCGCTGTAGAAAACGTGTTGGTAATGATGACTTCAGCACCGGCCTCGATGAAGTACTCGTGCACCTGGCGCACGACTTGGGGATGCGACATGATGGCGCGGGCACTCCAGACTTTTCCATCCATTGGTACCCCGGATTTTTCCAGTTCGGTCCCCATGCCGCCATCGATAACAATGGGCGGTCCATTACCGTGCAGTCTTTTCTCAACCCAGCTAACTTCACGTGTCATAGTAATCCTAATGGTTTCGTTTTATATTTTTCCACTTGGCTATTCGGAATCGATCGACTCGACTGTCGAAGATAGGCGCGCTTGTATTTCGTCTTGTATTTGTTTCAATTCACGAATTGCAGCCGGAATGTCGGAACTATCGAGGATATTCACTTCCACATGCTTCAACGCATGACTGAGATTGGCGCGACTATTTCTCTCATACGCCCCCTTGAACTCTTGCACTGAATAAACATTGACCGGCCGCGCAAACCCTTTAGGCTGTATTTCATCGACAAACTTGCAATCCACTTGCTGCTCAATCAGGGCATAGGTGGCGTCTGAAATCAGCACTTGGCCAGCCTCAGCCAATGACTCCAGCCTGGCCGCAAGATTCACTGGCTTGCCTAAAACGGTGTAATCCATTCTCTGGCTCGAGCCAAAGTTTCCTACCGTGCAATACCCGGTAGTGACCCCCATGCGAACATTCAGACCATTTGTTACACCGTTTTTCTTCCAATAGCCTTGTAACTCCTTGATTCGCTCCTGCATCTTGATGGCCATATCAACGCCGGCAAGAGCGTCTTCCTTTTCACCGCGGCTCTCAGGATCGCCAAAGAATACCAATATCGCGTCACCAATGAACTTATCTATCGTGCCGCCACAATCAAGCGCAACTTGAGTCATTTCAGAAAGATAGGAATTAATCACTGTAGCCAACTTCTCCGGCTCCAGAGAATCACTCATATCAGTGAACTGCACAATATCGGAAAAGAAAACGGTGAGATTTTTTCGACTATAGCTGTCCTCTTCTATGCTCTTCCCGGAAAAAATCGTCTCGTAGATCTGTGGCGAGAGGTATTGGGCAAGGCGTTTTGCCAACTGCTCGAGTTGCTGGGTCTTGGCTGCAATCAACTCCTGATCTTTTAGTCTTTCCTCAAGGAGTTCTTCCTTCTCATGCTTTAGGTTCCACTCCTGGGTGCGATCCACAAACTGCCCCTGGATGCCATTAAGGTAGGAGAACGCCGAATCCTGGGTGCGGGTTGACAACAGCGAATAAACCCTCGTCTCGCCCTCTACCTCGATCTGAATCTCAGGGATCAGCACACGGCCATCATTTTTGATTCCGGTGACAAAGGCATCAACCTGCTCACCCGCAATACCCAGCTGTTCAAGAACATCCGGAAAATAAACATTGGTTACATTGCCCAAGATAGGAAAAAAAGAACGGAAATTATCATTAACCTTGAGCACCTCGAGTTCATTGTTCGCGAAATAAGCCGCCGTTATCGCGTTTCGAAAATTATAAAAACTAAGATCGATGATGGTCTTCTCATTGAATAGATCTTCAACTGCCATTGTTTCCCCCCATATCACTCCCTGCTGGAAGATTATGCATCAATCGTGCAAGTTGAAGTTCCCATTCTTGATCGAACAGACAAGGTGCCATCCCGATCAATGATTCCATGAAGCAGCTGGACTTACTGTTTGCAGGCGGCGATTAAACTCTCCCTGGATGAGTAGTTTGCGTGTGCTGGCTTATTCGGGAATATCTTTAGAGTCAAACCGTAGAAAATCCCGCTCTTCTGCTTTGTGCCAGTTACCGTGTCCTCGGTAGTAACGCTTTGATGCGTCATCAAATGGCTGGAAGTCCAAAGCTGTAACCTCGCCTGTCATAAGCGCTTTATGCACCAGGGCGTTGCGTCGTTGCTTAAGCAGAATTTTTTCGGTAAGTTGCTCTACAGGCCATCGTTCTTGCACTTCCTTATCAAATAAAGCGATCTCGTCACTGTAGGCCGGATCTGCAACCAGGTTCTCTCTTTCACGCGGATCATGTTGCAGATCAAAAAGACTACAGGGCCCTCCTTCCCAGTGCACATACTTTTTTGTGCCACGACGAATTAACATGCCTGGCGCGCGGGCGCCCTCAAAAAATATTTCGGCAACCGCCTCATCACGCCACGCTGTGGCGTCACCGGACATCAGGGGGCTGAGGCTGCGCCCATCGATAGTTTCTACCAGATGGTCGCAACCCTGATCCAGTACCAAATCCAGCAGGGTTGGCATCAGGTCGATCAATGATGTGCATTGGCTGACCCGCCTGGAGCCGTTTTCTCCGGGTACCATAATGAAAAGTGGCACCCTGCAGGAATGCTCATAAAAACTCATCTTGTACCAGGCGCCCCTCTCGCCAAGCATATCGCCATGATCTGCCGTAAAGACAACGATGGTGTTCTCATCCAGCCTGGCCGATGCCAAGGCGTCCAATACCTGGCCAACCAGGTCGTCGACTAATGAAATCGAGCCATAGTAACCATGGCGGGCCTGTCGTATATGCTCATCGGTAACTTCATATTCATTGCGGTCGTAATGCTGGAATAGCCACTGGCCATGCTCATCGCGATCGGCAACAGGCATGAACGGGGTGACCGGCATATCAATCTCGTCGTGGCGGTAACGGTTCCAGTATTGGGGTGGGGTGACGTAAGGGTCATGCGGATGGGTGAATGACACCTTCAGCAAAAAAGGCCTTTGGTCAGAACCCCGGGCATAGTCATACAGCCAACGCACCGCAGCATGGGTCGCATCGTAATCATGGTCCTGCTGACTTGACCTGTCGGCAGTGCCTGCCGTGACAACGTTCTTTAGATTGTGAAACCAGTCTAGGGTCCGGTCTGGGTCATCCCAGATGCCATACCAGCAGTTGTCAGATGGACAAATATCTGCTGTCAGTCGTTTCTCAAGTCCATGTAACTGGTCTGCACCAATGTAATGCGCCTTACCGCTTTGCGCAGTGACATAACCATTGGCCCGCAGGTAGTGGGCAAGTGTGGGGATAGAAAACTCGTAATCACAGCCACTGTCGAAGCAATTTATTCTGGAGGGCAGTTGCCCGGTCATCAGTCCAGCCCGAGCGGGAACACACAATGGTGAATTCGTATAGTGCGCATCAAAAACCACGCTGTTTTCAGCGATGCCGTCAAGTCGGGGGGTCTTAACCACCGGGTGGCCAAAGGCTGGCAGAAACTGCGGTGCCAACTGATCCGCCATCAGAAACAATATGTTCATTGGCTGAGTCATCTTTTCCTCCCGTAAAAGACTAAATAAAGTACGAGTGCTAGGGCATTTTCTCCCAGACCCTGGGCATCAGTTCGCAGTCAATAGCGGTACCGGGCGATTGGCCGTGGTTGATCAGGTACTCTGAAGTTTCTTCCGTCCATTTCCCGCGCGGGTTAAAGATCGTATCCTCAGCACCAAAACGCAGGGTGAGGCGACGTTGGCTTTGCTTGGCCACTTCACTTTTGCTCATGACGCAGTGCAAGGTCCTGAAGTCAAACACCAGGCAGTCGCCCACATTGACGTTCCAGGACAAAAATTCATAGGCACCGGGGTCTGCATCAATATCGGGAACCGGCTTATAGGCGCTGCCCTCGCTGGTAAATGGCACATTCTTGCTGAACTCGGGTGCGACGTAGAGTTCACCCCAGTTATGCGACCCGCGCACAAAGGTTAGGCCATCTGTGATAGGTGCAGGATCCAATGGCATCCAGACTACACAAAGGGTGCCCTCAAAATCAAAATACGGCTCGTCATGATGCCAGGGCGCGCCATTGCTCGCACCGGCTTCGCGCATGAACCAGTTATCCATTACCATGTTGACGTGCTGGGCCTGCATCATTTCACCTGCGATCTGCGCTAGGGGTGAATGCAGGACGATCTTTGTGATTTCGGGCGTATCGGGCCACGTCCAATACTCAAACACATAACGATTCGATGAGCCTGCCGGCGTGTGGTCCCGAAAAAAACGGCTAGGATATTGCAGATTTTGGTCGATACCCTTGCGGGCAAGGTCGAGCCACTCATCTGCAATCATGCCACGAAGGCAAACCACCCCGTCTTCCTGATATGCCTCAATCGCATCATCAGATACGGTAGAAAATGATCTCGTCTTTGCTTCCATCACGCCCCGCCGGAAAAATTAATGAGGCTCTGCACTGAGGCGAGGAACGCTCAAGAACCCTCACTCATACCCAGTGATCTTCCAAGGGGTAGGTGGTCAGTTGCTCATGGCCATCAGCCGTAATCAGCACCTGCTCCTCAAGTTTGACGCATTCTTTACCGCCTTCAGCCCCAATAAGTGCCTCGACACATATCACCATGCCTTCCTGGAATACACCATCGTATCCAACCTCGTCATAGTCTTGCGGGTAGTAAATAGCCGGCGCTTCATCACAAAGACCCACACCATGCATTGCGACACCGTAACGACCGGCAATATATTCCGCCTTCATTGGGTGCAGTTTTTCGGTCAGTTCCCGGTAACCCAGTCCGGGCTTGAGCAATTCGGTATTACGCTTGATTTGCTCGTAAGCCGCGGCATACAAGCGTCGCTGTTCATCGTCTGGCTCGGCATCACAAATCCATGAGCGGGACATATCGCAGCAGTAGCCGTAGGGGCCAATAAGATCGGTATCAAAACTCACCATATCGGCTTTCTCGATAGGCCGCATGGAGCATTCGCGAAACCACGGATTGGTACGCGGGCCTGACGACAAAAGTCGTGTCTCTATCCACTCGCCACCGCCCGCAATATTGCCGTGATGCAGTTCTGCCCATAGTGCATTCTCCGTGATGCCGGGTTTAAGGGCTTCCCGCATCTGTTGCACGGCCCGTTCGCAGACTTCGATCGATGTTCGCATCAAAGCAATTTCACCGTGGCTCTTGATTTCACGGGCCTTCTCCATCACCGTAAAGCCGTCATGCACTTCGTAACCCAGCTCTTCCATCATCTGCACACCCACCGGGGCCAGTCGATCGATAGCGATACGCTGGTTGCCGCCGCTATGCTCACGGATAATGGCATCCATCTCGACTGCCCAGGTTTTCGCCCTTTCAGCCACATGCTGACCGGCAACCATGTAGAAAAATGTTATGGGCTTAGCCACTCGTTCGATCCCAGGCAATCCGTCCGAGAGTAGCGACTTGCCGCCGTACTCGAACACGATCGGGCCACTTTCGGCCGGCACATAAACATACCGAGCTTCATTATGTGCACACCAGATCTGCATATTGGTGGCATCGGTGGCATAGCGGGTATTTAGCTGGTCATAAAGTATGATGCCAGCCAGATCCTGGCGGACCAG
>CBFIBN010000111.1:0-5705 GCA_965660775.1 Arenicellales bacterium | reverse complement strand
CTCCCAGCTGAGCTACGGCCCCACGACAATCAGCGAATAATTGCCGGGCAATTTTATCCCACGTTCCGATAATTGACCACCTTAAGGAGGCGGGTTACCAAAAGCAAAACCGTGTTCTCATGATAAGGTGGGTGCTGGACATTCAGGCAAAGGGTATTTCAGATGGATTCCCAGGTATCAGCGCGAGAGGTTTCTCCCCAGGCCATTTTGGATGCTGCGCGCGTCTTTGAAGAACGTATTCCTTTCAATAGGGTACTTGGACTGCGGTTCGAGAAACTCGATGAGTCCGATGTAGTGGTGCGTTTTGAAATGCGCGATGAACTGGTAGGAAATTTCACCCGGGGTATCCTGCATGGCGGGGTGATCTCCAGCACGCTGGATGTCGTTGGCGGATTGGTCGCGTTTATATCGTTATTGAAACGCAAGGGTGTTCAGTCGCTGGAAGACGAAGCAGAGAAATTTTCTCGGATGGGCACGATCGACCTGCGGGTAGATTTCCTGCGTCCTGGCTTGGGGCAGGCATTCTCAGCTAAGGGTTTTGTCTTGCGTACCGGACGCAAGGTGGCAGTTACCAGAATGGAACTGCATAACGACGAGGACTTACTGATTGCTGTGGGTACAGGGGCGTACAGTATTTCTTAAGTCGTGTTGACCTCTGCTCAGTCTTAGTGCGGATGCTATAGTAGTACCGCTTGTGACTGATAAACCCTTATCCGATATGGCTCAAACCCCGCCTGCAACAGACCCTTCCTTAGCTCCAGGCGAGCAGTTGCGCAAGGCCCGCCAGGGCTATCACGGGACGGTTGAAGATGGTGCGGCCAACCTCAACCTTACCGCGGATGTTGTTCGCGCACTCGAGTCTGGTGATCATTCGGCTTTGCCCGAGGCGATTTTTGTTCGCGGGTATCTTCGCGCCTATGCGCGGCTGATGGAGATTAATGAAAACGAAGTACTGGAAAGTGCTGATCGGGATCCTACCCGAAGCATCGGTTCAGTTGTTCCCGTTATTGGCAAGGAGGCCTTCAAAGAGAAGAAAGGGCGAAGATGGCTTCAGTTTTCAACCACCCCGCGAAGAGGTCGCTGGCGAAAGACAGCCCTTGCCACCATTTTGATCATTGTCGTTGTGTTGGCGGCCTGGTGGTTCAGCGGCTTGCGTGCACCGGTAGAGAATCTGATCAACTCTCCCGGTGGCGATACCGGAACCTCCGGGGTAATCACCATTCCGCTTAATACCAACGACTGACCTTGCAGTTGTGCTTCAGTGCCAGCTCGGAGGGTTTCTGCCCCCTCTCTAACGTCCTGATTGGAGAATCTGCGCCATCACTGGTGCATCTATATTGCCGCCACTCAGTATCAAGCCAACGCGCCCTTGAACACTGACCGCCCCACTTAGTAAAGCGGCGAGGCCGAGTGCCCCGGAAGGCTCAACCACCACCCGTGTAGTTTCAAACAGTAATCGAGTGGCTTCGATAATCGCCTCTTCCGACACGCTGACAATATCATCCACGGTCTTTCGTATGACGGCAAAAGTTATTTTTCCCAAAGATTCGGTACGGGTTCCGTCGGCGATAGTTTGAGGATTTTGAACCCTCTCGATCCGGCCACTACGAAAGGATCGCACTGCATCATCAGCGGCTTCAGGTTCGACCCCAATAATTAAGCTACCCGGCGAAAGAGTACGCACGCTCAATGCCGAACCGCTGAGGAGTCCGCCGCCACCACAGGGAACCAGCAGCGTTTTCAGCGGCCCACAAGAATTGATCAACTCCATCGCTGCAGTTCCTTGGCCGGCGATGATGTGAGGGTGATCAAAAGGGGGTACCAGGACGCAGCCGGTTTCTCGAATCACCTCGTCGGTCAACGCTTCGCGCTTATGTTTGGTTGGGTCGTACGCTATGACGCGGGAAGCATAACGCTCAGTACCATCGCGCTTGATTTGTGGTGCGTCATTTGGCATCACCACGGTAGTCTCGATGCCCAAGTATTTTCCAGCCAGCGCAACCGCCTGGGCATGATTGCCAGAGGAGTGTGTGATGACACCGCGCAAACGCTGCTCTGGCGTCAACCGGCTCATGGTATTCCAGGCGCCTCGGAACTTGAAGGCGTTTATATGCTGCAGATTCTCGCATTTAAGAAAAAGCTTGATGCCCAATCTTTCATCGAGAGGGGTATCGGCCAGTACCGGTGTTTTCCGGGCTACGCCATCCAGACGTCCGGCAGCAGAAACAATGTCTGTATAAGTCGGAAGCGTGTGCTCCATCAGAGGTGCGTCATCGAGGCTTGTTATCAAGTGTAGGTGCTCGGGCCAGTGGGTGAATTACAGCCAAACCGATCAATTTCTTTGGCTCACTTGCCGTTACAATCCGGGAAAAATACACCAGTGTCAAATTATGAATGAATCTTCCACCTCGCCTCTAGAGATAGAGACTGGCGCAGCGCCAGCCTTTTCTATTATCTGGCTGCATGGCCTAGGTGCCGATAGCCGAGATTTCGAACAACTGCCGCAGATGCTGAATCTGCCCCGACAACTGCCGATTCGGTTCATTCTGCCGGACGCACCGCATCGACCGATTACCTTAAATGGCGGTATGGTTATGCGCGGATGGTATGACCTGACCGGTATGGAGATCGTTAAGCAAGAAGACGTTTCAGGTCTGGACGAGTCGGCAGGAATTGTCGATTCACTAGTGGCCAGAGAATGCGCCCGTGGGGTGCCAAGATCACATATCGTTGTTGGCGGGTTCTCCCAGGGTGGGGCGGTAGCGTTGCATTATGGACTGCGTTGCGAAGAGGCGCTGGCGGGGATTGTCGGCTTATCGACCTACCTGCCGCTTTCGGGTCAATTGGCTCAAAGGATTCATCCCAGCACCCTTAGCACGCCAATCTTTCTTGCCCATGGCCTTTTAGATCCAGTGTTGGCTTTACCTTTGGGCGAGGCAAGCCGTCAGATTTTGCAGGACAACGGTTGTGACGTCACCTGGCACACTTATCCGATGCCTCACAGCGTAACGCCCGAAGAGATGACTGATCTATCTGCCTGGTTGTCGGCGCGTGTCTGGCCCGAGGTCGCAATTAGCTAGATTGCGTTTTTCTCGTCGATTGAGCGTTGTCGATGCTCAAGTTGGTCTAGCGCTTCTCGTATGCGTGGCAGATAAGGGTTAATGGCTAAGGCGTTGCGAAAAGCCTGTGTCGCGGGACGATACTGACCCTGGCGCAAAAAGATCAGCCCCAGTCCAGAGAGCGCTCCAAAATGCCGTGGCTCCAGTCGTAAGACCTCTTTGATATCCTGGATCGACCTGTCGTAGGCCTTCGCCAGAAAAAGTACCGTGGCCCGCTTGTTCCATCCCTCAGCAAAATCTGGGGCACGATCGATCACCTCGCTAAAATACTGGTAAGCAGAACGATAGCGTTTTGATGACATAGCTTGTGTGCCTTGTGCCATGGCGTTCGCTACGGCGGGATTGCCCACTTCTCGCCACAGGCTCCAGATTTCCCCCGTAATGCGGTCAGCAGTGGCTTGATCGGGGGCAGTTTTCAATTGCGAAAACAGTGGGTCAAGGCCGGGGTGGTCTTGATCCGCAGATGTTGTTACTGCTGAGAGGGCCATGCAAGCAGCCATCACCCAGGCGATGGTTCTACTGGTGGTTCTGCTGGGTAGCTTCATGGTGCAGAAGCGATCAGGCGCAGTGCCTGGGCGTGTAGCGCCGGGTTAGCACTTGCCAGTACCTGCCCGGCAGAATCAAAAGTCAGCGCCTCGCCTTGCCAGTCGCTTATGCAGCCGCCCACACCTTCGATCACCGGGACCAAAGCCAAGTAGTCAAAGCGACCTAATCCAGCCTCCATCACTAAATCGGTGTAGCCCAGTGCCAACAGGCCATAGGCATAGCAGTCGGCGCCAAACTGGCGAAATCGCACAGCTTGGCTCATTTTAGAAAAAAGCTGCCATTCCTGGGGGTCAAACATATCTACGGTGGTGGCGTTCAACGTGGCGTCAGTCAGCACATGGGTTTCGGCTGCTTTGCAGGGGGAGCCATTGTGGAGAGTTATTTGGTCCTGAACTCCGATCCAACGTTCGTCCAGTGCTGGCATATCGATAATGCCCAGCAGTGGCTTGCGCTGGTAAAGCAGGGCGATCAGGCAACCGAAGGTGGGCTTACCTGTGGTAAAGCTCTTGGTGCCGTCAATTGGATCCAGGACCCATAACCAATGGGTAGCACTACCACTCAGCCCTTCTTCTTCGCCGTATACGCCGTGATCTGGATAGCGCTGTCCGATAACTTTTCGCAACTGCTGCTCGATCTCAAGATCGGCAATGGTTACCGGCGTACCATCGGATTTGCTGGATAC
The DNA here is from genome assembly GCA_965660775.1 of Arenicellales bacterium. Classification (GTDB taxonomy): domain Bacteria; phylum Pseudomonadota; class Gammaproteobacteria; order Arenicellales; family UBA868; genus UBA868. Next base: position 1,358 of record CBFIBN010000111.1, on the reverse strand, counting down.
CGCGTGTGGTTGGCGAAAAAACTTGTTGCTTATCCTACGGGCATCGTCCGCCAGTGACGAAGCAAAAAGAACGAGATCCTGGTCCGGTACAAGAGGCATAGGTGCGCCCGATAAGAGAAGTATCTGGACGCCAACATTAGTGCCTTTGCTGAACTCGTGCAATCTCCGATCGCGTAGATCATGTCAAGAACGATGCATCGTTGATCGGATTAAGCGGAATCAGTAGGTAAACTCAGGCTGAATACCAGCGCTCCAGAGCATCACGGTGCTCGCCAGCAGTCCAATCAGGGCGACCATGCCGACAGCCAGAATCGCATTGGAAAAAAGAAAGCCCTGCTCCCGGGGGATGCGCATCCTGATGGGTGTGCCGATGGGCTGCTGGATTTTTTGGTATTCCACCAATATGGTTGATGATCATGGCAAGTTTTCCTCAGAAAACCAGATTTTGATGTTAGTAGTAGTAAGAAGAGGCTGGCGCCCTGACAAGTCGGCCTGATAGGGCTCTTGGTCGGTGCAGGGGTTTGCTGGAAGATTATTTTTCCGCGGAGATATAACAGATGTAAGCGGCATCAGCCTCACCATTTTCGGTGGGTGTAAAAACGCCATTGCCCTCGCCGCTCTTGGTATCAGTGCCCTCCCAGTGAACCAGTACCCTTTTAAAGCCTGCCTCACCCAGTAATTCTCGAACCTCAGGCAGTGTCCATAGGCGCCAGTTATAACTGAAAGCGCGTTTCAGCTTAGATCCATCAGGGAATTTGAAATGAATATGACAGTTGATTTCCCCGGTAATAGGGTTGTAGTGGGCCTGGTCCCAAACGTAGATAAAATCGTCGTGATCCGTCTCTTCTTCCATCTCCCGGCATGCTTCATAACCGCCGTACGAATCCAGAAATAAAATACCGTTATCTGCCAGGCAGTCGCGTGCTCTTGAAAAATACTCTCTTAGCTCGTCCCGGGTCTGAAAGATCCAGTAACTGAAGTTCATAGCCAGAATCATATCGACGGGCGGTGTTGTAGCTGTGAGAACGTTCTCGTTCATGAGCACAATCCGATCTGCTCCATCACCGTTAAGGGCTTTGACTTTGTTGTTTTCTCCCCAGGCTAATACCTCGGTGTCCAGATCGACACCCCAGGCTCGGTTCTCGTTGCGCCGTCGCACCCATTCGCAGCTGGTATTAGCCGTGCCGCAGAAGTCCTCGCGCAGGGTGGTGGCCTTATGCCCTCGAAGCGTCTCGTAGGTCTTATCCACCATGTCGATCTCAGATTCCACGCACTGGACAGCACGCTCGTAGAGTATGTGACGATCAGCCTGGTCAGCTTGTGTCGGGCCCTTGGGCTTGGGAATCCTGCGGTAAGTT
>CBFIBN010000110.1:0-5734 GCA_965660775.1 Arenicellales bacterium | reverse complement strand
CGGGAGAAGCCGATATCAATTTCTCGTCGAGCGCCACACGCAACAGAATCTCCCGCACCAGATCGATGTCGCTACCATAGGCAACGCCTACCGGTACCCGCAAGCGCCGTTGTGGTTTTGGACCGCCGGTCTCATTTGTAATTTTAGCCTGACCCATTACGGCGTTGGGTACAGTGATTTCAATATCATCACGCGTAAGCAGGCGAGTGGAACGAAGTCCGATGTGGGTAACCAGGCCTCGCTCCCCACTATCCAGGATGATGAGATCGTTTATCTTGTACTGAGCATCGGCCATAATGAAAACACCAGCAATTAAATTTGATAGCGTGTCTTTGGCAGCGAAACCCACTGCTAAACCGACAACGCCGGCTGACGCCATCCAACCGGTAGCATCTAGGTTCCAGAGTTCAATAACTACAAATACTGCCAGTGCCCACACCAGCATCTTTCCAACATTATTAAATAATGGCAGAGTCGTAGGTTGAATTGCGCCAAAATGCTCCGGTGTTGAACTGGCTGCACCAAATAAGCTCTTAAGCAAGCCCGCCAGAGAGAACCCCCATACAACTACGATAATAGTGATTAGAAGTTTCACCGTAACAAAGGCAATTTTATCGTCTAGGTCGAGATTTACTACAGCAAGAGCGAGGCCTGCTAATACAATAGTCTTGACTAGGGGGTCCTGTATAAACGAAATCATCCTATCGTCTAGGTCAGACTGGGTTCTACCTGCCAATCTTTTGAGGGTTCTATCTATTACCACAGATACAAGCCGCGATAAAAGCACTGCTGCTAGAACGATAATTACTGCCTGAACGATACGGCTATCAGGTAGGTAAACGTTAATTTGTTGAAGTATTTGCTCGATCTCGTGATTCATTTGTAGGCGCCTTCAAGATAGTTCAGGTGACAGCGAGTCAGCATATATTACTGAGTCTTATTTATCATTGATTGTGTTGTGAGGGTGGGTAGTTGCACTACATCGCAGGACCGTTCTGGGGCCCAATAATGGGAGCCATGGATTCGATGCTGCTCGGGGGCTCTGCACAAAACTAATTGATCTCTTAAGTTGCCCAACCAGCAGTCATTCTTCGCTTTAGCTTTATATTAAGTCGCAGTACCCGATATCAGTCTTTTGGATAACTGGTGGAAGCGATGGGCGAGTAATAAGCCGGTCGCGGTCAGCCCCATGGCCAGCCCCCACCATAGACCGGCACCACCAAAGTCCATCCAGAATGCCAGCCATGATCCGCCACCGATGCCGAGAATCCAGTAACCGAATCCTGCAATCCACAGCGGTGCTACGCTGTCTTTGACCCCGCGTAAGGCCCGCGCCGCGATTGCCTGGAGCCCGTCGAATACCTGGAAGATGGCCGCAATAGTGAGAAATTCGATCGATAAAAGTGATACCACTGTAAAACCGGGATCGGAAGGGGAAATAAAGATATCGATGATGTAAGCGGCAAAACCCAGTGGAATGATCATCATCACGACCAGAATCAAAACACCGATGAGCATTCCGAGTATCCCTGACTGTCGGGCGGTATCGAGACGATTTCTGCCAGCGCCATGGGCGACCCGGACCATGGTCGCCTCAGCAATACCCAAGGCAATTACGAACGGTATGCCGACCCACGACATTACTATTTCATAGGCCGCGAGCGTCTCAGCACTGATGATGCCCGATAGAATTGACGCAGCGGAAAACATGCCCGCTTCCAGGAATACCAGACCAGCTACTGGTAAACCGAGGACCATTATTTCCTTACAAATCGCGGTATCTAGCTTCCAGCGCTCGGCAAATATCCCGTACCCACGCAGCACGGTGGTTTGGTAGACATGCCAGAGTAAAGCAAGGAACATCAGCCAGGATACGATGCTGGTAGCGAGTCCGGCTCCGAAAAGGCCCAATGGGGGAATGCCCCATCCACCGTGCACCAACCATAGGGTCAGGAGATAGTTAACCAGTACCGCCACTGTAGTAATTGCCATGACGGCTTGGGGCCGAGCCAGGGCTGAGACAAAGTTTCGAAGCACAGCGAAAAACAGCACCGGGAGTACGCAAGCGCTTAATCCATGCAGGTAAGGGACCACCAGTTGAAGTACTCGGGGATCCTGACCGGTCCATCCCAAAATGATATCCAGATGCCATACCAATATCATTGAGGGCGTGCCGAGCCACAACGAAACAAAAATCCCCTGCCGCACGGCAAGTCCTGCCTGTTTTTTTTCTCCTGCGCCTTCCGCTTGCGCGCATAACACCCCTACGATAGACAACAAGCCCATTAGAATGACCAGAACCTCAAACGATAAATTGCCGGCAATGCCTACGGCCGCCAATTCGTAGTACCCAAGTTTGCCAACCACCATCTTGGTGGTGACAAACATGGCAAATTCAGCGAGATAGGCGGCAGAAAGCGGCAATGCGATGCGCATCAACGTTACCGCTTCATTTCTGGTTTCCAAGTTTGTGATCAAGGGTGATCCTTTAAAAAAAGCGCAAGTATATGGAGAATAATCGATCGGATCTTTAACACTCTGGCGTCAGACATCCCACCATATCCGGCCCGTACTTAGTCCTCTGGACCGATAAACCGACTGCTAAAAGGATAGGTCAGCAGGTGTATGAAGTTGTTAGTAAAACATGGCTGGCCCGGAAGGACCCGAAGTGATTGATAAACTATTGAATCATTGAAGCCAGTTACGCTATCTCCAAATTGTTACCGTCAAAGTTACAGTCTAAAGTGCTGGATTTGGTTGGACGTGGTTCGACCCAGGTGGATCAGAGGGGAGTGTAGGTCAACTAGCGTCAGACTGGCGAAAGTGGATAGACGGGTTGAATCGTCCCCTACAATGGAGATTCAACTACTGGGGATACGCTCTTCATGGTTACTGGCCTTCCAGACTGACACTCAGACCTTCACTACCAGCTTGCCGAAATGTTTTGCAGCACGCATTGCGTGATAGGCAGAGCGTGCGTCTTCAAAATCAAATACTTGGTCAACAACAGGGTGTATTTGGTTCAAGGCAAACGCCGCGTTCATCTCTTCGAACATTCGTCGATTTCCAACATAGACCCCTTGCAGGCAAATTGATTTCCGCATTACTGGAGTGGGGTTAATCGTCCCGCCCGTTAGAACTCCGATCAAACTGATAGTTCCGCCAATCCGAGTGGCCTCGATTGTCTTTCCCAGGGTCCCGCCACCACCAGTTTCAATGGTCACATCGACACCGGCACCATTGGTCAATTCCAGGACACGTGCTTCCCAGTCAGTGGTCTCGTGATAATTGATCAGGCCATCTGCGCCAAGTTCTTTGGCCCGCTCCAGTTTTTCATCACTAGATGAGGTGATTATTGCCCGCGCACCCATCATTTTTGCAATTTGCAAACCGGCGATCGATGCGCCACCAGTGCCGAGAAATAGTGCTGTATTTCCGGCTTTCAGGCCCCCTTGTTCAACAAGGCAGTTCCAGGCTGTCAACGCGGCACAAGGAAGCGTTGCTGCTTCTTCAAAAGACATATGGGCAGGAATGTGTACTGCGCCAGCCTCACTCAACACAGCTCTTTGGGCGAGGATGCCATCGATGGCGCCGCCCATTGCACTTGCCATAGCTCCAGTTGATATACGGCCGTCACACCAGTTCTGGAAGAAACATCCTGCGACACGGTCTCCAGTCACAAACCGGGTAACGCCAGCACCAACACCGATCACCTCACCAGCACCGTCAGAGTTCGGGATGCATGGGTACGTAATGCCACGCGGGTTTGGGTCTTCAATGGTGGAAAGATCGCGATAATTTATTGACGACGCACGAACATCAACAAGTATTTCACCCGTCCCGGGTTCCGGTGATTGTCTTTCGTTCAGGGCAAGCGCGTCGACACCACCGTCTGAGATTATTTCATAAACACGCATGTAAGTTCTCCTAAAACCTTCTGCCGTAACTAACTTGGACACACTGCCCAGCGATTGCCGTATTGACCTAAAGTAATGGTATTTAAAACCGATTACGACCTAATATTAAGAGCCACTCTAGCCCATATGGACTCCTAGATGGCTTCTCTCACTATACAACGGAAGGATCAACCCACGAGGAGTGCGACAGTTCTTCTTACGGGGCAGGCTGTTAGGAGTCGGTGGTTCTACATCAGTTAGCGTCCGGTATTAGTCTAAGTTGACGGCATAATCAGCAGCGGTTACTGAAAGCGATTTTCTATTTTTCTGGAGTAATTATGAAACCCAACATTTTGTTTATTCAGGCCGATCAGTTAACTGCCAGCTTTCTGGGCGCTTATGGCAACTCAATTGCAAAGACTCCCCATATTGATGCCTTGGCCGAGCGCAGCACAGTTTTTGATTCTGCCTACTGCAATTTCCCTCTTTGTGCTCCCTCACGATTCTCTATGATGTCTGGGCAATTAGCTTCCAAAATCGGCGCATATGATAACGGCGCGGAGTTTACGTCGAGTATTCCAACCTTTGCACATTATTTGAGAACTGCGGGATATCAGTCCAGCCTCGTAGGCAAGATGCATTTTGTTGGCGCCGACCAAATGCACGGCTTTGAGGAAAGGCTGACAACCGATATTTACCCGGCAGATTTTAACTGGACAGGTGACTGGACCGAAATAACTCCAAAATTCGCCAACGATGCTAGGTCCTTCAAGCAGGCTGGTATTTGTACGCGAAATGTACAGATGGATTATGACGAAGAAGTCTGCCACCGGGCATCCCGTAAGCTATATGACTTGGCGCGAAGCGATGATGGCAGACCGTTCTTTATGTTGACATCGTTCACTCACCCCCATGATCCCTATCAATGCAGCTCTGAATACTGGAATCGATACCATCATGATGATATTGATATGCCGGTAGTGCCTCGTATACCTGATGCAGAGCTAGATCCTTACAGTCAACGCTTGATGGCATTGAGTGGTTTGGATAAGTATGTGGCTAACGAAGCAGAAACCCGGCGGGCCAGACATGCCTACTATGGCTCTGTAAGTTATTTGGATGATCTGGTTGGCAGACTTTTAAGTGTGCTCAATGAAACTGGGCTGGATACGACTACAGCGATTGTTTTTACCACCGATCACGGTGACAACCTCGGTGAGCGGGGCCTGTGGTACAAAAAGAACTTTTTCGAAGCATCGGCTCGTATCCCACTGATGATTAACTTGCCTGGACAACTGGGTCAGCGAATCACCCAGCATGTCTCTTTGGTGGATTTAGTTCCGACTTTGATTGAGATGGCGGGGGAGCAGCCTGATGAATTTACTGTTGAGCCGTTAGATGGCAAAAGTTTGATCGGCCTGATGGCCGATAGCAATGCTGCCTGGCCGCAGAATGTTTATTCTGAAATATTGGCGGAAGGTGCAACGGCACCGCAAATTATGATTCGCAACAAGCAGTATAAATACATATATAGCGGTTGCGATCCAGAATTACTTTATAACCTTGAGCAAGATCCGAATGAACGACACAATTGCATTGCCCAGCCCGATTTGCGCGATCTAGTGGAAGAGTTTCGGGCACAGATTATCGAAAAATGGGATATACCTCGTCTGACTCAAGATATAGTACTCAGTCAGAAACGCAGACTTTTTCTTCGCAAGGCACTGCATATTGGAAAATTTGCCGATTGGGATTTTGTTGCGACGGATCAGGCCGCGCAACAATGCCTGCGTTCCAGTCAGGTGTACAACGAATGGGCTTATTCGCAGATGCTGGAT
>CBFIBN010000109.1:0-5774 GCA_965660775.1 Arenicellales bacterium | reverse complement strand
CCACAACCCTTGAGGCCCACGAAAATCAGGAATACCCGAGGCCGTAGAGATACCGGCACCGGTCAGTACCACCACTCGTGTGGCACTTTCCAGCCAGGCGCTTATCTGCTTGAACGCCGAGGATGTATCGTTAACGTGGGCCACAGTCATCACAGACGATTCATCAAAACCCAGGATTGAATTGACGCAAGCAGCACTTTATAGAAATAGTTATAGAAATAAAATCCCGATTATTTAAAACCGAATTGGCTGGTGATTTATTGCGTCGGTAAAACCTCACTCCAGACACGGCCCCTGCAAGTTATCGCATGGGCCGCTGCAACGAAAGATAGCAATTAAAGGCGCCAATCATCAATCTTAATAATAAAGGCAGTGGGCCTGATTAAAGGCTGGCCAACCCGGTTTTCATAAACTCAAAACACTGTCTGGCGGGAAACGGCGATATAAGGAAAACTGTCTGATCTTTCTTAACCCGCAAAAGAGGTCGGCCTTACAATAAAAAATGGGTTCAGCAGCGATTCCTTGGTGTTGTACTGCAAAGGTTCATCGCTATCGGCAATAACAATCTCGCCGCCCGCAGCCATCACCACGGCATGTGCGGCGGCGGTATCCCACTCAGACGTCAGACCCAAACGCGGATAAATATGTGCTGCGCCTTCAGCCACCAGACACAATTTAAGGGAACTGCCCATCGATACCATCTCATGCTCACCCAGCGCCTCAAGAAAGGAGGCCAGTGAATCACCAGCATGCGAGCGACTGCCCACCACTTTCCAGATCTCGCCAGGTTGGCGCGGTTTGACTTTGATCGCAACCGCGTCCTGAATGGCCGACCCTTCCAGCTTAAACGCGCCTCTACCATCGCCGTAATAGGTCACATTCAGTACTGGCGCATAAACCACTCCCAGGACTGGCTGATGATTCTCTATCAAGGCAATGTTGACCGTAAATTCGCCATTACGCTTGATAAATTCCTTAGTCCCGTCAAGTGGGTCAACCAGCCAGTAGCGTGCCCATTGGCGACGCTCCTCCCAACTGATAGCGGCCGCGTCCTCGGACAATACGGGGATTGATGAATCCAACTGGGTCAGCCCTTCAACAATTTCGTGATGCGCAGCCAGATCGGCTTCTGTCAGCGGACTATCGTCTGATTTGAGCCGTGTACCAAAATCATCACGCGCATAGACCTTTAGAATCTTGGATCCCGCTTTGCGGGACAGGTCGACAACTGCCTGCATATCCATGGTTCAAAATTCCGCTTTATCGTTACCCAGAAAACCTTCTCTAATCAGGTAGAGCATGATGTTCTGAGCGTGCTCCATTGGCGTGCCCTGGCTGGTGTCAACTCTTAACTCCGGATGCTCTGGCTCGTCGTAAGGATCGCTGATGCCGGTAAATTCCGGAATAATGCCCTGCCTGGCCTTGGCATACAGACCCTTTCTGTCTCTCGCCTCACAGACCTTAAGCGGTGTAGAAACATGTATTTCGATAAATGCACCGTGCTGATCAATCAGCTCACGCGCGCCTCGGCGCATCTGTGTATAGGGCGCAATCGGTGCGCAGATGGCAATACCGCCATTTTTTGTTATCTCATTGGCAACAAAACTGATGCGACGGATATTCAGGTTTCGGTGTTCTTTTGAGAATCCCAATTCACTCGAGAGATTCAAACGCACCACATCGCCGTCGAGCAAAGTGACCGGGCGGCCCCCTTCTTCAATCAGGCGTGAATGGATCATGCGGGCCAATGTGGATTTACCCGACCCTGACAAGCCGGTAAAAAACAGCGTGAAGCCAATCTTCTCGCGAGATGGATAAACGGCGGCCAACTCCCGTTCAATATCCGGGTAGGTAAACCACTCAGGCAAAGACTCTCCCTTAAGCAAGCGCTGCCGCATCTGTCTGCGCGTTAAAGACAAAACCTCTTCAGCCGATTGATCGATCTTTTGCTTTGGCAGGAACATTTTCCTGGAGGGGGCGTACACGTATTCATCCGTGGGCACCATAGTGATCCCAAGTTTGTCCTGATAAGCAGATACAAGCTGCTGGGCGGCAAACGGCTCGTAAAACCCAGCCTCTTCAACATCTTTGGGCGATGCGTGTTGCGGCCCAACGATCAGGTGAGAGCACCCGTAGTTCTGGTTGATGATCGCGTGCCATAAAGCTTCTTTAGGTCCGGCTGAGCGCCGTGACAACGGCAGCAACGACAATATGCCCAGTTGATGTGGATATTTACCCACAATCTCGCGGTAGCCCCGCACCCGGGCAAAACGGTTCATATCTCCTGGCTGGTCCTCACCCAGTAAAGGATGGATCAGAATATTGGCCTGAAGTTCTCTGGCGACATCCAGGGTAACCTGACGCTGTAAACGATGCATCGGCTCACTGGTGGTAAAGGCGACTACGTTGGTCCAGCCCATGCGCTGGAAATGCTCACGTAATTCCTCTGGCGTATTGCGGGCAAATTCAAAATCAAAATGAAGCGGCAGTTCTAAACCCTTAACCTTACCGGACAGGCATACAGAGTGCCGGCTTTCCATAAACAGCCTGACACCTGGATGTGCGAGGGAGGTTGTGCCATAGACAGACTGGGCTTCTTGTTGAATATCAGCCTGCCAGATCTCGCTGACCTCCAGCACCGCTAGCATGAGGCCCTCATGATCGCGTAAAGCAATATGGTTACCCGGTTGCAGGCTTTCAGCAAATTGTGGAGAGACATCCAGGCAAACCGGCATAGGGAACAGCGTGCCGTCCGCTAACCGCATGTCTGATAAGACCAAACGATAATCCGCTTCGGACATATAGCCGTCAAGCGGTGAAAAACCACCATTTAAAATCAGCTCAAGCTCGTTAACCTGGCGCTCAGACAGTGTTAACGATGCCCACTCCAGAGCCTGGGCCTTAAGTTGCTCTGCCTCTTTTTCAGAAGCCAGTAGATGTTTTAGTTCACCGCCATGAGGCGGTATCTGACTTGGGGGCATTAGATTTTTCCCGGCTTGAAATGTTGTTCAGTTACGCAATATTCAGCACAAAACACGCCCAGCGCCACGATACCACCGTGGCCGACAATGAAAAGGCGAGGGACCGCCGGGTTATCGCCCTGACCTGAGCGTTTCCTGTTCAAGCACAAACCACCCTAGCACGCCAGCCACAAGAATAACCACCGCAAGTCGATCTTAAAGCGCGCCCGGGCGACAGAAGACGCCGCCAGGGGCATCATGCGGGTGAGAGGATGCGCAGGATGGGGCGTCGCAATGCCGGCCTGCGCCAGCATCAGCCGAAGCAGGTTAGAGCCCGAGCGTTGTTCACCAACAATAAATACGGCTTTCATACAGTTAAATATAGCAGGCCAGAAACTGTGGAACACACCATCCAGTGAGCCCAGCCACTAACCCAAAAGGATATGGCGTGACGCAGATGAACTCATGTTTTGCTACAGTAAGCGCCCACACAAAAACGGATACAAGCTATGTACTATCGCGTAACCACTTATTCTTTTGATGCCGCACGCCGTGATGAGTTTCTGGAATTTGCTGATTCACTGCGTGATGAACTCAAAGCCATCACGGGACTCGAAACCGTGCACTCCTGTGAAGGCGGGGAAGGCGAAGGCATGATCGTCGCCCGCTATGCCAGCGGAGCGGCGGCCGATGAAGCGCAACCGGAAATCCAAGGACTCCTTAGCCGCATGGCGCCCTTTCTGACATCGATGCCTGAGGTGCATGCCGGCGAAGTCATCTGGGAGATGTAACAACATCCCGGTGCCGTACAGCTCAACAAATAACAGAAGACTTTGACGCTCACCCACTGAGAGAACCCCACGCAACAGCAATCACGCGGCGTTGACGTGGTGATGCGCGTACTGGACGCTCTAGATCTCAGCGCAATATAGACTCAGACCCCGCCATCGGCGGGGTTTTTTGCACAAGCCCCGGCGTATTGGGCACCGCTATTAGAAGATCCCCGCGTCCAGACCTGCCGTCATGGCCGCACCCAGATCACGGCACTGGCCGACAAAATCCTCGTGCCACTGTCCTTTACAGACCAGTGCTTCTTGTACCGCCCGCCAGCCCAGGCCCGATGTTATGGATTCGACCGCGCGGCGGGTGCCCGTGCCGTCGAGGCCCGCACGGATACACAGCGCATAAGGCAGACCGCCGGTATGCTCAAGACAGGGGTTATAAGTGCGGTCGAAAAAATCCTTCAGTGCGCCGCTCATATAACCCAGATTCTCGGTGGTGCAAAGTATCAGCGCCTGGGCTTTGATCACGTCTTCGGCACTGGTATCAAATGGGCTCTTGAGTATCAGCTCAACAACGTCGGATTGAACCGACTGGGCACCCTCTTTTATGGCCTCGCGCAAGCGCCGAGTGTTGGGTGAAGGAGCGTGCACCACCACCAGTAATCGTTTAGCACTCATGGTGGAGCCATTGTGGGTGCACCTGCCAGGGCGGGCAAGTCACTCGGTGCAATAACCCTGATGCTCGTCAACAAGTGCATTACCCACCGATAACGTCATGCCTTTTTAAAACGAGCACTGAAGAAAAGTCCCGGGACTGGCCCGGGACAAATAACCGAGGAGGAAGGAGGATGTACAACTAGACTTCTATATTATCAAAAAAGACCATAATTTTCATCAGAAATTTATGAAATTTCTCTTTGTTTTGAATATCTTCCGATAAAAACTCAGTATCCGGAAATACATCAATCACTTATAGGAAAAAGCTGGAAATAACTTAACCCAGGCAGGATATATTCGGCCCTAGGCAAGCCTAACAAGCCGAGCGAGCCTTTCTTAATTGGGCATTAATGTGACGGTGCGCACAGACTGCGCAGCCGTACCGAGCCAAAATGCACTCACTCCTCCTCCAATGAGTTACTTGCCCGGGTCCGCCCGGGCTTTTCTTTGTCTATCGCCTTATGGGACACGAAAACGAGGGCACGAAACGCCCCTTGCATTGGGTTATTAGCTTTTGGCTGTTATCAAACAGGCATCATCCGTAGTCATTCAAGAAACAGACGGGGCATACGGGGTGAATACAACACTGTTGCCAGTCTCCACTGGATTGCCTGACATCAGGATCGGGCGGTAAATTGAAGTCCGCCACACACAAAATACCAGTAGAGCTAATTTGGCCTGTGATGAAAATCGGCGGGTAACTTAAGTTCAACGTCTTCGACCATGACCAACGGGGCGCCCTGGCGGGTAAGCATCACCGGTATGTCTTTGGCAGCCAGCAGTTGGGCTTGGTGACGCTGCTGATTGCTCCCGGTCACAAACTCAAGCTCTTTTTTAGTCATTAACCGCATTACATATTCCACAACTGCTGCCAGGACAGACGCTTGGCAACAGTCCCAAACTTCTCAACACATGTCACCCAGGCGTCGTCCGGCACTGTGAGCGTACCATTTAGGCACACCCCCAGATAGTCTCCGGTGTGGGCTGAGTGCTTGTCATCACCTGTGCCCACGGCATTCTCTGATATGACCAGAGTGTTCTCCCAGTGATGGCATATCATTACTTTCTTGCCATCGCCGCCGCCCCAATTGAATCCATTGGGTGGAGGATTGTAGTAAGTGGTGCGTATGGTTACGCCACCCTCTGTTGATACCACCTCCTTGATACCACACTCAGAATCAATTAAGTCCTCCCCGGTCAGGTCAGTCAGTGCTACAAACGAATCCTCTGCGACCTTGACTGCTGTCTCAGCCGCAAAGAAATCATCTGTCATCACCTTGTTCATGCCGGCCATCTTTTCCTGAAAAAATCCGGT
>CBFIBN010000108.1:0-5894 GCA_965660775.1 Arenicellales bacterium | reverse complement strand
CAGATCCCGATGGCCGGAATATCCCCTTGATCGTTCGGATGAAGTTGGATTTGATCGGCGCCCGAATTCATCTGGCCGATTGGCGCGCTTTGGATTCATCCGATTGCAAATTTCTAATAGCGGCGCCCGTAAATAGTTCAGGGGCAATACTCGAGTATTTGGACGCTCTGTCCGGTATGCTGGCGAGACGGGCGCGAGGGCGCATCGAGCGGGTTCCGCCGGCCCAAATGGATGGTACCTGCTGGTTAGCCAAGGCAGAACCCGTTACGGTAGGCGTCTTTCGGAAACGAGCAGGACTAAGCAGTGAATGGTTGAGTCTGACGCACTTTGAACGCTACCTGCTGTGTCACGCCGCACGAAAAGATGATCTGGAGTTGTGTCGAAATTTTGCGAGTGAACTCTCTGGCTTCAAATACCAGACCTAAAGACCGTTAGTTGACTGTTCACCACTTGCCGGGGGTTGACCCCGGGCCGAGATGCAGGCGATAACCAGGCTTCATCTTAGACCAACGCTGGGATGTTTATCGCGGCGGCGCTGGCCGCCTTCTTAGTGGTGAAGAATTTGACTCAAGAAGAGTTTGGTTCGCTCGTGGTCGGGGTTCTCGAAAAATTCCTGAGGCGGCTTTTCTTCGATGATTTCTCCGCCATCCATGAAAATCACCCGGTGGGCAACCGCTGTCGCAAAACCCATCTCATGGGTGACGACTAGCATAGTCATGCCACTTTCGGCCAGTTCGATCATGACGTCGAGCACTTCTTTGATCATTTCTGGATCTAGCGCTGAGGTGGGCTCATCGAAGAGCATGATCCGTGGGTTCATACATAAAGACCGCGCTATGGCGACTCGTTGCTGCTGGCCACCGGATAACTGACCGGGATATTTTAAGGCTTGCTCAGGGATCTTGACCCGTTCCAGGTATTTCATAGCGCTTTCTTCAGCCTCGGCGCGCGGCATCTTGCGTACCCAGATAGGTGCCAGAGTTACATTTTCAAGAACCGTTAAGTGCGGGAAAAGATTGAACTGCTGAAAAACCATGCCGACCTCGGAGCGGACGATCTCAATATTCTTAAGGTCGCGTGTGAGTTCAGTGCCGTCCACGGTGATCGTGCCCTGCTGATGCTCCTCAAGGCGGTTGATACAACGAATGAGGGTGGATTTGCCGGATCCAGATGGGCCGCAGATGACGATGCGTTCGCCTCGGCGCACCTCCAGGTTTATATTTTTCAGTACGTGAAAATCGCCAAACCATTTATGCATACCATTGATAGTAATGATCGGCTCGGCTGATTCAACTGAGTTATTCTGAGTGTCATCTGGATTATTCATGATTGCGATCTTGTTGGCAGGGATTATTGGGCATGCCCGGTCTCGAGTTTTTTCTCGAGGCTGAGCGAGTAGCGGGCCATGCTGAAACAACAAAGGAAGAAGAACAGGGCAATAAAAAGGTATAACTCCGGTGCGAGGCCGAGCCACTCCGGGTCGTTTAGTCGTGCCCGGCCCAGGCCAAGGATATCCATCATTCCGATAATCAATACCAACACGGAATCCTTGTACAGGCCGATAAAAGTGTTGACGATTCCGGGAATAGATATTTTCAGCGCCTGTGGCAGGATGATCAACCGATGTGCTTTCCAGTACGTTAAACCGAGCGAGTCTGCAGCCTCATACTGCCCTGATGATAGGCCTTGCAGGCCGCCACGGACGACCTCAGCAATGTAGGCGGCCGAGAACAGCGTGACCATGATTAACACGCGCATTAACAGGTCGAATGTGGACCCAGGCGGTAAAAAATAAGTGAGCATGGTCGAGGCAACAAATAACAGGGTAATCAAGGGTACCCCACGAATAAACTCAATAAATATCACACAGACGGCTCGCAGCGCCGGTAGTTTCGAGCGCCGTCCCAGTGCCAAAGCGATACCGAGCGGGAGCGAAAAGGTAATACCGGTGACGCCTATAATTACGGTTAGCAGGATTCCCCCAAGTTTTTGTGTGCCAACCGGGGTGAGACCAAAGCCGCCGACTATCAACCAGGCCCCGATAAATGGAAAGGCGACTGCAAACCAGAGCCAGTATTTCTTGCCCGGCAGGTTATCGCGAAGCACGCCTACAATAGCAAGCACTAGCAGTATGAACGTGATATTGACCCGCCACCGCTCAGGCTCTGGGTACCAGCCATAGATAAAGAGCCTGAAACTCCCGCGAATGAAAGCCCAGCAGGCGCCTGCACGCGGCTCATCCATCTGTGCCCAGCAGTCCTTGCGGTCAGTGGCGCTCCAGATAGCGTCAAAAAGTGCCCAGTTGAGTGCAGGGGGTAGGATAGACCAGAGTAGCCAGGCGGAGAGCAGGGTCAGGGCGATATTAAGTGGCGAAGAAAGTAGATTGGCCCGGATCCAGCCGATCACACCGGTCGTTCGAACCGGAGGAGGCAGGTCTGGGTGCGTCCCGGGCGCGTAGCCATGGGTTGAATGATTTTGAGCCATTACTGGATTCTTTTAGCGTTCAGTCAGCTTGATGCGGTGATTGAACCAGTTCATGAAACTGGAGATAGCGAGAGAGATCACCAGATAAACCCCCATGACGATCATCATGGTTTCCATTTCCTTGCCGGTCTGCATCAAGCTGATCCCACCGATAGTCGCTGTGATATCCATATACCCGATCGCGATCGCGAGTGACGAGTTTTTGGTCAGGTTTAGATACTGACTGCAAAGTGGCGGCACGATTACGCGCAATGCCTGTGGGATGATAATCAATTGTAGGGTGCGGTTGTTTTGCAGGCCCAACGCATGGGCGGCTTCACTTTGACCGCGGCTGATCGCGAGTATCCCGGCACGCACGATCTCAGAAATAAAACAGGCTGTGTAGTACGAAAGTGCCAGGCAAAGCGCTAGAAACTCCGGCTTGATTGCCATGCCACCTTTGAAATTAAAGCCCTTGAGGGCCGGGACATCCCAAGATAAGGGCATACCGGCTGCAAGGAAGGCAATACCCGGCAGAGCGATAACGATCGCGGCAGAGATCCAAAATACGGGATAGGCTTTTCCTGTTTGATCTTGGACCCGCTTCGCCCACCGCCGAAAAATCACGGCGATGACAATGGCGATAATGATCGTAATACCCACCATGCCAGCGCCAGGCTCAAAAACCGGCGAGGGTGTATAGAAGCCTCTATTTGACAAAAAGAAGGCACCCGCCCCGACATCAATGGCTTTTTTAGCCGGAGGGAGCAGGGTCACCACCAGAGCATAGAAGGCAAGGATGTGAATCAGCACTGGGACGTTACGCATGAACTCGACAAAAACGTACGAGATTCTGCTGACTAACCAGTTACTGGAAAGGCGCATGATGCCGAGCGTAAATCCAAGAACGGAGGCAAGGACGCAGCCACATATCGCAACTAGTAGCGTATTCAGCAAGCCGACCACTGCAGCCCGCAGATGGGTCGACTGATTGGTGTATTCAATAAACGGCGAGAAGCCGATGTCGTAGGCCGCGGGCCAGGTTAGGAAGCCGAAACTGAATTCCTTGCCTACCTCGGCAAGGTTGACCACCACGTTTCGGGCAATCGCCGCTAACAGTGCAAACAGCACCACCATAGTGACGATCTGAATAATGACGCCGCGCGAGTCCTCATTGCGCCACAGGCCAAGCAAAATATTGGGGGTGTTGGGAGAGGCTTGTGCCATTACTGCGAGGGGCGGTGAATTGTTAAATGGTCTAACCGGTTGCAGTCCTAAAGAGGTAACGCCGGGGATCCAGTGGGACCCCCGGCGTCAACGTACAACTAGTACAGCTTGGAACTGGTGTTTAACGGAACGGAGGCGAGTAGATCAGGCCACCGTCTGTCCAAAGCGCGTTAAGACCGCGGGCGATGCCAAGCGGGGTGTTTACACCGATATTACGCTCAAAGATTTCGCCGTAGTTACCGATCTGCTTGATGATCTGGTATGCCCAGTCATTAGATAGGCCGAGTTCCGAGCCCTGACTTCCGTCCACGCCCAGAAGGCGACGGACTTCAGGATTATTGGAGCCTTTCTGCTCATCCACATTGGCACTGGTTACGCCGAGTTCTTCAGCTGTGATCGTGGCGTTCAGCACCCAAGTGATGATGTCGGACCACTGGTCGTCACCATGACGGGTTGCCGGGCCGAGGGGCTCCTTGGAGATGATCTCAGGAAGCACCATGTGGGCGTCAGGATTAGGCAGGGCAGAACGAGTAGACGCAAGGCCTGACGCATCTGTGGTGTACACGTCGCAACGGTCACCCTCATAGTTCTGACGGGCTTCATCGTTGGTCTCGATAGTGACCGGCTCGTATTTCATTCCGTTGGAGGAGAAGTAGTCAGCCAGGTTCAACTCAGTGGTGGTGCCCGTTTGGATGCAGACCGATGCGCCATCAAGTTCTTTAGCACTACTGATGCCCAGGCTCTTTTTAACCATAAAGCCCTGGCCGTCGTAGTAGTTGATACCGTGGAAGCGAAGTTTTACGCCAACGTCACGAGAAAAGGTGACGGTGGTGTTGCGCCAGAGTACATCGCCTTCGCCAGCGTTGAGTTTAGTGAATCGAGTTTTGCCAGTGGAGGTTACTGCCTCGATCTTACCGGCGTCGCCGAGTACGGCGGCAGCGGTTGCGCGGCAAAAGTCGACATCAAAGCCGCCCCAGACACCGTTGGCGTCAGGTTGGGCAAAACCGGCGATACCGGTGCTGACCACACAGCGTAGTACGCCGCGGGATTGGACATCTTCCAAGGTGCCAGCCTGTGCAGTGCCGGCGACGCCGAGCGTCAGGGCGGCAGCTGCCAGTACGGCAGTCGTTTTCTGTTTCATTATGAATCCTCTCTCACTTGGTGAATAACAGGTGTTTATCGCTTGCGTCATTCCGTTTTTTTGGCGCGTGTGCCAACCACGGAGCGTCAAACCGCAAGCGTTACTTGAACTTTAACCCGAAACCCTACGGGTTTTCTACAGTTTTCTCATTTTCCAGGCCCGGTACCGCCGCCGCTGCCTGGCTTAGGGAGCCTAAGGCTGGTTGCGTTGCCGCATCATAATGTTGCTGGTCGGCGTGGTAAGACGACCGAACCATGGGTGCTGACGCTACATACTTAAACCCCATTTTCTGACCCATAGTTGCCAGGCGCTCAAATTCGATTGGTTCAACGTAGCGTTCAACCGGAAGATGATGGCGGGTAGGTTGAAGATACTGGCCCAAGGTGAGCCGTTGCACATAATGGGAATGTAGGTCTTCCATCACCGCCTCGACCTCGTCGATATCCTCGCCAAGGCCCAGCATTAAACCGGACTTCGTCGGCACCTGTGGACACCGTTCGGCAAAGGATTTCAGCAGATCCAACGAGTGTTGATAATCGGCACCGGGCCGTACACGTCGGTAGAGTCTCGGTACGGTTTCCAGATTATGATTGAATACATCTGGCGGGCTGGCGGTCAATATCGTTAGCGCTTTATCGAGCCGGGCACGAAAGTCTGGGGTTAGGACTTCGATCTGCAACTCGGGACTGGCCGTACGAAGAGCTGATATGCAATCAACGAAGTGGGCGGCGCCGCCGTCACGAAGATCGTCCCGGTCAACTGAGGTGACAACGACATAACGAAGGTCCATCTGGCGAACCGTGTTGGCCAGTCGTTCGGGCTCATCTCGGTCTGGTGGCTGGGGGCGACCATGGGCAACATCACAGAAGGGGCAGCGTCGAGTACAGATATCTCCCAGGATCATAAACGTTGCCGTGCCGTTACCGAAACACTCACCGAGGTTTGGACAACTGGCTTCTTCACAGACAGTATTGAGCCCTTGGTCGCGTAGTACTTTTTTCAGTCGTGCCACCTCAGGCGTTCCCGGGAAACGCGCACGGATCCAGGACGGCTTGCGGAGACG
>CBFIBN010000107.1:0-5905 GCA_965660775.1 Arenicellales bacterium | reverse complement strand
ATACAGCATCGAACCCATGGCCGGGATCAGGTCATAGGAATGATCCGTATGCCAGCTGCCGCCAATGTTCTCTTTCTGGTTTACCTCCTTTATGACCTGTGCGATCTGCGGGTAGCCGTCCAGGGGTTTGAAAAACCGGTTTACGTTAATAGCGCCCCAGCGTTCGGCCAGAGCGATGTGCTGCGGCGGGGTGAGATCCTGATCCCTGAAAAAGATCACTGAATAGCGGCCAAAGGCATCTTCGAGTTCTGCCATGGCGCGCTCATTTGGTTCTTTGGATAGATCAACCCCGCTGATCAGGGCGCCAAGGGCCGCTGACTGTGGTGTGACTTCAATCTCTTTGTAATCCATCGCATCGGTACTCACGTTAGCCACCTCTTCGCTTTGATTATAAGTTTATCCAAGTCGGGGTCATTCAGGTTGCCAGGTAGCTTCCAGTACAATCATCCCCATTCGTTTTAGGGGGCGGTATGTATTTCGACTTAAGGCTCTGGAGTTTTACCAAGGGTGTGCGGTTGCGCATATTCGGCTCGGTGGCGATTGGCGTTGCGGCCGTGCTGTTTGGTATCGCTCGCCTGGCTTTGCTGGGCTGGCTGATCGCCCGGGTTTTCGCCGGGGCGCCCCTTAACGAGTTGACCCTGCCATTTATAGGCGTAGCCGCCGTTATGGTGGTTCGTGGTTGGCTTGAATACCTGCGCACGATGGTGGCGCACAATACCGCGGCGATAGTACAGGTGCATCTGCGTCGGGTGATTTTCGATCAGGTCACGCAGTTGGGTCCGGCGCATTTTGGGCTTGAGCGCACCGGGGACGCCATTGTGGCAATGATCGAAGGCGTCGAGCAGCTTGAGATCTATTTCGGGCAGTATCTGCCGCAGTTGGTCGTCTCGATCCTGACGCCGTTTTTGATCTTTGCGGTGGTGGCCTTTTTTGATGTGCCCATCGCGCTGGTGATGCTGATCGCCGCGCTCTTCACGCTGGTGGCGCCGCAGATTTTTCACAGTTGGGATAAAAAGAGCAGCCTCGAACGGGGCCGGTCTTACACCGCGTTCGCGGCAGAGTTTTTAGATTCTGTGCAAGGTCTTGCCACCTTAAAGGCCTTTGGCCAGAGCAAGGCGCGAGCAAAGACACTTAAAGCCCGGGCAGAGGATCTTTTTCGCTCCACCATGTGGGTGCTGGCCACCAACTCACTGGCCCGTGGCATTACCGATACGGGAATTACTCTGGGCGCCGCGGCCACTTTGGCCTATGGGGCTTTTCGGGTAAGCGATGGCGATATGAGCCTTGCGGTGTTGCTCATGGTGCTGATGCTGGGCGTGGAGGTGTACCGCCCGCTGCGCGATATGCGCTCGTTGATGCACAACGGCATGCTGGCACAGGCGTCGGCGCAAACGATCTTTCAACTGCTTGATGCCAGGCCCATCGTCACCGAAAAATCCACACCCATACCGGCGGGCACTTTAAGCCCCACGGTGTCGTTTGAAGAGGTGAGCTTTGCCTACCCCGGCGGGCGCCGTGCTGCCCACGAGGGCTTGAGCTTTACGGTCAACGCTGGCGAGCGAGTGGGTTTTGTGGGTCCCAGCGGTGTGGGTAAATCATCCATCGTGCGTTTATTGCTGCGCTTTTATGATCCAGATAATGGGGCGGTCAAGATTGGTGGCCACAATCTGAAAGATCTCAGTTTTGATGATATCCGCACGCAGATCGCGGTGGTCAATCAGGATACTTATCTTTTTCATGGCACAGTGGCGGATAACCTGCGTGTGGGTAAGCCCGATGCTACGCCGGTCGAGTTAGAGGAGGCCTGCCGGGCTGCCAACGCGCACGAGTTTGTTACGCAATTACCGCAACGTTACGACACGGTGATCGGCGAGAGAGGAATTCGCCTTTCGGGCGGGCAGCGCCAGAGGATCGCCATTGCGCGGGCTATTTTGCGCGATGCTCCGATTCTGGTTCTGGATGAAGCACTCTCGGCAGTGGATGCCGAGAACGAGGCCATCATCCAGGTCGCGCTTAATCGGTTGATGCAGGGGCGCACCACGCTGATCTTTGCCCATCGCCTGTCCAGCGTGATCGATGCTGATCGCATTCTGGTGCTGAACGAGGGCGCCATCGCCGAGCAGGGTACCCATGCGCAGCTGATGCAGCAGCGCGGTGTCTACCATAGCCTGATGGCGGGTCAGGCCGAAGAGAGTGTTGCGGCCGAGGCCAGTATTGGCGTCGGCGCAGCGCTGCAATCGGGCGAAGACGAAGTGCCGCTTTATAGCGAGCAGGCGCAATTTGCTCCCGCCGACGCCATTGTTAAGGCGCAGGGCCTTGGCTGGGTCGCGGCCGCGCGCGAGCTGATGAAGTACATCGTGCCCTATAAAGGAAGGCTGGTCATGACCTTTGGTTTTGGGGTGACGCGGGTGCTGGCCTTTATCGGCATTGGCGTGGTCAGTGCGTTGGCGGTGCGTGCGGTTAAAACGGACGAGCCCTTCGTGGATTTGCTGATCCTGCTCGGCGTTATGGCGCCCATTGCGGGCATCTTTCATTGGCTGGAATCGTGGATTGCACACGACATGGCGTTTCGGCTGCTGGCCGAGATGCGCATTGCGCTTTTTGAAAAACTCGATCGGCTGGCCCCGGCCTACATGGTGCGACGGCGTACCGGCGATATAGTCGGCATGGCCACTTACGATGTGGAGCTGGTGGAGTACTTCTTTGCCCATACTGTGGCGCCTGCCTTTGTGGCGGTGCTGGTACCGGGCCTTGTGATGGGCGTACTGATTTATTTTGGCTGGCAGATGGCAGCGGTACTGGTGCCTTTTCTGGCAGTTGTGGCGTTCAGCCCCTTTATGCTGCGCCGTCGGGTAGACGAGATGGGCTCACGGGCGCGCGAGGCGTTGGGCGAGCTGAATGCCCATGCGGTGGATACCGTGCAGGGCTTAAGCGAGATAATTGCTTTTACCCACGTCGATGAGCGCCGCCGTGAGTTGATCGAGCGCACCCAGAACCATCACCGCGTCAGATTGCCTTTCTTTCGTGATCTCACCTTTCAGACTTCTTTATTAGAAGTCGCCACGGGGCTTGGCGGTCTTGCGGTGGTGGTGGCCGGCGCCATGCTGGTTGATGCCGGGCGCCTTGAGAGCGCCATGCTGCCCTTAGTAACGCTGCTGGCGATGGCAGCTTTTTTGCCGATCTCCGAGATCTCTAACGTCAGCCGCCAGCTGGCCGATACGCTGGGGTCTACCCGCAGGCTCTATGCGGTGAATAACGAGCCGGTGCCGGTCACAGACGGACCCGGCGTGCCGGCGCCAAGTGTAGCGGGTGGTGTGCCGATTGAATTAAATGAAGTGGGCTTTCAGTACGAGGCGGGTAACCGGCAGGCATTGAATGGTGCCGGGTTTAAGGCGCAAGCAGGTAAGACCATTGCCCTGGTGGGGCCCTCAGGTGCCGGCAAGACCACCATCGCCCATTTGCTGATGCGTTTTTGGGATCCACAGAACGGCACCATTAGGCTCGGTGGCTACGACCTTCGAGATTATGCGCTGGACGATCTGCGTGGCCAGATTGCACTGGTGGCGCAGGATACCTACCTTTTTAACGATACGCTGCGCGCCAATATTCTGATCGCACGCCCCGAGACCAGCGAAGCCGAGCTCACGGCTACGCTGGAGCGGGCGTCGCTGGGCGAATTTGTGGCCGCACTGCCCGATGGCCTTGAGACCCAGGTCGGCGAGCGCGGCATGCGCCTTTCGGGCGGGCAGCGCCAGCGTGTGGCCATTGCCCGGGCCTTCTTAAAGGATGCCCCGGTACTGATTCTGGACGAGGCCACATCGCACCTCGACGCGGTTAACGAGCAGGCCGTGCGCCAGGCACTGGAGGAACTGATGGCTGAGCGCACCACACTGGTGATCGCGCATCGGCTTTCGACCGTGCGCGGGGCCGATCAGATCGTAGCGCTCAACCAGGGCCGCGTGATCGAGGCGGGCACTCACGAAGAACTGCTGGCCCGGGGCGGTCTTTATGCCCAGCTGGTGGCGCATCAGCTTGCCGGGGCCGCTGGGCGCAGTGCGGCGCAATAAAGCGATGATCGGTTTCTGACGCGATAGCTTTCAACGCCCCGGTGCATGCTAAGCAATCGCAATCGTTGCGCCCACTCGATCTACCTGATTAAATTAACTGACCGTTACTTCAGACTTAATTACATAAGTCTCTAATCGTGGAGCTGGTTAATTGAAATTGAATCGATACCTGTGTCTGGTGCTGTGTTTCGCGTGGGGTGCTAATAGTTATGCGGCAAGCTCAGGCCAGAGCGTCAGCGTGCAGTACGGCACGGTGATAAGTGCTTCGCCAGTTGATCTTAAATCAGGCGCCGTGCCGGCTGGAGCGTTGATTGGCGGTACGCTGGGGTATGCGTCAGCAAAAGGGAAATCCAGCAGCAAGAAAAATCGAAACGCCATCATCGGCGGCCTTGCCGGCAGCGCAATCGCCCGGAGATCACGCGGTGATACCCGGGGCACCTTGTATGGCGTTGACCTGGGGTCGAACGGAGGCATACAGGTAGCCTCGAATCAATCAGAAATTAAGATCGGCGACTGTGTCGCGATTGAACGCTCGGGAGATTCAACCAATATCCGCCGGATGTCTGCCGGTTATTGTGAGCCTAAATATCAGATTGCCCGTGAGGCAACTCACGATGAAGCTATTGAAGAAGCCAGTGAATGTATCCAGGCCAAGCAGGCTTTATTGGCTTCAACCACCGTGCAGGCGGCAGAACTCGCCGCGATGAAAGTGAACCTGTTGTGTAACGACTAAAGCTCGCTTGCCAGCATCAAGGGCGCGGCGCGAGTCGCCCGGCAAATACTTCAGGAAGCAGGCGCCGGTTCAGTGCCCGCATCAGATCAGCGATTGATCAGTTAAGTCGGCGCTAGCAACCGCTGGATTGGCAGGTGCAGAACAAGCCACACTCTATTACGATGACACGGTCGTATCTGTTGTAGACGTTTTATCGAGTGGATCTGCGCTTTGCATCTTTAGTATCTGCACCGGTAAGGCTTTCGTGACTTGATCTGCGGTTTGTGTGGCGCACGGTTCACTCATCTTGGCACGCTCGGTGTAGTTGGCTTCCATCTTTGCCATCTGCTCCTTTAAGGCGTAAATCACGTCCATCAATACCTCAATAGTTTGGTTGGGGTTCATTTGGATCTCCTTATTGCATGTTGTGTTTCTAACGGTTAGGGGCATCTTTGTTTGTGATTACCCAGCCCTCTTTGGGAGAGCACTCATCTCATGGGAGATTTGCTAATCCAAAACCTGGCTGCAGTTTTAACCATGACCTGGGCATCGGGATAATCGAATAGCGCCAATCACTAATCACAATGGCTTCGCTATAGCGGTGTCATGAGCGCAACAGCGGTGACCCGTGGGCCGATTACTTTTTGGCGCGAATTGATTATCCGGGCCTATGGCGTCGTTCATATACTGCCTGCAGTGGTGTCATGGTTAATGCCACTGGGGGCTAAGTTTCTCCCCTGTAGTCTTGTTTTAATTTCCTCCTCCAAGCTGTAGTTAACGGGGTGGCCCCGAAACGGGTGCCACCCCTTTTTTTGTTAAAAAGCTAGGGTGAGATCCAACCCTTGGGTCTGGGATAACAAAACAACACTAAACCCTGTGCTTTATGTGCCATGGCGGCGCGCGTCGCGATTATGCGGGGATAGATCAAGGCCAGTAAAAAATGCCAGGGTGATTTTTGAAATTAAAGTGCCTTACTTAAGGTGCCTTACTTAAAGCGCCTTGCGATGTGGTAGGTTCACCAGGTGTGAGACACTGCTTTAAAGAAGGAGAAACGCCATGTCTGAAACGAAACTTTTCCGTAAACAAGATCTGGATTTAGAGCCTGTAAACGGCATGAAAACGATCG
>CBFIBN010000106.1:0-5952 GCA_965660775.1 Arenicellales bacterium | reverse complement strand
AGAGCGGGACTCAGTGATCAAGATGCCGCCATTGCCGGAATCATTGTCGATAGCGGCCGGTCTATCGTGGTAGCCGTCAATAAGTGGGATGGATTAGAGCGCAGGGATCGCAACCAGATTCGCCGCGATTTGACCCGACGTTTGGACTTTTTACCTGAACATGAGTCACTGTTTATCTCGGCGTTGCACGGCTCTGGGGTTGGCGATTTGATTGGCGCGTTGCAAAGGGCGCAAGGGAGCGCTCTGGTAGAACTTGGAACAGGGGCCCTGAACCGCGCCTTGGCCAGTGCCTTGGAGCATCATTCGCCGCCGATGATTAATAATCGAACGGTCAAGCCGAAGTACGCTCATCAGGGAGGGCGCAATCCGCCGATCGTGGTGCTGCACGGCAATCTACTGCACAAGCTCCCCGCAAGCTATCTGCGTTACCTGGGCCGCAGTCTTGCCAAGACTTTCCGTTTAATTGGAACTCAGATTCGGTTTGAGTTACGCAAAGCCGGCAACCCTTACTCTGGAAGACCGAGTCACCATCGTCGAAAACGTCAATAAGGGAGCTATTACGATTTTTACCGTTCCCTTTGAATCGGCCGAGGTTTTGTAATTCTGCCGGCTTTTTCGTGACTAACAGATTCCACCCGGGATTTCGCTGCGCCGTCCGCAAAGCGGGTTTGAATGGTTGCCCCGGCGGCCAATTGGCGCGCAGAGCGCACCAGGGAATCCCCTTTTTCAGTGTGGACGATAGCGTAACCTCGCTCTAGGGTCGCTAGTGGACTGAGGGCGCACAGGTGGGCCTTTAGAGCGGTCAGCCTCCGATCCCCCTGATGTGTAACCTGCCTGGCTTCGGTAATTAGTTGTTTTTTGATATTCTTGTGAGTCATAGCAAGGGATTGAAGTCGCTGTTTGGGCGAATTTCCAGCCAGACGTTGAGCAAGGCGAGTGGTGGCGTGTCCGGTGTCCCGGCTTTTGGCATTCCAACCGTTGCGAAGTCGTTGGGCGAGCGCTCTAAGTTGCTGACCTTGGTGCCCCAGGCGCTCATGCGGGTGACGAATACGCGGCTGAGTGGCGTCTAGCCGCTGCGCACCCGACCTCAGGGTGTAACTCATCCCCTTGAGTGCTCGCTCGCGCAGATTGAGAATATGTGAGTGGATCTCTTTGTGATCCGGCGTGGCGGCTTCGGCGGCAGCAGTCGGGGTAGCACAACGTAGATCGGCGGCAAAATCTGCCAGGGTAAAGTCAGTTTCGTGACCTATTCCAGTGACCACAGGAGCCGCGCAATCGCAGATCGCTCTCACCACAGCCTCTTCGTTGAACGCCCACAGGTCTTCAAGTGAGCCACCCCCCCGGGCCAGAATGATCAGATCTGGAGTCGGTGCCAGCCTGGCTTGAGCGATTGCCCGGATAATAGCAGCAGCGGCAGCCTCGCCTTGTACAGTCACTGGGTAGACGGCGACATCGGCGAGCGAAAAGCGTCTGGCCAATGTCGTAAGTACGTCGCGGATGGCCGCGCTGGACGGAGAACTAATCACTCCGATCCGTGATGGTACGGCTGGGATTACCCGTCGTTTGGCTTGATCGAAAAGGCCTTCGTCGGCGAGACGTTTTTTCAGGATCTCATACTGCTGGCGAAGCCGGCCCTCGCCGGCAGCCTCCATGTAGTCGACTATCAGCTGAAAATCGCCCCGAGATTCATAGATAGAAACAGTGCCACGGACCACGACCGCGGCTCCATCGACGAGGTTGGCGCTATGACGCATACGTCGGTTGCGAAACATAGCGCAACGCAGTTGCGCCTTATCATCCTTGAGGGAAAAATATACATGCCCCGAGGCCGGTGTTGCGAGGTTGGATATCTCTCCGGTTAACCAGATTCCTGTGAAGTTGTCTTCGAGAAGTGCTCGAGCCTCCCGGGTAAACTCGCTGACCTTGTAAATGACGGGATCCATCCGTGGATTGTGCCCTTGGGACGCGAAGACGGCAATCAGATGATTTGGCGCAATTTCCAGTAGGAATAAAAAAACCGGGCTTCGCCCGGCTTTTTTGGGTATTACTTGTTTGCGCTGATCAATAGGTCGGTTTTGCGCCCTTTTGCTGTTCAGCTTGTACGATTCCTATCTGTGCGGCCCAGGAGACTCGTTGCGCCAGGCGGGTTGCTTCGGCTTCGTCGTTGGCTTCCAACTTGGCTTTTGCGGTTTTCAATAATTTACTAAGGCCAACGGCTTTGCCGCCCGTAGCCGGATCAATCAGGCGCCAAACTGCCCCGGCGCTTTTCGCGGCCTTGAGATCGGCTTCTGCCTGACCGACTGCATCGGCGGCGGATGAGCCGGCGAGAGCTGACGCACCTGCCAATGACAATGCGAGAGCCGCTATTAGAGTTGATGCCTTGGTTGTTTTTCTCATAGTAATTCCTCCGGATAGGATAAATGGAATTTATGCTTAAAAATCAGTCACTTGCTTTAACCACGAACGATACAAGTTTACCTAGAACAAGTCAAACCCTATAATTCTTCGATGAAACCTATTGATTTAGCACTCACTTTCGATGATGTGCTGCTGGTTCCCGCGCTTTCCGAAATTCTGCCACACGAAGTTGGTCTCGGCTCGCCATTTTCCCGCAATATTTTCTTAAATATCCCTCTGGTTTCTGCAGCGATGGACACGGTTACCGAATCCCGGGCAGCGATTTGTCTCGCGCAGGCGGGTGGAATCGGCGTTGTGCACCGCAACCTGACCCCAAGCGCCCAGGCTGAGCAGGTTCGGATTGTTAAGAAATATGAAAGCGGTGTGATCGTTGATCCGATTTGTGTCTCTACCTCTGCTACTGTCGCAGAGGTGGTCGCGTTGACTCGCGAAAAACGCATCTCCGGCGTACCGGTTCTTGATGAAAAAAGGAAGTTGGCTGGCATCGTGACCAGTCGTGACCTGCGTTTCGAGACACACTTTGATCAGCCTGTGACTGGGGTCATGACCCCCCGGGAGCGGTTGGTCACGGCTTCTGAAGGCGCGAGTCGTGAAACTATCCGCCGGTTGCTACACGAACACCGCATTGAAAAAGTGTTGCTGGTTGATGACGACTTTAACCTCAAAGGCCTGGTAACGGTCATGGATATCCAGAAGCAGACCGAGTTTCCCGAGGCCTGCAAGGATGAGCTTGGGCGGTTGCGCGTGGCTGCCGCGGTAGGTACAGGCGGTGACTCCGTGGAGCGTTGCGAGCGCCTCGTGGACGCAGGTGTGGATGCGATTGTTGTCGACACCGCGCACGGGCATTCTCGTGGCGTGCTGAACCGAGTCACCGAGGTTAAAACGATGTTCTCGACGGTCGACGTCGTCGCCGGCAACATTGCAACAGCAGAGGCTGCTCGGGCATTGGTCGACGCGGGTGCGGATGGGGTTAAGGTTGGCATTGGTCCGGGATCCATCTGCACGACCCGGATTATCGCGGGAGTCGGTGTCCCTCAGGTGACCGCGGTCGCTGATGTTGCCGAGGCGCTCAACGACACCTCTGTGCCGGTTATCGCCGATGGGGGAATACGCTTCTCCGGCGATATCGCCAAGGCGATTGCTGCAGGTGCGCATGTCTCGATGGTCGGTGGTTTATTTGCCGGCACCGAGGAAGCGCCGGGCGAGATCGAACTCTTTCAGGGGCGCTCGTACAAGAGTTATCGTGGCATGGGCTCTTTAGGGGCGATGCAGGACGGGTCGAAGGATCGTTACTTCCAGGAGGGCCAAGACGACCCCGGTAAACTGGTGCCCGAAGGGATCGAAGGGCGGGTGTCGTACAAAGGGCCTATGGCTCAGATCATTCATCAGTTAACCGGTGGACTACGGGCCAGCATGGGGTACACCGGGTGCGCGACAATTGACGAGATGCGCACAAAGTGCCGTTTCGTGCAGATCACCCATTCCGGAGTTACCGAGAGCCACGTGCATGATGTCGTTGTCGTCAAAGAGGCGCCCAATTACCAGCGGGGTGGATAAGGATTGGCAACGGCTGGGGGAGCGGAGGCCGTAGTTCCGGATCCGCATGCCGAGCGGATTCTGATTCTCGATTTTGGATCGCAGTACACCCAACTGATCGGTCGCTCCATTCGCGAGGCTGGGGTCTACTGTGAGATTCATTCGTGTGAAATTCCGTTTTCGCAGATTCGGGTCTTTAACCCTGCGGGGGTGATTCTGTCGGGCGGTCCCGATACGGTCACCCAAGAAGCTACTGATCGGGTACCGCCTGAGCTGTTCAATTGGGACCGTCCACTGCTCGGAATCTGTTACGGAATGCAGGCCATGGCGGCGCAGTTGGGAGGTGCAGTAGAGACCAGCGATCACCGCGAATATGGTTTCGCCGGTATCACCCCTTCGTCAACACCTGGTTTGTTGCGTGGCCTGCGTGCCGATGAATCGGCCCCGGAACCCACTCTAGATGTGTGGATGAGCCACGGCGACAGAGTCACCAGTTTGCCAGCAGGATTGTCTGTGATGGCATCAAGCCCCAACGCTCCGTTTGCGGCTATCGCGGATGAACGCCGCCGATTTTACGGGCTTCAGTTTCACCCCGAGGTGACCCATACGATTCATGGGCGAGAGATTTTGTCTCGGTTTGTTCGCCAGGTTTGCGGCTGTTCAGCTGAGTGGACCTCGAAAAATATTATTCACACTATTACCGAGGATGTGCGTACCCAGGTGGGTGGAGAGCAGGTAATACTTGGCCTTTCGGGCGGAGTCGATTCCTCGGTGGTAGCGGCGCTATTGCATCGTGCGATCGGCGATCAGTTGACCTGCATATTTGTTGATAACGGCTTGCTGCGCTTGAACGAGGGTGATGAGGTAATGGCCACCTTTGCCAAGCACCTTGGAGTGCGGGTAATTCGCATCGACGCGGAGACCCGCTTCCTTGATGCACTTTCCGATGTGGCGGATCCTGAGGAAAAACGCAAGATTATTGGCCGTGTATTTGTAGATGTTTTTCAAGACGAGGCGCAAAAGATAGCCGGTGTCCGGTGGTTGGCTCAGGGAACTATTTACCCGGATGTGATCGAATCAGCTGGCACAAAATCCGGCAAGGCCAAGGTCATAAAATCGCACCACAATGTGGGTGGACTACCCGAATCGTTGCAGCTCTCGCTTTTGGAGCCTTTGAAGGAGTTATTTAAAGACGAGGTGCGTCGCATTGGGATCGAGTTGGGATTATCTCGCGAACTCATTTTCCGACATCCGTTTCCAGGTCCTGGTCTTGGGGTACGCATACTGGGCGAAGTCCGCAAGGAGTACGCGGATATCCTGCGCCAGGCCGATGCCATTTACCTGGAGGAATTGCACCGCAACGATCTCTACGATGAAATCAGCCAGGCCTTTGCTGTCTTTCTGCCAGTTCGATCAGTCGGAGTGGTCGGTGACAACCGAGCCTATGAATATGTGATCGCTCTGCGGGCGGTCGAAACAGTCGATTTCATGACAGCCAACTGGAAGCACATTCCCTACGAAGTGCTTGGGCATATTTCGACTCGGATTATTAACGAGGTGCGCGGCATTAGTCGTGTGACCTACGATATTTCGGGCAAGCCCCCAGCAACGATAGAGTGGGAATAACCCAATAATCTCTAAGTAATTGATTATAAAGGATAAAGTGTTACTATTTTGTCACTAAAATTGAATTATCTAGAAAATTAAACATAAGAAAATCAATAGCATACGATTATCGACTACAAACTTTCTACAAAGTGGGCACGATTACTCTAAATCAGTAGTTGTCTACAAACTTTTAAGCAAGCTGCTTGGTGATAGGGCCTGATTACTCAGGCACCCATGATATCGATTCACCCTAAAATAAGTCAGGCCTGACTTATTTTGTGCTTTACCGTTTAGATGCTTGATCTTAGATCACTGAAGAGTTGACCTCATTCCCAATCCGGGGGTATTGTGACTTCACGATCTACTGTTCACGTAAGATAACTAATGGGG
>CBFIBN010000105.1:0-5975 GCA_965660775.1 Arenicellales bacterium | reverse complement strand
TGATGCCGGCCTATTCTAGCTAACCTTGGGAGGCTGGCGCG
Organism: Arenicellales bacterium; assembly: GCA_965660775.1. GTDB lineage: Bacteria > Pseudomonadota > Gammaproteobacteria > Arenicellales > UBA868 > UBA868. Next base: position 5,934 of record CBFIBN010000105.1, on the reverse strand, counting down.
GCAGTTCAATGCCGAGCAAAAAGCCACAGCGGTTGGCCTGCACTATTAATCTTCCTCCTGAACAGGCCCTGCGCCAGTTGAGTGAGCGGCTCGTGCCCCATCTTGGGGTGAGGGCGCGTCTGAGCGAACCAAATGATGGTTGACGGTCTATGTGAGTTAAGCCCATAACTCGGTGCTGAGATAGCGTTCACCAGTATCGGCCAGGATAGCGAGCAACTGCCGGTCCCGGGCTACATCACGTTGGGCGTAATTGAGCATTCCAAGAACCGCAGCGCCGCAGGAGATACCACAAAAAATCCCTTCGCGTTCGGCGAGCTGCCGTGAGGTGGCTATGGCTTGATCAGCATTTATTGGAATAATATCGTCGTAAGCATTTTGATCCAGAGTATCTGGAATGAATCCGGGGGCGGTACCCATAATGCGGTGCCTGCAGCCCACCCCTTTGGACAAAATGGGCGAGTTATCGGGCTCGGTAGCAATAATTACGATGCCTGGAATCTTTTCACGCAGAACTTTCGATAAACCGCTGATGGTTCCGCCGGTACCGGTGGTGCAGATGACAGCTTTGAGGCCTTTTCCAAAATCGTCAACAATCTCTTGTGCCGTTCGGTGATGCGATGCTGGGTTAGCCGGGTTGAAGTGCTGACCAACAAAAAAGTATCCTTTTTCTTTTTCCAGGCGCCGGGCTTCCTCGATCGCACCGACTGTGCCTCTGTCAGCAGGGGTGAGTATTACCTGTGCGCCATACGCGCGAAGAATCGCCTTTCGCTCCTCGCTCATATCCTCGGACATGACGAAGACTGCGGGGTAGCCCCTGACGGCAGCAACCATGGCGAGGCCGATCCCGGTGTTGCCAGAGGTTGGCTCAACGATTGTGTCTCCGGGATTGAGCACCCCGCGTTGCTCCGCATCCTCGATCATGTTAAGTGCTGGGCGATCCTTGACTGAGCCGCCCGGATTAAAACTCTCAAGCTTTACCCACAGAGCGCCCGCCTGGTGATCCTTGAAGCTGTTAAGGCGAATGACTGGTGTCGTACCAATAGTTTGCAGGATGTTTTCGTATTTCATGGTTTCGATTCTAACGGGCCCGAGCACTCAGTGACTTTTTTAGTCAAAACTTTTTTAACGCTAAATCAGCCCACTGGCGCTGGCATACGATGATGTTGCTTTCAGTGTGGGCCGCGACACAAGCTCGATACCCTTGTGGCGCGGTGAGATCATGCATGGCGGTACGGGACACATCGCCTGGCAACCATTCGCTGGTGCGCAGAGTTGCCTTTGAGTCGGGGCCGGTGCTTACCGAGAATTGCGCCAATGGCAGCGATAATCCCCGACCATGTAATTTGATATAGGCTTCCTTGCGGGTCCAACAGGCAAAAAACGCTTCAGTCTGTTTGTCCAGCGGCATGGCAGTGAGCTCAGCGACCTCAGATGCAGAAAAAAAACGCCGCGCAAGATCGAGCCATCCATGGCGCGAGGGTACGCGTAAGCGTTCAACATCAATACCGACCGGCGCACTCTGGCTGATGGCCAAATAGGCCCAGTCGGCTGCATGTGAGAGATTGAATTCCAAAGTACATTCCTGCACGGACGGTTTTCCGTGGGGCCCGTAGTTAAACCCGATAGTGGCCGGAGGGGCAGACAGATAATGTCCAAGGACTGTACGCAAGGCGCCCCGAGCGATAACAAATCGCTCCTGATCGTGATCGAAAACAAACCGCGCCGCCCGGGCTTGTTCGGCTGGGTTGAGGAGTTTTTGAAAGTCACGGCGCCGCGCGGCAAGTGCCACAAGCGGTATGCTCCAAGTATCAATCGGCGTGGGTATTGATGCGGACAGAATCGAACTCATGGGGTGTGGAAGGTTTTACTGGATACGACTTTAGCCGGCATAACAGGCCGTAGCACCGAGCAACACTGAAAGCACCACAAGGCTGCTGTGCGCATGCCGCAGGCTGGCTTAAGCAATCCCAACCGGGATTTTACTCCTATAACGCTTCTTATCTGAATCCCCATAAAACCAGCCCGGCGGGATTATTACGGAGCGTTTGAAGTTTTTGGTCCTTGCGGGGTGCGGGTAAAGACAATCAGCGCCACACCGCACAGTACGATTGCGCCACCGGATAGAACTCCGGGCGAGGGTCGTTCTCCGAGCAGCAGCACCGAAGCGGCAATGGTGAAAACCGGCAACAGTAAAAGCACCGGCATCACATGAGATACCGGGTTACGCGCCAGCACGGTGTACCAGATTCCATAGCCAAGCACAGTCATGACCAAGCCGAGATACAGGACACTCCCCCAGCCAACCCAGGTGGCGTTGACCAACGCTGCCAGTTGACCGCTCTCAAACAGCATCGATCCAACGAGCATCTGCGGCCCAGCCATAACCGCGATCCAGGCGACTGCGGCTAAGCCGGTAATGCGGTTGCTGATACGCTTGTACATGATTTGCCCCACGGACCAGACCAGCGCGCCGCTGCCGGTTAGCACAATTGCGAAGAGTTGACCTTCCACGCTCGGCAGTCCCGCAATCAATATGATGCCGACAAAAGAGACAGTCATTCCTAACAGGCGTTGCAGGCCTGGGCGCTCGCGAAATAAAACTGCCGCCAGCAGCACCGCAAAAGGAACTTCAAGATGTACCACGATAATGGCCAGCGAAGCATCGATCATTGAAAGCCCGGTAAAGGTCAAGCCGTACTGGATAGTGGAGCCGACCAGCGCTATCCAGAATAAGTCCTTCAGGCAGTTGCGCGGGAACGGCACAAACCAGACTAGAACCAGCGCAGCCATAAGAAAGCGCATGCTCATTAGCATAAGCGGTGGAAACTCCGCAAGCGCGGCTTTGGATAGCGTGAATCCCAGACCCCAGGTCAACGGTACGCAACTGGCAAGCAACAGTTCACGGAATTTCATCAAGCGATTCTAAAGATCTTGGGGCTAAACAGGTGTCTTAGGCGCGACCCGGGTCAGAGGAGTTGGCAGTCCGGGTAGGATCAGTTAGTCTGTGTGTCGTTCGTATTGCTGATTTGACCTTAACCGACATGCCCAGACCGCTACTGACTTCGCTGCCTTTTAGCTTGCTTTTTCTTTGGCTGGCTTTTTTGCCTGCCGCGGCTGAAACGGTTGAATCGACTTCGCCACTGTGGATGCACGTATCACCAATCGCTGGCGCTGATGAGTTTCGCACACTCGCGGGTTTTGCTGGCGATGAGCAGATGTTTGTGGGCAGTATCAATCAGCCAAGTTTCAGTGCAAGCGGTTTTTGGGGCAGTGGTGAGGGCCTTTCATCGTTCGCCGATGCTTATTCCAGTCGTGATGCCAGCTTGTTTCATTCAATTGGAAATTCGGACGTCAGTTTTTCTGGTGGCGCTTTTGATCTTTATCCTTTTGGACTGCATTGGACAGCCGGGGGCTCACTGATTGAAGCAGATGATGCTCCTGATCGAACCAGTTGGTTTCTGGGCGTGCGTTCGAATCAGGCAGGTGCCCAGATATTTCAGGTTGATCGACCGGATGGCGTAGCGGCTCACGCACTGGCACTTAATCTGAATATACCCCTGGGGCAACTACGGGCGGCTCATGTGGCGGCTCCTGGTGAGGCGGGACTCAGCATAATAGGCTGGCAAATGGGGTTAGGTGCCTTGGGACAATTGGCGGTGCAATTTCGCCAGGGCGAGAGCATGCGCTATGCGGATGGCGCCTACCAGCGTTGGATGGTAAGCCTGTCTGGACGTTTTGGGCTACCCAGGGGAGCGCTTGCAAACCAGGATGACGAAGATCAATCCGGCATTGCCCACACCGCGTTGCTGGCAGCGGCTGCAGTCGGGATCGCTCTGGTTGCCAGTTCCGGCAGTGATAGTACCGATTCCCAGTTGCGCTATTCCACTCAGAACGATGCAGCCTACAACGTAGTCAACGGCATCAACCCGACATCAGTTGCCCAGAACCTCGAATATGGAGGTTGGATCTACCGTAACGCAGATTCTACGTTCAGTGCTGGTGAGCCTAAAAAAGGTTCCGTGGATAGAGTCAATCTGGGTTCCCCATTGGATTCACCTTCTGGAACTACGACTACAGCGTCTTATCACACCCACGGTGCTTTCGATCCGATTTACGACAGTGAACACTTCTCGATAATGGACGTGGCAATGAATAACACATGGGGTGTCGATGGGTACCTTGGCACCCCGGCCGGTTATCTCAAGTACCATCATTACGTGACGGGACTCATTACTACGATTGGCACCATTGCCAACTGATTAACACCGTTCCTTGAAAAACTCAAAAACAGGCCTCAATCCGTTACCGTGGAGTCCGGTTTGGGGGTGTTAATTTGAGCGATCACTATTGCTGCGATGCCGTTGTCATCGGTGCCGGGGTGATCGGGGCCGCTGTAGCGCTTGAGCTCACCCGTGGCGGACGTAAAACTATCAGTGTCGACCGCCTGCCTGTTGCCGGCTACGGCTCAACATCCAGTTCCTGCGCCATCATCCGGGTTCATTATTCGACCCTGGAAGGTACCGCATTTGCCTATGACGGCTATTTTGACTGGAAGCACTGGAAAGCGTTTCTCGATTCCCCTGGCGATGTCGAAGCTGCCCGATTCGAGGAAAGCGGATGTCTGGTAATGAAAACCGAGGCTAATGGCCACCTTGAGAAAATAGTAGCCAATGTGGAAAATTTATCAATACCCTATGAGCATTGGGATGCACGCCAGATTGTAAAGCGCCTGCCGGGCTATGACTTACAGTCTTTCGCGCCTGCTCGGCGTATAGACGACCCCGGTTTTGGCGAGCCAGGTAAGGGACGTATCGAAGGGGGTGTTTTTTTTCCTACCGCAGGGTTTGTCAGTGACCCCCAGTTGGCGGCACAAAATATTCAAGTGGCAGCAACGGCGCGAGGGGCTAAGTTTTTATTTAACCGCGAGGTAACAGCCATACCGGTAAGCGCCAACCGGGTGGGGGGTGTGACCCTTGACGACGGCACTACGATCAGCGCTCCCGTTGTGGTTAATGTGGCTGGCCCGCACTCGTCCAAAGTGAACCGGATGGCTTCGGCCGATGTAGATATGAAAATCACCACTCGGGCTCTGCGTCAGGAGGTTGCGCATGTGCCCGCGCCGCAAGGTCTTGATTTTGAGAACACTGGCCTGGTGATATCGGATAATGATATCGGGGTGTATTGCCGCCCGGAAATAGGCAATTTTGTGCTCGCCGGCAGTGAGGATCCTGAGTGTGACCTGCGCGAGTGGGTTGATCCGGATGATTTCAGTCGTGATTTCACATCGCAGGCGACTACCCAGGCGTTGCGGCTTGCTCAGCGGATGTCAGGGCTGAAAGTACCCACTCGGATGCGTGGCGTGGTCGATCTTTACGATGTGACCGAAGACTGGTTGCCGATTTACGATCGGTCAGTGGTTGACGGCTTTTATATGGCTTGCGGATCCAGTGGCAACCAGTTTAAAAATGCCCCGGCAGCGGGGCGGTTGATGGCGGGCCTGATAGATTACTGTGAGGCAGGCAATGATCATGATCGCCATCCGCTCCAGTTTGGCCTGGCGCACATCGATTTTGTACTTGATACGGCGACTATGTCACGCCTTCGTAAGATCAATCCCGACAGCAGTTTCTCAGTGTTGGGCTAAGCTGCTCCCGACTCGGCAGTGGGGCGGTTTTAGCTGATATCCAGCCCGAACTGCTCGGCGGTTTCCAGCAGCATCTCCCACAATGAAAGGGCAAAGCCGCGGGGGACAAAAAGATCCAATCCGGCTGGGGAGTGCCACAGCGTTACCCCGACGTGATGAAAGCCGCTGGAGGCAACTTGTCCCTTGGTGAAGTGTGATTCGCGAAGATCAATGGGAATAAAACGGTTGAGACAGGTCGACGCCTCAGGACCGCTGATCCGGATATGAGTGCGGGAGTGGGATAGGTCCAG
>CBFIBN010000104.1:0-6000 GCA_965660775.1 Arenicellales bacterium | reverse complement strand
TCGGCAGCGATCCGCCCAGGTTGGGTAATACCGCGACATCGCGCATCGCTGTCGTTTCGATGGACTTAACCGCCCAGCGAGCCCAGGGATGGTCCGGGTCGAGGCGGGTCGCATACATAATATCTTGCTCAATTTCCAACTCGATCATCTCGAAACCGTGCTCATCAAGATGCTTGCGTAAAGCCGGCAGGAAGTTTTTCGGATCAGATCCGGCGACAAAGCGAATATGGCCGTGGGCAACGGCGCGCGGCGGCACGGCATTAACCGGATTACGCGGGTTGCCGGTCTCGAAGGCGAGAATCTCAAAGGTGTTGGAACCGAATACCTTTTCCTCAGCTGTCAGCCCCGGCTCACCCCAGCCGGGATCAATTTCCGGGCCGCTCTCGCCACCAGCAACGTTCAACTTGGCAAGCGCCTGGCGAACCGCATTTGTCATCGGTGCTGCCTTCCAGTCGTCTACCAGTATCTGCCCTTTGGCATCGACGATTGTCGCCAGAGCATGCGACAGGATCACTCCCGGATTGGCCAAAAGCCCTCCCCAGTTACCAGAATGGTGGCCGCCGTCGCGTAAATTGAGAGTCATGGTGAAATTGAAAACCCCGCGTGATCCCATAAAGATCGTCGGCTGATTCGGCTGCAGGCGTGGACCGTCAGAGGCGATGAAAACATCTGCCCTGAACATCTCCTTATGCGAAGAACAAAATTCATTGAGGCCGGGCGATCCGCATTCCTCACCGGTTTCGATCAGGGCCACGACATTAAAACCCAACTGCCCACGTTTTTCGAGAACGGCTTTCATGGCTGCCAGATTAATCGTGTGCTGGCCTTTATTATCAGCCGTGCCGCGTCCATACCAACGCTCGCCCTCTTCGGTGATCAGCCAAGGATCGAGGCCGTCGCGCCATTGATCGTCATAGCCGCGGACCACATCACCATGGCCATAGGTCATAACCGTCGGCAAACCGTCGCTTTCGTGGTGCCGCGCCACCAGAAACGGCCCACCATCTTCACGAGGATTATCAAAAACCTCAGACGTGAAACCCATATCCTCCAGATAGGGCGACATTTCGTCCGTCAGATAGCGATACAGTTCCGGGCGGCGTTCGGGTATGGGGCTTTCCGTGCGGATCGCTACACGGCGCGCCAGATCAGCCCTGAACGCACCGTCGTCAAAATAACGTTCGATGTCAGAAATAGCGTCACTGCGGCTCACGTTATTCTCCATTTTTGGTGTGGCGCATCTATGATTTTGATGCTCTTCATTGTATGTCGTCAAACCAAATTGGACAGATGTTCTCCTGATTTAAGCGCCGGCTTCACTCGCGAGACATAACCAGGCTTTAGCGGACCAAGGTGATTTATGTACGGAGCTTACAACGCCAAAATAGTCGTAGCAATTGGGGCCTTTAAATGCCTGGCCTGGCCTGGTCCAGGTGCATGACTTGTTCCAGCGCGGCTCCTATGCGCATAACGGTCAAGTCGTCGAACCGATGCCCTACCACCTGTAGTCCCATGGGCAAACCATCTGCGCTAAATCCAGCCGGCACGGACAGGGCCGGGCATTGGCCCACCTGATTAAAAGGGCACGTCATATCCAGGCCTTTGTATCTGCCTTGTGCGTCCAACCCGTCGTAATCCTCATCCGACTGGCCGTGGGGGACCGCAGGGTGGGCCATGGTAGGCGCAATCAAAGCATCGTACTTGTCAAAAACCCGACATAATTGATGCCACTGCTCGGTGCGCAACACCTCGAAACGTTTGTACGTTGTCGCGTCTATCGATCGCCCACGCTCGATGAGTTTCACGACCGATGGGTCCATCTTGTCTCGCCAGGCCTCTAAATTCTGGGTAAAGCACACGTCCAGATACACCCCCCATGCGTCGTACCAGATATCGTTGTATTCGTGACGCCAGTCGAGGTTCACTTCCTGTACCTCTACACCCAGGCCCTGTAGAACCTCGGCGCATCGGCGAACCGCGGCCTCGACCTCGGGGTCAACGGCGTAATAGCCCAGGTCGATGGAGAGCGCGATACGCAGCCCCCTTACATTCGAATCCGCCGGTATCGGGAATTCGATCTTGTCAGGCAAGGACATAATGTCCCGCTCGTCGGGGCCGCCGGCAATATTCATGAAGAGATTGGCGTCGCTGATATTTCTTGCCAGCGGACCGAAATGCGAGATGTTGTCAAAAACCGTAGGCAAGATATCCATCGGGATGCGGCCCAGGCTGGGTTTTAAACCGACGATGCCACAAAAGGATGCTGGAATGCGCACTGACCCGCCCATGTCCGTGCCTTCCGCCAATGGTACGCATCCGCTTGCGACTGCCGCGGCCGACCCTCCCGACGACCCACCGGGCGTGCGGCTCACGTCCCAAGGGTTGGAGGTTCTACCCCAGAGTGGACTTTCGGTGAAACTACTGTGGGCGAACTCAGGCGTTGTGGTTTTTCCAATCACGATCGCCCCAGCCTGTTTAAAGCGCCGCACGATAAGAGCGTCCTCGTTGGGCACGTGGTGTTCGTACATCGCCGAGCCCCTGGTCATTACCTTAGCTGCTACCGGGGTTACATCCTTGACGCCAAAAGGCAGTCCGTGCAGCGGTCCTATGTTGCTGTTCGTCATCAACGCCTGCTCCGCCTGCTTGGCCAATTCCACGGCTTCATCATGATAGATGAAACAAAAACAGTTCAGAGTGTCATTGATCTCGTCGATACGACTCAGGCAAGCCTGCATAAGCTCTGTCGGTGACAGGGTCTTTTGCCGGATGTCGCGCGCAAGCTGATGCGCAGGCGTGTATAAAAGATCTAGATCGGCCATGGCATTCAACGATAACATCTGTGCCTAAGATGGTCACAGGTTTTCGAGCGCCCATATGAATCGAGCATTTCGCTCCTATAACTCCAGCTAAAACGAATCACTATTTTGGATTTCTCGTCTTTGCCGATGGAGCAGCAATGAAGATTCGCCATAAATTGTCTTAAGCCAGCGCGCGCCACAACATTGTGCTGCCCGAAACCATGAGAACTACCAACACCAAACGGTGAAAACGCTGGTCGCTGACCCGCTCGCGCAGTTTCGCGCCAAGAGCCATGCCAACACCAACAGGCAAAATGGCAGCTGCCGAAAATATGGCCAGTCTTCCGTCAAGAATCTCGAACCACAACAATATTAGAGTCCATGGGACCACGCACGCGAGATACAAGAAGCTGATCGAAGCGACGAAGCGTTCTTTTCCTAGCCCTGGGATAGAAACCAGATAGATGATCAGCATTGGTCCAAACAGTGACGAGAGCCCGCCTATGACCCCACTGGCCAACCCGAACACCAGGCCTGCCGGTTTCTCCAAAGCCCTGGAAAGATGCAGCTTATACGCGGAACCCTGCAACACAGCAAAGGCAATAACTAAAAGACCGACGGCCAACAAGAGCGAGCGTTCATCGATATTAGAGAGTATTACGACACCAGAGTAGGTTCCAACGAGGATTGCCAGAAACGATGGCCAGAAACGGGAAACGGCTGAGGAAATCTGTTTAGCCTGGAAAGCCTGCCAGACATTGGCAAAGACCACCGGGAACGCCATCAGCACGACCGCCGTTTGCACCGGTAGAACCAATGCCATCAATGGAACGGTGAGCAGCGGCGTACCGACACCCAGTGCGCCTTTTATTAATCCCCCGCACAAAAACGCGAATGTGCACCAGGCAACGACCAGGAGATCTATCTCGTTAAGCATGGTCTTTCAGGCGTGCATTCGGTCAGTACTGCAAGGCAAGTTTGCCAACCGATGCTTTGAACCCACGCACAGCGGCCTCAACCAAGTCGCGAGTTAGATTCGATTGTTCGTGACCGACGAAGTTCATCCATCCCAGTGTACCAAACTGTAAATACAGGAACGGTTCGACTTGACGAGGGGTTGATGTCGTTTTAGTCTGCCTCACTGCCCAAACAAACAACTGGAACAACATGACAGAAGTCAATGATCACGTCTCAGCTGTCGATGACTCAAACGACGAACTGATCCAGGTAGATGACCTGATCTTAAGAGGTCGTATAGCGATAGAGGCAATTACCTCTGCCGACCAGGACCGGGTAGACGAGTTAGTGACCGCGCTGGCCTGGTCTCTTTACAAGCCAACAAACGCGCAGCGTCTGGCGGAACTCGCCGTCGCCGATACCGGGATCGGGAACATACACGACAAGGTTATAAAGAACCAACGCAAGACCTTTGGCACCTTGCGAGACCTGATGCGGGTGCGCACGGTAGGCGTCATCGACAACGACCCCGAGCGCGGTATCAGTCAATACGGCAAACCTGTTGGAGTTGTCGCGGCCATAACGCCTTCGACCAACCCAACGGCCACACCTGTCAATAAGGCTATGATGGCCATCAAGGGCGCCAATGCTGTCATCATAGCGCCCTCGCCGAGTAGTTGGACCAGCACCAACGCCACAGTAGAGCTGATGAGAGCAGCGCTGGCCCAGGTGGGGGCGCCAATCGATCTGGTGCAGATCCTGCCCCATCCCGTCTCTCGGACCATGACCCACCTACTTATGGCAAAAGCCGATCTGGTGGTTACGACCGGCTCACAGAACAACGTGCGTGCGTCTTACAGCAGTGGTACCCCGGCCATCGGGGTGGGCGCCGGCAACGTTCCGGTCATCATCGATAACAGCGCTGATCTGGATGACGCCGCCGGCAAGATCTGCGCCTCCAAAACGTTCGATAACGCTACCTCATGCTCTTCTGAAAACGCTCTGGTCATACTCGATGACATCTACGCAGACGCGCTTGACTCCCTGAAACGCGCCGGTGGTTACCTTGCCAATTCCCAAGAAAAAGGCCTCATTGCGAAGCAGCTCTGGATTGACGATAAGCTCAATCGCAACTTGATCGCCACCAACCCCGATGTTTTCGCTGATAGGGTCGGTTTGAGCGACAGCGCTAAACAGTCACGTTTTTTTATGGTAGAGGAGGATGCTTTTAATCCTGAATCGCCATTCGCTGATGAAAAACTTTCTCTAGTCCTAACCATTTACCGTGCGCGGGATTTTGACCACGCGGTAACGCTGGTATCGAACATTCTCAAAATCCAGGGCAAAGGTCACTCGTGCGGTATTCATACTTCAGACATGGGGCACGCGCGACGGCTCGCGGAGCAGATTGATGTCGTGCGAGTACTGGTAAACCAAGCCCATGCTTTTGGCAACGGCGGCAGTTTTAACAATGCGCTCAACTTCACGCTTAGCATGGGTTGTGGCACGTGGGGCGGCAACAGTATCTCGGAGAACCTGAACTACAAACACTTCATCAATATTACCAATCTGGTCACCACCTTCGCCGAGGACAAACCGTCTGAGGAGGCGCTGTTTGGCGCTCATTTTGCCAAATTTGGTCGTGACTGATGGATACGGTCAGGCATTTTATAGACCGCTATGCTGAGCAGTGTCCAGAAGATATTTGGCTAATATCTCCCGACTCCGATAGAACTTTCACCTACGGTGACCTGGGACACGAGGTACATCAGATCGCGGCAGGCCTCGACCAACTTGGCGTCGGAAGAGGCGCCAAAGTTTCGTTCCTTGCCGACAACGGCGGATGGACTGCCCTTGTGCATCTTGCGATTATGGCAAGTGCTCGTGTGGTTGTACCACTGAATGCCGTCGCTGGGGATGTACAGTTAAAGCACGTACTTCAGCACTCTGATACCCAGATCGCATTTGTCGCGCCAGCCTACCGCGAAAAGCTTACGGCTTTACTCGACCAGGTGCCGCGCGAGATCAAACTGATCGATCTCGACCCCGTCACCGGACCGGCCTGGCCGGACGGGCCGCCACCTGACGGCCAGGCCAATCCCGAGCCAGCCGCGTCCGAGCCAGCCCTGTTGCTGTACACCTCCGGCTCGACAGGCCTACCCAAGGGGGCTGTACTTAGCCATCGGGCGATTATCAACGGTGGGCGAAACGTGGCAAACGGGCATAACCTCACCAACTCGGACCG
>CBFIBN010000103.1:0-6010 GCA_965660775.1 Arenicellales bacterium | reverse complement strand
CGCCACGACGGTATCTGGTATGCCATGGGGTATTGCGGATCAGGTGTTGCGCTCGCCAGTTACTTTGGCACCCGACTGGGCCAGCAGGTGCTGGGTATGGAGGAGGGGCGCAGTGTTCTTTCAGATCTGCCGTTTCGGACACGCCCGCTGTACTACGGTAAGCCCTGGTTCCTCAGTGCGTCTGTGGGTTGGTACGGCTTTTTGGATCGGCTTGGCATATAAGGTTTTGCCCAAGCGACGCGATGCTGTTAGTTGAAATATGTGGTTTATAGGAGGAACGAGATGAGTCAATTGGAACTGGTCAGGATTCGGGCAGGCCACGGAAAGGCTGTACGCCTTGAGGCGGGCGCGAAAGTAAAACTTATCAATACCTATGGCACCCAGGTTGTCGATTGCTGGGCGTTGAATGCCTACGATCTAACTGAGTTCATGTCGATGGAGTCGACGCGGGCGACCAATGTGCGACTCAACCCCATCCTGGGCGATACGTTCCTCACCAATAGGCGCCGTGCGATTATTACCCTCGTGGAAGATACGACCCCCGGTATTCACGATACCGTCATGGCGGCTTGCGATCGGCATCGGTACACACTCCTGGGTGCTAAAGGTTATCACCGCAACTGCCAGGACAATCTGATTGAAGGACTGCAGGAGATTGGTGTGACATTGCCGTTCAGCATCGCCGGTTCCTGGAATATCTTTATGAATATTCCGGTACAGCAGGACCGCAACAGTTTGGACTTTCTCCCTACTCAGTGTGAACCGGGTCAGTTTGTCGTACTGCAGGCTAAGATGGACTGTTATGTTGTATTTTCGACCTGCCCCCAGGATCTCCTGCCGATTAATGGAGAAGGGGGCGCGGCTCCCAGAGACTGCCAATTCGAGATGATCTGAGCGTTTCTGGCGAGGCTCGAAAGTCCATTATCCCTAAAAGCCCAGCGTAGCGTTATTTTTAGGGGCTTAGCATGACCTCCAGGACAAACCGGGTTCCAAAATAGCCCAAGGCCAAAAGAGCGAATCCGGCGCCTGTCCAAAGGACAGCGATGCGCCCGCGCCAGCCAAAAATAAGCCGGCCGGATATAAGGATTACAAGGCTGATCCACGCCAGCAGTGCCAGCAACGTGTGATGGTTAAACAAAAAGACATTGCCGAACATCTGTCCAGATGAGAGCGCACCGCTGACCAGGGTAATACTCAGGAGCGTAAATCCGATATACACCAGTTGGAATAAAATGGTTTCCATGGTCTGGATCGGGGGAAGCGCGGATAAAACTCCACTGGAGTGCTTGTGTTTGAGGTTCCAGTCCTGGGCACTGAGCAGCAGTGCCTGAGCCAGTGCAAGACTGAGAAGGGCATAGGCAAGGCCCGCACCTAAGATATGAGCCAGTCCGGTCGTGCCTTGTAAATGAATCGCGTAAGCATCCCCCGGGAAAAGCCAGCCTATGGTAACCCCCAGGGTGGCGGCGGGAAACACTAATACGCCAAGAATATGAAGGGGCTGGAGTAACCGAGCCATCAAGTAAAGGACAACCACGACAAAACCGATCAAGGACAGCGTAGTGCCCAGGGCAAGGTTTATCCCTTCGGTAGACAATCCCAATGGAACCAAGCTGAAGCCGTGAGCACCGACGGCGAGGTAGGCGAGCAGGGCTTCAAATGATCGGCCGCGAGGCGAGTCTGCAGGCCCACTATTCTGACGAAGAATGACAATAGTCGCAGTGAGGTAAAACAGCGCGGCGGTGAGACTAAACAATTCTGTCATGGGCCTATGATGCCATTGGCCGGCCAGATGATTCTTCCAACCAGGACTTTGAGTTTCTGATCAGATTCAATGACCATGTAAAATAGAGGCTCTAAAGATTTATGATTTCCTGATTTTATCCCAACTGCGTAAGGTTTCATTGCGGTTTGGCGGCTTAGCAGGCGTTGGACCACGCAGCAATCCTGGACAACCGATATGTTTCCCCAACTCAGCGACAGGCTTAAAGCGACTTTTAAGGGTCTAACCGGCCGCGGCCGCCTGAATGATGACCATATTCGTGATGCCATGCGCGAGGTGCGCATCGCATTGCTCGAGGCTGATGTGGCGCTTCCCGTGGTTCGGACTTTCCTCGAGCGAGTCCGTACGCGGGCCACGGGGACGGAAGTACTCCAGAGTCTCAGCCCGGGTCAGGCGGTGATCAAAGTGGTTCATGACGAACTAGTCACTTTGATGGGCGAGCAAAACGAAAGCCTTAATCTTGCATCGCGCCCCCCCGCAGTAATACTGCTGGCAGGACTACAGGGTGCAGGAAAGACCACCAGTGCGGCAAAGCTGGCGCGGTTTTTACAAGAGCGGGAAAAAAAGCAGGTGTTGCTAACCAGTGTTGATGTCTATCGGCCCGCGGCTATGGAGCAGCTTCGTCAACTGGCAGATCAGGTCGGTGCCCGTTTTCATGCCAAAGGGCATGATCCGGTCGCAATTGCGACCGATGCCCTGGCTCAGGCCCGGGTTGGTGCTGATGACGTTCTGATTGTGGATACGGCAGGGCGTTTGCATGTGGATGGCGAAATGATGGCCGAGATTGCCCAGATTCACGCGGCCGTCGATCCGGTTGAGACCTTGTTTGTTGCTGACAGCATGATTGGCCAGGACGCCGTCAATAGTGCGCACGCCTTTAACGAGGCGCTCGCCCTGACGGGCGTTATTCTGACCAAAGCCGACGGCGATGCGCGCGGCGGTGCAGCGTTGTCAATTCGTGAGGTCACATCAAAGCCGATCAAGTTCCTCGGGGTAGGTGAGGCAATCGATGCACTGGAAGCCTTCCACCCCGATCGGGTTGCCTCCCGGATTCTGGGAATGGGAGATGTTGTCGGCCTGGTTGAGGAAGTGCAGCGCAGTGTTGATGAGGGCCAGGCTCAGAAAATGGCTCGCAAGCTGAGAAAGGGTAAAGGCTTTGATTTTGAGGATTTTCGAGAACAGCTGGTTCAAGTTGAACAGATGGGTGGCCTGGGAGGTTTGATAGACAAATTGCCTGGTGTATCCGAGCTGCCGGCAGCGGTCCGAGCTCAGGCGGGAGGTGGCGAGACTGGCCGGTTGATTGCAATCATTAATTCAATGACTCCCGGGGAGCGGGCTTTTCCGGCGGTGATAAAAGGGTCGCGTAAACGGCGGATCGCCACTGGGTCGGGCACTCAGGTACAGGAGGTCAACCGCCTGCTCAAACAGTTTACGCAGATGCAAAAGATGATGAAAAAGGCTAAAGGAAAAGGGGGGCTGGCACGGATGATGGGGCAGATGAAAGGTGGCGGACCGGGCCCAGGCAACCCCTTTGTCCGTTAAAGATGGCTACGGGTTTTGGGTTCCAAAGGATACAAACTATGCTAAAATTGACTGGTTTAACAGATTTTTTAAGAGGAATTATTTAATGGTGACCATTCGGCTCGCCCGTGGCGGCTCCAAAAAGCGCCCGTTTTATTCGATTGTGGTGTCAGATCGCAAGCGACAACCGCGTGGACGATTCATTGAGCGCATCGGTTTCTTTAATCCAATGGCATCCGCCGGTGAAGAGACATTACGGCTCGATCGGGAACGTGCGCAATATTGGATAGGCCATGGCGCCCAACCCTCGGAACGGGTTGCCACCTTTTTAAAACAGGCTGACACCAAAGCCGCCTGACCCATTGCGTTTGCCGGGGGCGGTGGACTTCGAAATCGATGCCAGCGTTGGCAGCCCAACCGCTGATTATGGGTCAAGTGAGTGGTGTTTTTGGAATCAAGGGATGGGTGCGCGTTTTTGATTACTCGCGTGAGCGCGGCGCGATACTGACCCATCGGCGCTGGCTCTTGCGGCAAGGCGAAAAGTGGAAAGAAGTAGCTGTGCTAGACGGGCGGCGGCAAGGTAAGGGCGTGGTGGCGCATCTGAAAGGCTGTGACGACCGGGACCAGGCGCTGGCGCTGATTGGAATGGATGTCGCGGTCGACCCGCAGTGGCTTGAGTCGCCCCAGGCTGGGGAATACTTTTGGTATCAGCTCGAGGGATTGGAAGTCATTAATTTGGCCGGTGAGTCACTGGGTCGGGTAGATCACCTGATAGAGACCGGCGCCAATGATGTGCTGGTGCTGACTGGAGACCGTGAGCGGTTAATCCCTTACGGCCCGGACGTGATTCGGCAAGTCGACTTGGAAAACGGCCAGATCGAAGTGGACTGGGATAAACATTTCTGATTGTTCTAGGCAGTGGTGATGTCGGGAGCGCAATCTAAGTATGCGCATAGATGTAGTTAGCATTTTCCCGCAGATGTTTGATGCGGTACGGGATTTCGGAATGACCCGGATCGCACTTCAGAACGAGAAGCTACGGCTCGAGTTATGGGATCCGCGGGATTTCTGCCAAGATAAGTACCGTCGGGTGGATGACCGGCCGTATGGCGGTGGGCCCGGCATGGTGATGATGGCGCCGCCACTGGCGGGGGCTATCCGGTCGGCTCGTTCTGCCGGTGGGGGTAAGGTGATCTACCTCAGCCCCCAGGGGTCTCGGTTGACCCAGGAGCGTGTCCGGTCGCTCGCAACGGAGCCTGCTCTGGTGCTGTTGGCGGGGCGTTATGAGGGGGTTGACCAGCGTTTGCTGGAGCGCGAAGTGGATGAGGAGTTGTCCATCGGCGATTATGTGCTGGCGGGCGGAGAGCTTCCAGCGATGGTGCTGATTGAAGCACTGGTAAGATACCTGCCTGGTGTACTGGGCAACGATGATTCGGTTAAGACGGAATCATTCGGCGCTGGGTTATTGGATTGGCCGCAGTACACGCGGCCTGAAATGTTTGAAGACGTAGAGGTACCGGGCCCGTTACTGACGGGAAACCATGAAGAAATTCGGCGTTGGCGATTAAAACAGGCCTTGGGTCAGACATGGCTGAGACGGCCAGATCTGCTGGCGCAAAAAGAGTTGAACGATGAAGAGCGCTCGTTACTGGAGTCGTTCAGGCAGCAATACGAAAAATAGGAGAGTTCCAGATGACGAACATCATTGAGCAGTTGGAAAGCGAACAGGTTAAAACAGACCTGCCGGAGTTTCGCCCAGGCGACACTGTCCGTGTCCAAGTCAAGGTAAAGGAGGGGGCCCGGGAGCGCCTTCAGGCATTCGAGGGTGTGGTTATTGCCCGTAAGAATCGTGGCCTTAATTCATCATTCACTGTACGTAAGATTTCTTACGGTGAAGGAGTCGAACGGGTTTTTCAGACACACAGCCCACTAGTGGCCAGCATTGAGGTCCGCCGGCGCGGCGCAGTCCGACGGGCAAAACTGTACTACCTGCGTGGCCGCACCGGAAAATCAGCACGGATTCGCGAGAAAATTTCCTGACCGCGGTGAGCGGGTCCTGGTGATTAGCGGTGTTTCGCACCTAATAATCTTCCAGTTGGCAAGTGGGATGAGACCCGCAACTCACCGCATGGCAGGCGCTGCTTCGCGCTGTTGCCGGTTCGACCTTGCTGTCGTTGTGGCCATGGTATCCACCTTGGTGGCGGGTATTTTCCTTTTTACCGGCGCCGTCGCTTTTGGCCAAGAGGGCCCGGCACCGCTTTTCACCGCTCGGCCTGCACCCATTGGCGGCCTTGATCTTAATGTTCAATTTCAAACGCAGATTGAAGCGGATCGTGTCGCACCTCCCTCATTAGAGCCTGCCCCCGGAGCGCAGGAACCCGACCTTGCCTTAACTCCTTTTTCGCTCGCACTGGATAGCGCATCTATTCACGGTTTTAAGGATCACGGCTTGGGGCAGTTGGCGTTGAGCGTTCTGGCGGCACTGCCGGCGACGGATGAGGAGGCGATGCTGATGCGGGCGCGCGAGCGCTGGGCGCTTCTCGAAGAGCAGGGTCGCTGGGACATACTAACGACCGAACTGGCTCAGCGATTTAAGGAGCAACCCGACTCTCAGTTTCTAGAAGTAGGACTGAGACTCAGCAGTGCTTTATTGATGACGGCGAAAGGGAGTCGTGCTCAAACGGTTTCTCAGACCCTTCTCGCTGAAGG
>CBFIBN010000102.1:0-6151 GCA_965660775.1 Arenicellales bacterium | reverse complement strand
TGCAGTCATCCGCCCGATGCACATAGACATGACCAGTCTTGCCACCGTGCAGCACACCAGGAACACTATTACCATCGTTATCGATGACATCAGTCAGAATTGTCGGGCTAACTGCATCAAGATCCCATACATCATGTGCGATGTACTGGAAGTGGCAAATATACTCACCAGTATCCAGATCTACGGCGATCAGGGAGTTCGTGTAAAGGTTGTCCCCCGGCCTCAGAGAGCCATCGAGGTCAGGCGAAGGGTTACCGGCTACGAAATAGGCCCGATTGTTGGCCAGATCAATCGCTGGGTTCTGCCAGACACCGCCACCTAGCGTTTTGTACGGATCACCTATCGCCGCGAGATTTTTCTTCTCGGCGTCGATGTCACGCAGCATGTCGCGACCTGTCGCGTCGTGAGTTGCCCAGACACCAACGGAATTCTCAGGCGTCGTGTGAAAGTGCCACAACAGATCGCCAGTCTTCCAGTCGTAGGCTTTTACAAAACCGCGGACACCATATTCTCCACCGTTGGTGCCGATCAGAATTTTGCCATTGACCGCTGTCGGTGCCATCGTTTCGCTGTATCCCAGTTCGGGATCACCAACCTCAACATTCCACACCAGTTTTCCAGTTTTGGCGTCCAGCGCGACCAACCTAGCGTCCAACGTACCCATGTAGACCATGTCGCCGTACACAGCAACGCCGCGGTTATTTGGCCCACAGCAATACGTCGTGATCGGCCCCATCTTATGTTTGTAGTGCCAGATCTCTTCACCAGTCTCAGCGTTCAAAGCATATGCATGATTAAACGATGTTGTGACATACATCACCCCGTCAACGATGATAGGGCTGGTCTCCATAGATTCGACAACTTCAGTCTGGAAAATCCACGCTGGCCGCAAATCCCCTACGTTAGACGCATTGATCTGGCGAGCTGGATAATATCGCGTCTGACTATAGTTACCGTTGGTGTGCAGGAAGTTGTTCCCATCCCCCGCTGAACGGTTGAGCATATCCTGGGTTACGGTATGCATATCTCCATATAAGGTGCCACTCCCTGTCTCGGAATAGGCCGTCAACGGAACTACTGCCAGCAATGCCACGACACTCAAGGCCGAAACACTGCGCAAATACAATTTTCTTGTTGCCATTCTTTCAGAACCCTCCTTTTGCTGTTGGCTATGTAGCAAACTTGATGACAAACGACCCTTATGACCGCTTGAACTTTTTGCAAACGCCTGTCCTACCTTTCCCAAAAAGGCTAACCTGATGTCAGCAAAGTTATCCCGACGCTTCATAGTAAATTGACCATAAACTATGCATATCCACTGATCAACCCTAGAACCCTAATGGTTTTTCCCAAGTGTGTCTACCCCGGGGAACTTACCAGTACTTCGGATGCAGAGCAAAGACAGCAGGGTCTAGCAGTAGCATCTATTATTTAAGGGCAAAACCACTGGGACCGAGAATCGTGCGCCCCAATAATCTAAGATACGCTGATGCAATCACCAAACGGAATCGAAGTCAGAAACCTTTCTTTTAGCTACTCCGGTAAACCCGCCCTCACCGATGCCAGTTTCCAGGCCCGGGCCGGGAAGTTCACAGGACTGCTTGGGCCGAACGGTGCAGGTAAATCTACGCTGCTATCCCTCCTGACGGGGCTTCTGGGAGGGTGTGGCGGTGAAATTTCTATCGACGGCATCGACACACACAAACACCCATGCCAGGCCTTGGGGCAGGTCGGGATCGTTTTCCAGCAATCTGCGTTGGATTTAGACCTTACTCTCGAACAGAACATGGTCTATGGAGCAGCCCTGCGCGGTTGGTGGGGAAAGGACGCCCGCCGGAAAATAAACCAAGTGCTTGAACTGATGAATATTACTGACCGGCGGCGCGCCAAGGTGCGCGAACTCAACGGTGGACACCGCCGACGCCTGGAGATTGCTCGAGCTCTGGTTCACCAACCAGCGGTCCTGATTCTCGATGAACCCACCGTCGGGCTCGACATACAGACACGCAACGAGCTCGTTGCGCATGTACATCAACTAACTACCAGTGCAAACATTACGGTCCTGTGGGCATCTCACCTTGTTGACGAGATTCACGAATCGGATGACCTGGTGATACTGCACAAGGGGCGGGTACGCGGTGCTGGTCCAGTGACCCAACTATTGCAACAACATACTTGCCCCACTGTGTTATCGCTGTTCGAACGCCTGACTTGCGCCGACCAGAACCTTGTTAATTAGCGTCGTGATAACAGACTCCCGACACCCTTATATAGTTGCGCTGGCAGCGATTATCTGGCGCGAGTCGCTTCGCTTTATTCACCAGCGGACTCGATTTATCGCAGCCCTCATACGCCCTCTGATATGGCTTCTGGTCTTCGCCGCTGGCTTTCGCAGCATTCTTGGTGTATCAATTACACCCCCCTATGAAACCTATATCACCTATGAAACCTATATCGTGCCTGGCCTTATCGCTATGATCCAACTGTTCAATGGTATGCAGAGTTCGCTCGCATTAGTTTATGACCGGGAAATGGGCAGCATGCGCCTGCTACTGACCAGCCCCCTACCCCGCGGTTACCTGTTGTTGGCGAAACTGGCAGCTGGTACTGTGATCTCACTTTTTCAGGTATACGCTTTTCTGCTGATCGCCGAACTTACGGTGATCGATATTCCGGTCGCCGGCTGGCTTACGTTGGCGCCAGTATTGATCGTGAGCGGGCTGATGCTCGGAGCTATTGGCCTTGCCTTGTCCGCGACGATCCGGCAGCTGGAGAACTTCGCTGGAATAATGAATTTTGTTATTTTTCCGATGTTTTTTTTGTCATCAGCGCTGTACCCACTGTGGCGTATGCGGGAGTCGAGCGAACTGATTTTTTGGATCTGCGCAATGAATCCATTTACCTACGCTGTTGAGTTATTACGCCACGCGCTTTACCTAAAACTAAATACACAGGCATTGATAATTACAAGCACCTGTCTCGTGCTAATTTTCGCATTCGCCGTGTGGCGCTACAATGCGTCATGGCGATCACCCCGCCAGAGAACAGGGGGGATTTCCAAGAAAGACTGATGGGTGTGGACTCTGACTCAGGGTGCAGGGCCACCGTAACGTGAGAGGAGAATCAATGCGCCGGAAGTTACACTTGTTTGCAACCGCAACTCTGACCACTGTCGTTTTTCTTGCAAATGCCACTTCAACCCTCGCGAAAGATACGGGGCTCCGTTTTGTGGCTAATGAGAAAAGCAGCACCATCACGGTGCTAGATAGAAATGACGAAATAATTCGAACAGTTCCCTCATGCGCCCGACCTCGTGGCATGCACTTTACCGCGGACCGCGCAACTTTTTTAGTCGGCTGCGCTGATGACGATGTCATTGCAATCTATGACACCGCAACACAAGAACTCGTAGGCCGAATACGCAATGTTGCCGCTCCGGAGACCTTCGATCTACATCCTAATGGCGTTCACCTGTATGTTTCCAATGAAGAGGACGCCGCTCTATCAGTGTATGACATAGGTACCGGCGAGTTTTTAGGTGAGTTTTTGACTGGTGAGGAACCTGAAGGAGTCCAGGCTACCTCGGACGGTCAGTTGGTTTTTGTTGCCTCCGAGGCTGCCGACCTGGTACACGTCATTGATGTGAACGCCGGCAAGGTAATCAAGGATATTCTGGTGGACACACGTCCACGACGTTTCGCACTGACACCGGATGAACAGGAACTCTGGGTATCTGCTGAGCTCGCAGGTGTGGTTAATATTATCGATGTTAGCTCACTCAAACTTATCGACGACATCGCATTTCTGCCTACCGGCTTTCGGAAAGAACAGGTTACCCCGGTAGATCTTTTGATTACGCGGGATGGATCACGCGCCTACGTTGCGCTTGGCAGGGCTAACCACGTAGCAGTGGTGGATGTGGCGTCCCGAAAAATTATCGAATACATACTAGTGGGCAGGCGTGCTTGGGGGCTCAGCCTGACCCATGACGAGAAGAAACTTTATGTTGCTAACGGCCTGTCCGATGATATCTCGATCATCGACACGACTAATCTTAAGGTAATTAAATCTATCCCCGTAGGTCGGGTGCCCTACGGAGTACTGATTGATGACTATTAAACCTGGGCATATCGTACTGGCGCAGGTGTTTGCACTCTGGTTGGGCGCTAGCGCAGTTTCGGCTGCAGTTGCAGCACAAGACTTTCAGTTTCTCTATCTTTATCGGGACGATGACAGTACTTATCAAAGGCACCGGGCTTACACCGGCCTTATTCTACGCAACCAGCAACGGCCACTACAGGGGGTCAAAACAGCCCTGCGCGAGAGCCGAGTCAAAGGTAGGCGATTGGGACTTCGATTTACCCTCAAAGAGCAGGCGTTGAACCCTGGTGAGTCGGCAGTCGATGCAATCCGCGCTTCACTTATCAATACCCGAACCACTGTCTTTATTGCCGATCTGCCCCTGGCTGAAATTTTGGAAATCGGACAATCACTGAAAGACCAGCCCATAATAGTGCTCAACCCCCGGCATGCTAACGACATACTGCGCGGGTCAGCATGCTCGCCAACGCTTTTTCATACTATGCCCAGCCATGCCATGCTGATGGACGCGCTCGCGCAGTTTCTTTCCAGTAAGAACTGGAAAAGGGTCCTGATACTCCAAGGAGACGCACCGAATGACCAACTGCTGGCCGATAGCTTTGTGAAGGCTGCGACCAAGTTCCGCCTTAAACAAGTTGATCGGCGCTCATTTGTGCTAAGCAATGACCCACGGGCTCGCGAGAAGAACAACGTGGCCCTGATCACAAGCGGGGCACGTGTTGATGTGATCTTCCTGGCCGACTCGGTTGGTGAGTTTGGCCGTTACGTACCTTACCAAACCCAGAAACCTACTCTGATTGTTGGTTCGGAAGGGTTGCGTGCGGGGGCCTGGCACTGGACCTGGGAACGGTACGGGGCACCGCAGTTGAATCAGCGCTTCGATCGCATTGCCAAACGCCGCATGACCGGTACCGACTATGCCGGTTGGGCTGCGGTAAAAACCATTGTGGAGGCGATTACCCGCACCAACTCTACCGAACCCTCAGACATCAAAAAGTTTCTCGTGTCAGACGATATGACATTTGATGCCTATAAGGGGGCTCCGGGAAATTTTCGCCCGTGGGATCACCAGTTGCGACAGCCGCTATTGCTACACCTGCACAACGCCGTGGTCACGCGCGCACCCCTACCGGGATTCTTGCACCGATCCAATAACCTAGACACGCTGGGAATCGATTCAGCCGAGTCAAACTGTCGGATGTAACACCAGTTCTATGCGCATCAACGAACGATAAACAACCCTGACAAGCCACGATCTTCAAGACCCTTGCATCCGTAGGGATAGCGGCCAGGTTTGATCGGAACAAAAAAAATCTCTACTTCGGCCTCAGTCTCAAATTCAAGCTCATTCAGTTGTGCCGCCTTGATCTCGAGACCACCAGCCTCAACCTTGCGCAACCAGATATTACGAAAAAATTCGTCTGCCCTGAACGCGCACTCCTCGATCCCGGTGGATCTGATCTCCAGTTTGTAGGCCTTACCGGTCTCTATCTGGTATTCGGTCTGGGAAATGCCAAAACCGTCTTGTGTAGCAAGTTCCAACGTCGGCAACGCAACCGGGCGGCGTGACAGATTACCCTCCGCCATCGCTATTTCCCCGACAGCCATTACCGACAACAACATAGCAACAGTGGTCAGCCTACGCATATTTATACCCCCTTCAATGAGATTTGTTAGAGACTTTAGGTCACTTTAGTAGCGATGCAGCTCTAGTTTTCTTCAACCCAAATCGTACTAATTACCCTGTCTGAAGAATTCGCGCTCGCCAGGCCTCGACTACCTGCGTGTCCGAGCGCTCTGTTGGGCTAAGGAGAATGGGAATATCAAGGTCGACTTTGCCTGGTGCGCCAGTCAGCCGGATGATCCGTTGCCCCAGCTGGATTGCCTCCCGCAGATCGTGGGTTACAAAAATCACTGTAGTGGAGTGCCTGCGCCAGATCTCTAGCAGCAGCAAACGCAATCGTGCAGCCGTCGGCTCATCGAGCGAGGCGAATGGTTCATCAAGCAACAGTAAGTCCGGCTCGACTACGAAAGCCCGCGCCAAAGCAAG
>CBFIBN010000101.1:0-6477 GCA_965660775.1 Arenicellales bacterium | reverse complement strand
CTGGCCAATGTGATCGCTGGCCGCGAGGGTTACGAGGTGACCGGTGGATCGGTCAGCTTTCTCGGCCAGGACCTGTTGTCGCTGGCACCGGAGAAGCGTGCCCGTGAGGGGGTTTTCCTGGCTTTTCAGTATCCGGTGGAAATCCCCGGCGTTGCCAATGTGTACCTCCTCAAGGAGGCAGTAAACGCTACCCGCCAGCACCGTGGCGAGCCAAAACTGGATGCCATGGATTTTCTGAAACTGGTACGCGAGAAACTCAAGCTGCTACAGATGAAAGAAGAATTCCTGTACCGCTCGGTTAACGAGGGCTTTTCCGGAGGCGAGAAAAAGCGCAACGAGATTTTCCAGATGGCGATGCTTGAACCGCGTCTTGCAGTACTCGATGAAACCGATTCAGGATTAGATATTGATGCGTTGAAAATCGTAGCCGATGGCGTCAACGCGCTGCGTACCCCGGATCGCTCGGTGATCCTGGTGACGCATTACCAGCGACTGCTTGACTACATCGTACCCGACCGGGTGCATGTGCTGGCCGGGGGGCGCATTGTCCGCTCTGGCGACAAGAGCCTCGCACTCGAGCTCGAAGCACAAGGTTACGGCTGGGTTGAATCGGATGCCAGCGCGGTCTCGGCAGCGTGAGCGAAGGAACAGCAAATATCGCGGCCTATGTGGCAGCCCAACGCGAACAGGCGCCGACGTTGCCGGCCTTTGGAACGCCATCGCTTGATACCAGCCGGGCGCAGGCACTGGAGTCTCTCTCCCGGCTTGGCTTGCCCAGTCAGCGTGACGAGGACTGGAAATACACCTCGACCCGGGCGATTACGCGCACTGCGTTTACCCCAGCCGCTGCCAATGCGTCGTGTCCGCGCGAGTTTGTTAGCCAAACGACAATCGATGGTCTCGATGCCTGGCGACTGGTATTTGCTGATGGGTTTTGGCAGCCAGAGCTGTCGCTGCTCGATGACCTGCCCAAGGGAGTGCAGATATCAGGCCTTGGTCAGTCGCTGGAGAGTGAGCCACAGCGTATAGCCGCCCTGCTCGGCAGCGCTCTTGGGCAGACCCCGCACGGCTTTATTGCCATGAATTCCGCATTCATCGGCGATGGTGCGCTCATCGAGATCGCCCCGGATACCCGGGTCGATAAGCCCATAGAACTGCTCTTCATCTCCGGCTGTAGCGGCGAGGGTTTTGTCAGCCTGCCGCGAAATCTGGTGGTCATGGGCGCAGGCAGTCAGGCTACGGTTATCGAGCGCCATGTCTCACTGGCCGACGAAAGATTATTAAGCAATTCGGTTTCAGAGTTGATCCTGGCTGACAATGCGTCCCTCAACTACCAGGGCGTACAGCAGGTGGCCCCGCGTGGATTTCATGTGGGCGGCATGTTTGCTCGACTGGGTCGCTCGGCCCGACTCCAAGCAACGACTGTGACGATGAGTGGCGCCCTGGTACGCAATGATGCTCTGGTCAATCTGGATGACGAGGGTGGTTTCGCGAGTCTTGATGGCTTGTACCTGGCTTTTGGCCGCAGCCACGTTGATAACCACACGCACATTACGCATAACGCACCTCATTGCGTCAGCCGCGAACACTACAAGGGCGTTCTGGGTGACCGCGGCCACGCTGTATTTCATGGTCGTATCGTGGTGCAGCCGGGTGCACAGAAAACCGATTCGGTGCAAAACAACCAGAACCTGCTGCTCTCCGCCGATGCGGAAGTCGATACCAAGCCGCAGTTGGAGATTTATGCTGATGACGTCAAATGTGCCCATGGTGCGACGGTTGGGCAACTGGACGAAGCCGCGGTGTTCTACCTGATGTCCCGCGGCATCGACCGTCAGGTGGTCCGGCGGATGTTGACCCAGGCTTTTGCGGCTGACGTGCTCAACCGTATTGAGCTTCCGGCACTGCGCTCCTATCTCGAAGCCCAAGCGGGTCAGCGCCTTTCATCGGAACAGATCCGCGAATCTCAGCTCTGATGAATTCGGCTGCGCTTAACCAATACCCGCCAGCGCTCGATGCAACCGCTCTGCGCGCAGATTTCCCGGCATTGGCCCAGCAGATAAATGACCATCCGCTGGTCTACCTGGACAACAGCGCGACTACCCAAAAACCCCAAGCGGTCATCGATGCCGTAGCGGATTTCTATTCCCGTGATAACGCCAATGTGCATCGCGGGGTGCATCGTCTGAGCCAGCGGGCCAGCGATCGTTTTGACGGCGCCCGCGAGAAAGTACGCGCTTTTATCAATGCGCCATCGTGTGCCGAGGTGATCTTTACCCGCGGCACAACCGAGGCGATCAACCTGGTGGCCCAGAGCTGCGGCCGATCAATGCTGAAAAAGGCAGACGAAGTGCTGGTCAGTGCGATGGAGCACCATGCCAATATTGTGCCCTGGCAATTGTTGTGCGAGGAAACCGGTGCAACCCTTAAGGTGGTGCCGATGAATCATGACGGCGAGTTGATGCTTGAGGATTTTGCCAATCTGCTCTCAGAAAAAACACGCATCGTTGCGCTGACCCATGTCTCGAACGCGCTTGGTACCATCAACCCGATCCAGCAACTGACCCGACAGGCACACCAGGCCGGGGCGGTGGTTCTGGTCGATGGCGCCCAGTCAGTAGCGCATGGGCCGGTCGACGTGCAGTCTCTGGGCTGTGATTTTTTTGCGTTCTCAGGGCACAAACTTTATGGCCCGACTGGGGTCGGTGTGCTCTATGGTCGCGAGACGCTGCTTGAGGCGATGCCGCCGTGGCAGGGCGGCGGCGACATGATCCGCACGGTCAGTTTCGAAGGCTCCACCTGGAATGCATTGCCTTACAAGTTCGAGGCGGGAACCCCGCACATTGCCGGGGTAGTAGGCCTGGGCGCCGCCATCGATTACCTTGACGCCATTGGGCTCCAAGCGATTGGCGCCCACGAACAATCGCTACTGGCGCTGGCAACGCAGCGGGCCCACTCGCAACCGGGCATGCGTATTATCGGCAACGCGAGCGACAAGGCAGCCATCGTGTCCTTCGAACTGGATGGCATTCATCCGCATGATGTGGGCACGATTCTTGACAGTGCCGGCGTGGCTATTCGAACCGGCCACCATTGCGCTATGCCGGTAATGCAGTTTTTCGATGTGCCGGCAACGGCTCGCGCCTCTTTCGGCCTGTACAATACCGCCGAGGATATCAACGCGCTGTTCGATGCCATCACTAAAACGCAGTCCCTGTTTGCCCGATGAACGACCTGCGCGATCTTTATCAGGAAGTGATCTTTGATCACAACCGCAGCCCGCGCAATTTCGGGTTGCTCGAGCACCCCACACACCAGGCGCACGGTGTTAACCCTTTGTGCGGCGATGAACTCAAGGTGTCCTTGGTATTGGATAAGGATGGGGTGATTGAAGACCTGCGTTTTGAGGGCCGCGGTTGTGCGATCTCTACCGCGTCGGCATCGATCATGACAGAAACACTGAAAGGGCTTTCCGCGCGGGAGGCCGATCGTTATTTTGACGCTTTCCACGCGATGGCAACCGGCGAGACCCCATCGCAGACAGATCTGCCGGCTTTGACCAAGCTTAATGTGTTAAGCGGCGTGCGTGATTATCCGGCGCGGGTTAAGTGCGCAACCCTGGCCTGGCATACCGTTCGCTCGGCACTGCATAACGCCGGCGCCAGCGTGACCACCGAGTGATAGTGCACGGTTAACTTACAAGACACGGAACTACGGATGATAGAAACGCCAGACGAAGCCAACCAGCCTGACCCGGCAACGACTGCCCAAGTGCAGGCTGTCGATATTCAACCTGACGCCACCGACGCCACCGATGTCGCCGCGGACAACCCGCCTTCGATCAGCCTGCAATCGGTCGCTCAAGATGATTCGCTTTTGGAGCGGGTAATCAGCGGGGTACGGGAGGTATTCGATCCTGAGATTCCCTTGAACATATATGACCTGGGTTTGATTTACCGTATCGACATCGATACCGACAACCAGGTGGCCATCGATATGACTCTGACCTCCCCCATGTGCCCGGTCGCGGGTTCCCTGCCAGGCGAAGTCGAGAATGCAGCACGTGCCGTTGCGGGAGTTGCCGATGTGGTGGTAGAACTGGTCTGGGATCCGCCGTGGGACCCCGAGGTCATGAGCGAGGCGGCGCGTCTTGAACTGGGATTTTTCTGATGGGTGAGTGGGCCAGTGTTGCCCGGGTAGATGAGGTGAATGCGAACGTTCCGCTGGTGGTAGATCTGGATGACGCTGCGGTCGTACTTGTCCTTGTTGATGACGAGATAATCGCCATAGAAGATATCTGCACCCACGACGGTGGCGAGATCTCCGAGGGCTGCATTGTAGATGGGGCGATCGAATGCCCTCGCCATGGCGCCCGGTTCTGTCTCAGAACAGGCAAGGTATTGTCACCTCCGGCCTATGAGCCGTTGCACCTGTTCCCGGTGCGTATCGAAGACGGCAACGTCAGCGTGCGCGATAATCGCTGGGACTGATATACGACCGCATCGGGTTCAGCGCCGGTTACGGCGCCGCCGGTAGCGGGTCACCAGCCACAGCACGGGCCCCAGCACAGCGATTTCCAAGCCAATGGCCAAAAGGTTATGCCCCGAGAAAATTTGACCGATGAAGTCAGCTAATCCTGCGCCAGCACTGCCATGGTCAAAATTGCTGAATATCGGCACCGGGGATATAAAGTAGGCAGAACTGAATGGCCATAGGAGCGGGATGCCAAACGGCGCACCGGTATCGGCAGCGAGCCAATCACCCAGAAGATGACTCAAGTAGATGAAAAAGACCCCCACCACCCAGCGCATCGGCAACGCCCGGGCGAACGTAGCGACCGCTATGGCAAAGACCAGCGCTGCGGTAATTGAGTGCGAGGGCCCGTGATGAAAGCGGTTGGGATCACCCATCAGGATACCGGGCAGAAAATCGAGGTCGGCTGCGCACCCTGCAAAAATCACCAACGCCGGCCACCAGAGTTTGCGACCATAGGGCGACCGGCGCAAGCCGGTTACGATGAATGCGAGAATTGAATGTCCAACTGGACTAGGCATCGGGAAGTACCAGGGGAATGAGCGAAAGCCAGCTGGAAACAAGGCGCGAGCACTATGTACTGCTGGTGCGGATCACCACGCGCTGGAGTGATTATGACATGTTGGGTCACCTCAACAACGTGGAGTATTACCGTTACTTTGAGAGCGCGGTGCTGACTCTGCTGCACGAGACCGGCCTGGACTGGCGAAGTGATCCGGTGATTCCTTTTGCCGCCGAAAACGGCTGTCGATTTTTGCAGCCGGTCGCGGTATCAGGGCATGTCGACGTGGGTGTGCGTATCACTAAACTGGGCAATAGCAGTGTGCGCTATGAAGTTGCCATATTCATGCCAACACAGGACACGCCCAGTGCCGAGGGCTTTTTTGTTCACGTGTTTGTCAACCGAAAGACGGGTCGACCGACACCGCTGCCCGAACCGGTACGGTCGCATTTTGCCCAACAGGTTGATGCGCTGGCCCGTGGCGAGTCGCGCCGGGTCGAGCATGCCCAGCTACTGCCGACAACGCCGTCGGCCGATGCGTAACTGAATATAACGGTATAACTAGTGTTAGGATTTTCCCAATTGAGGCCAAAGCCCGGATCTACCCAGCCATGACCCGCAAGTTGTTCATAAAAACATACGGTTGCCAGATGAACGATTACGACTCCGCTCGTATCGCTGATCTGATGGCTTCTTCACATAATATGGTGCTCACCGATCAGCCGGAGCAGGCCGACATGCTGTTGCTCAATACCTGCTCGGTTCGCGAAAAAGCCCAGGAGAAAGTCTTTTCCCAGTTGGGTCGTTGGCGCGAGTGGAAAAATGATCGGCCAGAACTTGTGATCGGGGTGGGTGGCTGTGTCGCCAGCCAGGAGGGTGAACTCATACTGCACCGGGCCCCCTATGTGGATCTGGTATTTGGGCCTCAGACTTACCACCGCCTGCCGGCAATGCTGGACGGGTTGATGCGCGAGCGCCGACCACGGGTGGACATCAGTTTCCCCGAGATTGAAAAGTTCGATGCCCTGGTGCCACCGAGCAGTGACGGGCCGCGTGCCTTTGTCTCGATCATGGAAGGCTGTAGCAAGTACTGCACCTTCTGCGTGGTGCCCTATACCCGTGGTGAGGAATTCAGCAGACCCTTTGACGAGGTCATCACCGAGATCGTTGAACTTGCCGAACAGGGTGTTTGTGAGGTTACCCTGCTGGGGCAGAATGTAAATGCCTACATCGGTGCCCGTCACGGTGGCGGGGTAGTGGATTTTGCCGAGCTGCTGGTATATGCCGCCGAAGTAGATGGTATCGAGCGCTTGCGCTACACCACCTCGCACCCGGTGGATTTTTCACAGGCCTTGATTGACGTCTACGCCCAGGTGCCACAACTGGTGAGTCACCTGCATCTTCCGGTGCAAAGTGGTTCGGATCGGATACTGGATGCCATG
>CBFIBN010000100.1:0-6479 GCA_965660775.1 Arenicellales bacterium | reverse complement strand
AGCAGGTGCTGGAGTAGTGACGGGTTCGCGAGTTCGCCTGCGTTCAGCCCCTTCGACCGGAACAGGCTCAACGGTGACCGGTGAAGCCAACCGGGGACAGAGGGTCTGGGTTGTCGCCGTGCACGGTGACTGGAAACAGATTGAGCCCCCGGCAAATTTCAGAGCCTGGATACCCAGTGGCCGACTACACAAGCCCGGCAAGACCGGGCAGTGGCAAGATGACTGGCGCAAGCTGGCACGCCGCCCTGGCACGACGGATTAAATGCACCCTGATGAGCACACTCACAACCCGAGGACTGATTAAGCGCTTCGGTGACAGCGTGGTTGTTGACGAGGTCGATCTTGAGGTCAACGGCGGGGAAATCGTCGGTCTTCTGGGGCCAAATGGCGCTGGCAAAACCACCTGCTTTTACATGATCTGTGGTCTCGTGCGCCGTGATGCCGGCAACATCTGGCTGGATGGAGAAGATATCAGCACTTTACCCATGCACCAGCGAGCACGAAAAGGTATCGGCTACCTGCCGCAGGAGCCCTCTATTTTCCGTCGCCTCACGGTGCGCGAGAACCTGCTTGCCGTCCTTGAGGCTCTGCCTGATCTGGCTCGTGTAGACCGGGAACAGCGAGCAGACGAGATGCTGGAACATTTTGGCATCTCTCACAAAGCGGGCGACTATGGTTATAGCCTTTCTGGTGGCGAGCGGCGCCGGGTCGAAATTGCCCGAGCCGTTTCCCTGCGGCCGGCATTCATGCTGCTAGACGAGCCCTTTGCTGGAATCGACCCGATATCCGTTGGTGATATCCAAAAACTCATCGCGAACTTGCGAGATATGGGCATCGGCTTGCTGATCACCGACCATAACGTACGGGAAACATTAAATATCTGCGACCGCGCCTACATCCTGACGCAGGGCCAAGTCCTGACTTCCGGAACCTCTGAGCATATCCTCGCACATGAAGAAGTGCGCTCGGTCTATCTCGGCACGAGTTTCCGCTTGTAGCTGTGTCACCACTTTACGGCCTGGTACGGGGAAAAAATTGAAACAGGCACTTCAAACCCGTCACAGCCAGCGGCTGCAGTTGACCCCTCAGCTACAGCAATCGATCCGCCTGCTACAGATGTCGTATGCCGACCTGACTCAGGAAATCAGCGTCGCCATGGAGTCGAATCCATTTCTTGAGGAAGCTGAATCCACGGGCCCGGATGCCCCACTCCCAGATCTACCCGTCGTCGATACCGATGAGGAATCAGCACTAGAAGACGGGATTCATGCAGACCGGGATGACCCCAACGAACACTATTGGGACAGTACGGCAACTTCAGGTCGCCGCTGGGACGAGCTTTCGTCGGCTTCGTCCAGTCTCCACCCGTCTTCGGGTGTTTCTGTCAGTGCTGAGTCACAATGGCAAAACCCGCCTGACAACATGACGCAGGTCCTGCTGGGCGAACTGGCATTGCACCGCCTGAGCGAATCTGACCAGTGGATTGCCCGTGCCCTGATCGGCTGCCTTGATCCGCAAGGTTACCTGGCGGTGGACTACGATGAATTACGTCAGATTCTGGCGCCACAAGCGGTGCCGGAAGATTCGGAGATTGATTCAGTACTACACCTGTTACAGCAGTTGTCCTGGCCTGGGATCGGTGCACGCGACCTGCGCGAATGCCTGACCCTGCAATTGTCAGCACTGGATCCCAACACCCCTGAACTAAACACCGCCCAGCGATTGGTCAAGACACACTTGACGCTGTTATCAGCTCACCGCTACGATGAGTTAGTGCGGCTATTGGATATAGACCGCCCGACACTCGCACGGGCACTGGCTTTAATCCACTCGCTGGACCCCAAGCCCGGCGAGCGCCTCTTCGAGCCAGTGGCGGCCAGTATCATCCCCGATGCGATGGTGCGCCGTCAGGGCGATCGCTGGATCACCTCTCTAACCCAGGAAAACGCCCGGCGAGTCCAGCTTAACGACCATTACCGCCAGTATCTCAAAGGCCAGGACCCACCAACCCAGAAATACCTGCAGGAAAACCTGCGCAATGCCCAGTGGTTCATCCGTAGCCTCGAACAGCGGGACAGCACGATCCTGCGGGTCGCACGCGAGATAGTTGATGTCCAGCAAGGCTTTATGGACAACGGCGATTCGGCGCTCGCTCCCCTGACTATGCGCGTTGTTGCGCAACGACTCGAGTTACATGAATCGACCATCTCTCGCGCCGTCGATCAAAAGCATCTACTTACGCCCCATGGGGTTTATCCGCTTAAATATTTTTTTTCAGGTGGGGTGGGGGAATCGTCCGGGCCGACAACCTCGGCCCGTGCGGTCCAAGCTCGGATCCGCAAAGTGATAGAATCCGAAGCCCCGTTAAAACCGGTGAGCGACAGCCAACTGGTGGCGATCCTCGACAACGAGGGCATCCAGATCGCCCGGCGTACGGTGGCAAAATACCGCGAGCAGATGAATATTCGGCCCGCAACTCAGCGGCGAAGTGTCCTGTAGCCTGATTTTCAAAAGAGATTTTCCATGCAACTCAGCATTAGCGGCCAGCACCTGGAAATCACCGATACGCTGCGCGACTATGTCGGTGAAAAAATGAATCGCCTCGTTCATCATTTTGACGAGCTTAATACTGTCCATGTAGTCCTGCACGTGGAAAAAGCGCGTCACCTTGCCGAGGTGGCCGTTAACGCCCGCGGCGTTCAATTACATGCGCACGGCGAGGCTGCCGATATGTACGGCGCGATCGACGCCATGATGGATAAACTGGATCGCCAGGTCATGCGGCACAAGGGAAAAATGACTGATCATCATCAGATGGATGGCGGCATCAAGACGATGTCAGAAAAACCATGAGCCAGACCGCACCTAAGGCCGCAACAACCAACGCAGGTCCGTTGCATAGCCTGTTGACCCGTGACCAGGTCGCTGTGGCGATCAAGGTATCAAGCAAGAAACGCATGCTAGAAGAACTGGCAGAACTGCTCTCGCGCCAACTGCCAGGCATGGATCAGCATACCGTGTTCGCCGTGCTCAACGAGCGTGAACGCCTTGGCAGCACGGGTATTGGCCACGGGATTGCCCTGCCCCACGGTCGCCTGAATGGGATCAGCAAGCCGATCGCCGCCGCCGTGCGCTTACACCAACCACTGGATTTTGATGCTATCGACGACCAACCGATTACGCTCGTGATTGGCCTGTTGGTTCCGGCTGAGGCCACTGATCAGCACCTCAAAATACTGAGTCAACTCGCCGGTGCATTTTCTGATTCGCCGTTCCGGCGAGAGATCTTCGAGGCGGCTGATGCCGATACCCTGTACCGCCTGCTGACTTGAGTTTCACGCTGTGGACACAGCCCGAGTAAACCAGGCCCAGCCACTCACAGCATCGGCGAGGTCCGCTTAGCCATGAGACAAACACAGCGAACGCCCACCATGGATCTGATCATAGTCAGCGGACTGTCCGGATCCGGCAAAAGTATCGCCCTCCACGCACTAGAAGACCTGGGCTACTTTTGTATTGATAACCTGCCGGCTGTCATGCTGGTTCAGTTAGCGCAGGAACTGCAACGCACCTCATCCGGATCTGAGGGTAACGCTGCGGTCAGCATCGACTCGCGCAACCGTGAATTCCTGCAAACCCTGGATCTAGGCCTGGCCGAGCTGCGTGCTGCTGGCTTGGCGGTTCGGATCGTCTTCCTTGAAGCTGACAACAAAAGACTGTTGCAACGCTACAGCGAAACCCGTCGACGCCACCCGCTCACCGACAAAGACACTCCCTTGCTCGAGGGCATCCTGGAGGAGCGTCGCCTGTTGGCTCCGCTGGCCGACACAGCTGAGCGGACCATCGATACCAGTATCACGACTCCGCATGAATTACGCGCCATTATCCGTGAATTCGCCTTTGGCGAACTGCAGAGCGGTCCAACCCTATTGTTTCAATCTTTTGGCTTTAAACACGGTCCGCCGGTAGATGCTGACTATATCTTCGATCTGCGCTGCCTACCCAACCCTTATTGGGAAAAGGATCTGCGTGACCTGACCGGAATGGATACACCCGTGATCACCTTTCTCGAACACTCTCCCCTGACGCATGAGATGGCCAATCAACTCACCGCATTTCTAACCCATTGGCTACCGCATTTCGCCAGCGGCGACCGTAGTTATATGACCATTGCTCTGGGCTGTACCGGTGGGCAGCATCGTTCCGTGTACATGGTCCAGCGCCTGGCAAAAGCGTTCCACAGCGCTGACCATCCGGTACAAATCCGCCATCGCGACCTGCACCCCATAGCCCAGGCCGATACGGTATGAAACTGCAACGCGAGCTACAGATCGTCAACCGGCTGGGCCTGCACGCGCGGGCCTGCGCCAAACTGGTTAAGACGGCAAACCAATTCGAGAGCGATATTGTTTTGCACCAGGACGAACACCGGGCTGATGCCAAAAGCATCATGGGGTTGATGATGCTGGCAGCCACCCAGGGAACCAGACTCACGGTGACCACCTGCGGCGCTGACGCTGAAGATGCCATGGCCCAGGTGCAACACTTAATCAACAACCGTTTCGAGGAAGATGAGTAATGCTGTCCCTTAGCGGCACCGGTATCGGCCGGGGAATCGCCATCGGTCGCGCCATTGTCCTCGATCCAGGGCATAACGATATTCCCTGTTACCGAATCAGCGCCGCCGAGTTGTCTGGCGAAATCGAACGCTTCAATCACGCGGTGGACGCCGTGCGCGCCGACCTCAAACGTGTCCAGCGTAATCTACCGACCGATGCACCGCCGGAAACGAGCGCATTTATCGACGTACACCTTCTCATGCTGGACGACCCGGTAATTTCCCAGCAACCGGTACAAACCATACAGGCGCAACAGCAAAATGCCGAATGGGCATTGAAAAGTCACGCCGACACGTTGATCGAGTTTTTCGAGGACATTGCTGACCCCTACCTGCGCAGCAAGAAAAATGATGTTGCCCAAGTCGTAGGGCGAATCATGGGCGAGTTGGCACACAGCCAGGGCGGGCAACCGTCTGACCTCGCAACACTGGGTAGCAGTTTGGCGGAGCAGATCATTGTGACCCGTGACCTGACCCCTGCCGATACGATCATGCTGCGCGGCCGGAATATGGCG
The DNA here is from genome assembly GCA_965660775.1 of Arenicellales bacterium. Lineage (GTDB taxonomy): Bacteria > Pseudomonadota > Gammaproteobacteria > Arenicellales > UBA868 > UBA868. The sequence continues at coordinate 1,346 of CBFIBN010000100.1, read as the reverse complement.
GCTTTTGTGACAAGCCTGGGTGGACCCATATCCCACACAGCGATCCTTGCACGCAGTCTGGGCCTGCCAGCCATTGTTGGACTACATGACGTTATCGACACAATTCACAATAACGATCTTCTGATAGTAGATGCAGCTACCGGCACGGTACTGGTCGCACCCGACGAACCGCTACTGGCGCAGTTTCGCGAGTTGCAGCAACAGCATCTTCGGCACCAGCAACGCCTAACACTGCTCAAGAACGAGAAAGCCGTAACCCAAGACGGCGAGGCGATCACCCTGCTGGCCAACATCGAACTTCCTGAAGATATCGACGGTCTGCGCTCAGCCGGCGCGGCCGGCGTCGGACTGTATCGTACCGAGTTCCTGTTTATGAATCGTCCAAAGCCTCCCAGCGAAGACGAACAGTACCAAGCGTACTGTCAGGTACTACGCAGGGTCGAAGGTCCGGTTACGATCCGCACACTGGATCTTGGCGCTGACAAGCAGGTCGATGGCGGTCGGCCTGATAGCGAGACGACTGCGACCCCGGCGTTGGGACTGCGTGCCATTCGCCTGTGCTTGAGTGAGCCATCCCTGTTCAAACCACAATTGCGCGCCATTTTGCGCGCAGCGGTTCATGGCGATGCGCAGATAATGATCCCGATGCTTTCCAGTTTGCACGAACTCGAACAAAGCCTGGCATTGGTTGGCGAAGTCTGCGCCGAATTGGAACGCGAAGCTGTGGCATTCAATCCGAAGGTGCCGCTCGGTGGCATGATCGAGGTACCCGCAGCGGCAGTTTCAGCGGACCTGTTTGCACGCAAACTCGACTTTTTATCTATCGGCACCAACGATCTGATCCAGTACACACTGGCCATTGATCGTGTCGACGACAGCGTCAACTACCTTTACGATCCGCTGCACCCTTCGGTATTGCGGCTGATCCGCACTGTGATACAAGCCGGGCACGAAGCCGACATCCCAGTTTCGATGTGCGGCGAGATGGCCGGTGACCCCGCTTTCACCCGACTATTGCTTGGACTGGGCCTGCGTCATTTCAGTATGGAGCCTTCGCAACTACTGGAAATCCGCCAGCAGGTGCGCCAGAGCACGCTGGCCGGACTGCCAGCACAGGTTACGGATATCCTCAACTGCGTGGAAACCGGATCTTTGTACGACCTGGTCGACCAACTTAACCAAACCGACCCCGACTGACATGAGCAGTTGCGCCTCCAACGAGCCCTTTGCACTCCAGGTCTTGGGGGACAGCATGGCGCCCGAATTTAAAGATGGCTGCGTGGTCATCGTGGAGCCAGGCGGGTCAGTGTGTGACGGCGCCTTCGTCGTTGCCGAACATGGCAACG
>CBFIBN010000099.1:0-6503 GCA_965660775.1 Arenicellales bacterium | reverse complement strand
CGTCGCAAAGTTCCCGACACCACCAGGGTTTAAAAAGGCCGATCTGCCAGGTTGCTAACGCAAAGCGACTGCTAATTGTTAAGCATGATTACTTCTGTGGACTCAAGTATATGCCCGGATGAAGCAATCGATTCTCCTGCCTCGGCAAAAAACTTATCCATAGCCTCTTTTGAGGATACCTGTGCCAAAACAAGGCAGGTCTGCGGATCGTCATCGGTTCTGCCATGAAACAGTTCAACAATACCGGCCTGCCTGGCCATGAGTTTAAGCCTGCATGTTCAGGTTAGCCTCAGATATGATTTATGATGTAGTCTGTAAGGCGAGTCCAAGGGCTGCCCGGAATATCACCTGACCAATGGAGTCAACCACCCCGTGAGCGAAGCCACGCCGACGGACCGGCTGTACGCCATTGTTGAACAAGGGCTGTGTATTGGCTGCGGAATCTGTCAGGCCGTAGCCGGTGCCGATACGGTGCTTTGTACCGCTACCAAAAGTGGCTACGAACAACCGGTCGTTATCGGCGACCTTGATCACGCGACCGTTGATCGTATTTACGATACCTGTCCGGGTACCCGTGTTGGCGGCCTACCACCACAGTTGGTTGATTCGGATGCGCAACTTGATCCGGTGTGGGGGGTCTGGAAGCGCATGGTACGTGCCTGGGCTGGCGATCCGATGGTGCGTCACAAAGCCGCCACTGGAGGCGTGCTGACCGCACTGGCCGGCTATCTACTGGACACGGGCCGGGTCGAATTCATATTGCACGCCAAGCCATCTACCAAAAGGCCCACCTTTGGTGAACGCCACCTGAGTTTTTCGCAAACCGATGTACTCACCGCTACCGGCTCGCGCTACGGACCGACAGCACCTTTGATAGATATAGACGCCGTGCTCGATCGCGGGGCGCCTTTTGCATTTATTGGCAAACCCTGCGATATCGGTACCTTGCGTAACCACGCCCGTCACGACCGGCGCGTCAACGAGTTGGTGCGTTACTGGCTGACTCCCGTATGCGGGGGTTATATGCCCCCAGCATCTATGGATGCTTTCCTGAAGCGACTTGAGGTAAATCCAGAAGACGTGACCGCCTTTCGTTATCGCGGCTATGGGTGTCCCGGGCCGACCCGCATAGAAACCCACACTACAGTCCGTGAAGCTCACTACCTGGACTTCTGGGGAGATGATGCAAACATGTGGCAACTACCCTGGCGCTGTAAGATATGCCCGGACGGGATCGGCGAATCCGCCGATATCGCCGCTGCCGATTCATGGCCTGGGGGTTCGCCCACTCGGGAGGGCAGTGAGCACGATCCCGGCACCAACGCCGTCATCATACGCACCGGGCCAGGTGTGGAGTTACTGGAGTCCGCCGTGCGTGACGGCGCCCTGGTGATTGAGCGGGACATAGGCCCTGAAGACCTCACGTCGTACCAACCTCACCAGGTCAGAAAGAAGCAGGCGGTCTGGTCTCGTTATCAGGGCCTGGCTGATGAAAATCGTATTGTCCCGCACACTGATAATCTGCGCCTTGAACAACTCTCGGTGGCACTGCCAACCGAGGTTCAGGCAAGCCAGCGTGAAGGCACACGCACCCGGATTACCCAGGGCAAGGCCACTCAACCACGGCCGCAACCCGCGCCGCAAGAATAATCAGGAATCACGCCAAAACCGGCATGGCCTGGTTCGCTTCTGGCCTGACAGGTGGTCAGGCTTCAGCCCAGCTCAACGACTACTTAAGCCCAGCATCCAACAGACCCTGACGCATTTGCTCACCTATCTTCTGCCCAGTAGTCGGGCGACTCTTGACCCACTTGTCGACTGAAAAATCAGGCTGGACTACCAGTAGTTCTTCAGCCACCCAGTTTGCATCATCAATCATGCCTAAAGCGCTATAGGTTGCCACCATCATTGTCAGCATTAATGGATAAGTTGGATTACGCTCAAGGCCCTGTTCCAGTAATTCGCGAGCTTTGTCATATTCTCCAGCCGCATAATGCAACTTAGCGACGATGCCAAGATACTCAAGCGAGTAGCCTGGATTAAGATCCATTGCCCTCTCTGCTGCCGCAAGCCCAAGAGTTAACTGCCCAGTCTCGCTAGCAATGTTTGCCTGCATAATGTAGGCATCTGCATAGTTCGGATCAATCGCAAGGGCCTTATCCAACGCAGTCATGGCTTCCTCAGGCTTGCCTTTGTGCAACAACACAAAGCTGAGGGCAAAATAGACCTGCGGGATATCTGATCTAAGATTGACTGCAGCCTGGGCGAGATCCCAAGCTCGCTGAATTGATTCAGCCGGGTCTTTTGTCCACAAATTCGATACATCGTTGACATAGGTGAAAGCAATAGACCCGTAAGCCCGCGCATAGCCCGGATCCAGTTCTATAGCCTGACGGTAAAGCGCACGCGCCTCCCGATTGGCCTGCGCTGTGAATTGGAAATACTTATGATGACCCTGAGAAAAAAGATCATACGCGGCGACATTATCGGTATCACGTGTCGAAACATGTTTTTCCTCGGAATCAGTCAGTTTCAACGATAGCGCAGTGACGATCTCTTTAATGACCGAATCCTGTACATCAAAGATGTTTTCGAGTTTTCGATCATAACGCTCGGCCCATAAGTGAGTCGCATCCACTGCATCGATCAACTGCGTGTTGACTCTTAACTGATCACCGGCCTTGCGTACGCTGCCTTCCAGCACGTACCTCACGCCCAACTCCTCTCCCACCTGGCGAATATCGACTGTCCGGCTCTTATAGGCAAACACGGAGTTACGGGCAATCACTGACAGGCTTGCAACCTTAGATAGATCGGTAATCAAATCCTCGGTCATTCCATCGGCGAAATAATCCTGATCTTGTTGGCCACTCAGATTACTAAATGGCAACACTGCAATGGATTTACTGCCTGCGGGGCTGAGTGCTCGTTGTACAGGTGATTCAGACTGGCCCTGCCACCACCACACTCCACCGCCCGCAACCAGGGCCACAAAAGCGGCGGCAGCCACGACATAGGTGATCGCAATCGATCTTGAGCTCTTGGGGGCCTGGCCGGTGCTTGATGGCTTTCGCACGCTGGCGCCGTCAACAGCGACATCAACCGCATGCACTACGGTATCCTTAACCTGCTGTTCACCGAGGTCGCTGAAAGTCAGGTCCATCTTCTTGTGCACAATTTCATGCACGTTTTTCGACAGGCAGATGCCACCGGGCTGCGCTAACGCTTCTAGCCGAGCGGCGACGTTCACGCCATCTCCATAAAGATCATCGCCCTCGATAACGACATCACCCATATTGATGCCGACCCGAAACTCCATCTGCCGAGCCTCGTCACTCAGCGCGCTGTTACGCTCCTTGATGGTCCTCTGAAACTCAGAGGCACAAAGAACCGCTTCAACCGCACTTTGGAATTCGGCAAGTACCGAGTCACCTGCAGTATTGAAGATCCTTCCGTGGTGCTCGCTGATCAAGCCCTGGATAATTTCCCGACACGCCCGAAGAGTTTGGAGAGTCTGGTCTTCGTTTTTCTCCATGCGGGTGCTGTAACCCACAACATCGGTCGCTAGAATAACCGCGATCTTGCGCTCAACTTTTTCGTCAGTCATCGCTATAAACCCTCGCACCTACTATACTCTCTTGGGCTGCCAGGAGTCTTTGAGGCCGGTGTAACAACTGAAGAGTTGATTCGCTCAAACATGGCTCTAATCTGACTTCCCCTCACCGATGCTCTGAGCCAGCTTCAAGTCGAACCGATAAATCTTTTTGCGGATCCCGAGATGACCGAACAATCAAACCGTAAGGGTCGCCGGCCCAGCGCTGGCCGCAAAGCCCGAACCGAAAAACGCCTGTCAGGTGGCGCCAGTCGTGCAATCCGGCCCGGCATGCAGGGAGGTCAGTACCGTCCGCTGAGCGAGGAGAGCATGGGCAAGATTCATAACGGCGCGCTCGAGATTCTTGCGACCACTGGTATCGGTGAGCCCTTACCCGAGCTATTGGACATTGTCTTGCCGTTGGGCTGCTACCTGAATGACCATGGGCGATTGTGCTTCCCTAAAGCCATGATTGAAGATCTGATTGCTGGCGCAGCGCGCGAATATACTGTTTGTGCGCGAGGATCGCGCGCCGGGAAAGACGACATTCACTGCAACGGCAACCAGGTCTATTTCTCGAACTCCGGCAGTGCGGTGACCACACTCGATGCCGAGACCAGACACTATCGCGCTTCGACTGTCTTGGATATGTACGACTTCACCCGTCTGGTGGATCGTCTCGACAACATCCATATGTGTGGCGATACCGTCATCGGTACCGATGTACCTGACGACTACGAACACGATATGACAATGGTTTATGCGCTCCTGGCCGGAACCGAAAAACCGCTGTGTCTGTCATTTCGTCATCGGCAACATATTACCCCGGCAATTGAACTCTTCGATCTGGCCTCGGGCGGTGAAGGCTCTTTCCTCAAGGCGCCCTCAGTCATATTTGGCGGGTGCCCAATTGTCTCTCCGCTGCGCTTTGGTCGCGAGAACCTGGAAGTCATGATAGATGCAACCCGCCTGGGACTGGTGAGTGACATCGCCGTCGCGCCCCAATCTGGGGCTACTGCCCCGGCAACGCTGGCTGGCATCCTGGTGCAGGTGGTCGCTGAGACACTCGCGTGCCTTGCTGTGGTCAATCTGATTCGGCCCGGTTGTGCCATTACCTTTGCCACCTGGCCGTTTGTGACTGACCTACGTACCGGGTCATTCAGCGGTGGCAGCGGCGAACAAGCCGTGCTGGCCGCATCGGCTATCCAGATGGGCAACTATTACAAGCTGCCCAACAGTGCTGGCGCCGGGATGACCGACTCAAAGATTCCGGATGCGCAATACGGTTATGAAAAAGGGCTCACCATCGGACTCGCCGCACTTTCAGGTGCTAACCGGGTCTGCGAGGTTGGCGGAATGATGGGCAGTCTGATGGGCTGCAGTTTTGAATCCATGGTCATCGACAACGAAGCTGTGGGCATGATCCAGCGAACTATCCGTGGGATTGAAGTCTCTGACGAAACACTGTCGCTTCAGACTATTCACACCTGTGCCGTTGATCCCGGCCACTTCCTTGGTAACGAGCAGACCTTGAGCGTAATGGAAAGCGAATATCTGTACCCCAAACTGATGGACCGCTCACCCAGTGCACAATGGGAAGCCGAAGGCGCGCCGGACCTCTTTGAGCGCAGCAAAAAAATGAGCCGAGAAATACTCGCCAGCCACTACCCGAACTATTTTGACGGCCGAGCCGACGCAATCATTCGTGAGCGCTTTCCCATAAAGATTTCCAGCGCTGACATGAGTGCAAATAGCCAGCGCTGGTGAATTGAACTCGCCTCGGGCAGTGCTTCTACCGAACCGCCGAAGTCGCTCGGAAAAGCCTTGAATTGGGCAGGCCGTCTTTCATCGGCATGATTGGTTTTTGTAGTTGAAATGAAGCGCCGGCTTGAACTCCAGGCCGGCATCAGTTGCAGTAATTCATGCGATGGCAGACACCCATCACAGTCGACTCTCTCTCGACCTCAACTGAAAGCGCCCGACACCTACGGAGCCGTATCAGTTGATATAAATCTCTCCTCCTTGTGAGTCACTTTGATAGATATAGCCTGCCGAAAAACCAGGCTGTTGATACCGACTCATACCAGGCCATCCAATGCCACCGCCCAGATAACAACCAGCACCGTCAGGATGCTGAGCCCACGCATCAGCCAACGCTCAGCCGGACGTCCGCCTAGAGCGGTCACAACCAGTGCGCCACCAGCACACCAAAGCGTATGAAAAATCACCTGCACAGCAAAAAAGGTGGTGCTGATGATAATAACTTGCATAACCCAGGGCTGAGATGGGTCGGAAAAATGGGCGTAGGCGAAAACCAGCATTGCCCAGGCCTTAGGATTAAGAGGGTGAACCAGTAATCCAGACCAGAAAGTCTCGGGGCGTTTGAGTTCGCGCCCTTTCATTATGAAACCGGACATTCGCAGCGCCAGCCACGCAAGATAGGCAACGCAAACAATTTTCAGGGCGAGTAACACCATGGGATTTGCCGAAAGTAACTGCCACAAACCCAGGCCCAGCAACAGGTTGACAAACAACTTACCAAAAGTGACTCCTGCAACAAAGGGCAGACTTCGCCAAAAGCCGAAGTTCGCTCCTGACGTCATCAGCAGCATATTTGCTGGACCAGGTGTGCCCACCATGAATACGGCAAACAAAAAAAACGGTGCGTAATCCATTATCCCCCCCTATGCCACTGTTAAGCAGTCCTCACAAATCCGCTTGGTTTCGTGATCAGGCCCCATGGTGGCACTTGACCGTCGACATCCATCCCTAGAAATTGCACCACAGGTTAAGATTCCCATATGAATCAAACCTGCCTGCAATCACATTAGCATTATGCCGAAGAAACCGGGCGCACGGGTACAGGTCATTGACCGGGCCGCAGGACTGCTTGATGCGATAGCGCGATATT
>CBFIBN010000098.1:0-6534 GCA_965660775.1 Arenicellales bacterium | reverse complement strand
CGGGTCAATTCATAGTCCGACCACCCCGCCACCGGTTCACCAACGGCCAGCGCCGCTTTGAGTGTCGGCAGGTACGGTTCGAATTTGCCGGACTCGGCAGTGCTGGTGATGACCGCTACAGCACCTGAATGATCCATTCGGTAGGCGACGTCTTTTTCCGTCAGCATGGTAATGCATGGAATAGGAACTGCACCCAGTTTGAGGCATGCGGTCAGACAGATCTGCCACTCGGGGATCCGGGGCAGCATGACAATGACGCGCTGACCCGCACAGATCCCCTGTGCCGATAGCCAGTTGGCAACCTGGGCGGACTGGCACGAAACGTCGTGGAAGGTGAGCAAGCGCTCGGTGTTTTCAGAGTTGCACCAGATCAGCGCGATTTTCTGTTTATCTCGAGCAAATTGGTCGACAACGTCGCGACCGAAATTGAATGTCTCTGGCAGCGATGGGTGATGGGATCGGCAGATAGATTCATAGCGGTCCATAGCGTCCAACCCTTTTTTCAGGAATCTGTACCGGGATTTGAATCAACGCCGCATCGGTGCGACCGCTAAAGCGTATTTGCCGGCGAACCTGTTCGGTAAGTGTGCCGGTATCTGACGTTCTTTGCACGCCCCGCTGATTCGGGCTACAGTGTGGCGGAATAGAGCGCCATCACCAGGTCAAGAGATCACTCCGTCAACCGTGATCGCCAGGTGCGTTGACAAATTGCCGGATTCGCCATGAACAGCTTCTGTAAAGCCCAGAGAAACTAGCGCCAGTGCAAATGCCGAGCGAACCCTTCGTGACCACGGTTGTGGGTAGCCTGCCCAAGCCGCCGTGGCTGCAGGAGAAGCTCCCGCTGAATGCCGCCGGCAAACAGGTCCATGGTAAGGGTGCGGCGTGGCTTTTCGACGGTGAGTTGCTGCAACGGGCGCAGGATGATGCCGTCCGTGTTGCGATACATGATCAGACCGAGGCCGGAATCGATGTCATCAGCGACGGCGAGCAACGTCGTACCTCTTACATGGCCCACGTTGTGGCCCGGCTTGGGGGGTTCGACTACGGTACGCCGGCCAAAAAATGGGTTCGAAACAACCGACGGCTGGCCGAGGTCGGTCGGTGTACGGGGGAGGTGCTGCGCAAGGCGCCGATTTTGGTAGATGACCTGAAGTTTGCACTTGAGCACAGTAGCCGGCCGGTCAAAGTGACTCTGCCTGGCCCGATGACCGTCGTCGACTCGACCCTGGATGAGTTCTACGGGGATGAGCGTTTGCTGGCTCTGGCGGTGGCCGATGCTCTGAACGAGGAGGCCCGTGCTCTCGATGCACTAGGCCCAGCTGTCATCCAGTTTGACGAGCCAGTTTTCAGTCGTTACCCGGACAAGGTCGCAGAGTGGGGTATCGAGGCGCTTGACCGGTGTATTGAAGGGCTCAACGCCAAAACCTGCGTGCACGTTTGCTACAGCTACCCCATGCCCGGGGTGCCGCGGCCGATCGTCGATAGTTATCCCAGCATACTCGGTGAGCTGGAACGCTCGAAGGTCGACCAGTTGGCCCTGGAGTTCGAAGCCTCCGGACTCGATCCTGGCCTGCTCACACTATGTCCATCCAAAACTGTTCTTTTTGGCTGCATCGACAACGGTGCGCTCGGATTTGAACGTATCGAAACTGCTGAGCAGGTTGCGGACCGTCTGCTGGCGGCCGCAGAGCACATGGCGCCCGATCAGATCCAGGTTGCACCGGACTGCGGTCTTGTGCCGCTCGACCCGGCGGTCGCGCGGCACAAGCTCAAAGTGATGGTTGAGGGCGCGCAGCTCGCACGTGGCCGGCTGTAAGGCGCGCTGCTGGCCGGTTTGTTTTCGCTGGACTCACCCGCAGTGAAACAGTTTGAGCACCTCCACAAAGCCGCGGTCGCGCGCGCCGATCCGAGCCTGTTGTGTTCAAGCCAGGCCTGCATCACCTTGACCTGCGCCTGGTTCGGGTATTCCTTGATGTAATACTCGATACTGCCCAGGGCATGGGCTTTGAAACTGAGGATAATGACTTAAGAACGGCAGAACCATTTGACGCATGAATAAGCTCCTTGAAGTTGGTGGCGCACCGAAAGCCACCTGCCACACTCCAGCCAAGGCTGGATTTGTGTCGGCAGCGAACTCGTATGTCAACAAGCGACTGTAATGCAGCTTAATCTCCCCGATCCCGCCTATAACAAATCCGAACGCGCCCAGGGAAATTTCCGCCTGGCTTTCAAGGTGTCCCTGTATTTCGTAACCTTGCTCTGGGTTGTTACATTGCTGGATTGGGGATTGGAAATGGAGTTAACCCGTTTCGGTGTGCGCCCCCGCTCGCTTCCAGGTCTGCCTGGTGTGTTGGTTGCACCACTTCTGCACGGAGACTTTTCCCACCTGATTTCGAACTCACTGCCACTACTGGTCTTGGGGACAGGGATGCTCTACCTGTACCCACATTCATCGCTTAAAGTAATACCGGCAGTCTACCTGGGTCCGGGCTTGGCAGTCTGGCTGTTCGGGCGACCACCCCTACACATCGGCGCCAGCGGATTGGTCTATGGACTAGCGATTTACATTCTCATATCAGGAATTATCCGACGGGATACCCGGGCTGTAAGCGCCGCCATGCTTGTTTTTTTTCTATACGGAACATTACTTTTGGGGTTGTTGCCAAACCATTCGAGTATCTCTTGGGAGACCCACCTGATAGCAGCACTCATTGGCCTGGTGCTTGCCTTACTTTTTCGCCGGCTGGATGTTCCTTTGCGAAAACGTTACGACTGGGAGAATGAGTCCGATGACGACAACGACCAGTCCGTGAACTGAATTTGTGTAGAACACTTCAGCGCTTCCTAAAGCGGTTCCGCTCCAAGTAATTCAGCAACTGAGTCTCAAACCCAAACTCCTTAAGGTTGTTGTGCCCTGCGCCTTCAAAAAACCAGGCGGTCTTGTGCTCTGGTGCTGTTTCAAAGACTCTTTTGCCAGAAGTAGGTCACCCTGCAAGCCCTCAGTGCGCATTTAACCAGAGGCGCGCCATCAGTCTTGGAGCTGTAGGGTCGTCCTCATAGGTCTCACGATCGTGAGCCACTTTGTGGTTATCGATGAAGAGGATGTCGCCTGGCATCATCGCAAAATCATGTCGGAACTTCGGGTTATTGAGGGCCTCATCAAGCGCATTGAATGCATCAGTATCCATCGACTCGAGAGGCTTGCCAATTCGTTCATGGCCTTTTTCAATCCAGTAGCGCATATATCGCAGGGTAGGCCCATCGTTAGCCTCAGTAAAGATCGGAAAGACGTTTTTCTCGATCGCTGCTTCGCGATCTATGACGCCTGGCGTGACTACATCCCGGTGAAATGACCTCTTCAGTCGGCTAAGTAACTCAGGATGAACCTTATTTAAGTGGTCATGGACCGCCACCACTGAGGTCAATCTCGAGCCACCTCCAACTGGGGCCTGGCGAATACAGACAAGCCCAACCCAACGAGGGTGGGTCTCAAGCCTAGAACTATCCGTATGGACAGATGTATCTGCCTTGGTCTGAGAAACCGGAATGGCCTTTTCCAAATGTGATTCACCTGAATCGGTCACGTCATAAAGTGCGCCATAGGTATCCTCCACAGTGCCGATACAACTGCCTATGGAGAGGTAAAGCCTTCGCAACGCGCTTTCATCAAGGCAGCCGAGGCCGCGGATAAATGCCACGCCCATACCATGGCGCAATTCATCTATGACCGGCTGACACCAGTCCTGCAAGGCAGAGCCGGAAGTGTGCGCTAGTTCTGCAGATGCCTTGAAGATCCAACAGTCTGTTGCAGCGAGATCCGAGGCGCTCCATCCTTTAAATCGTTGCGCTGGAGTGTTCATACGGATAAACGAAAAAGGATATGTAGGGGTATCCCAATGAGGGGGGAAAAAAATTCTGGATCAACCGCCAAGTGATCATCCGTGACACCGAGTTCTTCCAGCTCAGGCAAGCGCTCCCAGCCAGTATTTCTCAGCGCCTGGAAGTAGTCAGCCAGAGTCTTATGCACCGAGCGTATCTCGTTGCTGACGCCATCGCGTCGCCAGATCTTGCCTTTGAACATTGCATCACTACCGCCAAGGTAGGTGTGTTGATCTGGCTCGATATAAAAGGGAGGTTCAGCGCGGCGCAAAAATGCCAGGCTGGGATGCGGCACGGTAAATACGAAAATCCCACCCGGCTGCAAAGCCTCACGCACCCGAGACAAAATCTGCTCCATAGCTTCGATAGTTAGGTAATTAAACAAAAATACTGCGACGGCAATGTCACAACTACCGCTTGGCAGTTGCGTAGCATCGGATAGATCAGCCGCGAGATAATGCAATGGCCCGCCTGCCTCAGCCGCGAGAGAGCCGGCCTGTTGGCGGGCCAGATGCACCATTTCAGTTGACAGATCAAATCCATCGATCCGGTCAGGGTTACCTTGAGCCAGTTGACGTCCTACAAATCCCTCGCCACAACCTAAGTCCCAAACGTGTCGGCCAGAAACGTCGCCGACAGCTTGAAGAACCCGGGGTCGGGCGGTGAAGTCACTGAGCAGCAACTGTTCCTGACGACTCCATTTGCCTGCGGACGCATCGTAGAGGTCACGGGTCCCACTCATAACATCCTCATTGCTTGCTGTGGATCGAGAGCTCGTTGGTAAAACCAGTTCCAAACCGAATCTCGTAGGGTCAAGGCTTTGTGCATGCCCTTCGCCAGGTCGGCACGCTCTGCGGGAGCATCGGCGAAAGCAGCTGCGATAGCTTTCAAGGTGGCCTGGTGGTGGTCATCTACAGCTGTATGGAGAGGAAAAAAAACACTATCTCGAGAAGTCAAAGTTTCAATATGTTTTATAGCATCAACAAAGTGCCCATAGATGCTCTGAACAATTGTTTCAGTTCCCAATCCAAGAGCGCCAACGGCTTCAGCCGGTGAGCCGCTGGTCAACATAGTAATGAAAAGCTCACGCCAGCATACCACCTCGATATGATCATCGGCGAACGCAGTGTTAGTTACGCCGAGTGCGTCACGAAAGCGTTTGAACAGTTCCGGGTGGGGGATTCCGACAATCCATTCAGGTTGCACACCGTACTCGCGCAACTCGTCGAGTTCCTCCTGCCCATACTCACCTGCTTCTTCTGTAAGGTTTTCTAACAAAGCGTTTCGATGATCTGGGATTTCAAGCCGCGAAATCAACGCTGTGAGATAGCGAGGAAAGTGTGCCGAGTAACCGTAGTAATGTTGGGCAAAATCAGCAAGAGCAAAACGCACATCTGGTAACTCCCCAGAACTAAGTGCCGCTAAGTAAGGATGTCGGACGGCCCTATGCCCCAAAGCTTGAGCTGCTAAATCCTCAACGTACTCAATTGGTGTCCGTTTATCCTCAATGACCTTCTTTGCCAGACGAGCGTGCTGCTGATCCATGAGTGCTTCAATCAGCGCATTGAGCAGAAGAGGTTGGGCGCTGAGCGCTCGAAACGTGGGCTCGCGTTCCAACACGAGAACAGAACAGTTGATATCGGCCCGGACTGTCGCCGTCCGCGGGCGATTATCTAAAAAAGCCATCTCGCCCACCACATCACCGACGGTCAAGTGGATGACTTGTTCCGAAAACTCAACCTTTAGTGACCCGGTAAGAAGAACATAGAGCGTATTGTCGACCGATCCACTACGAATAATCGCGGCACCAGTCTCGAACTCCTGCGTGGAGCCAACGGCACGCAATGAATTCTGAAGATCTACCGGCAGTGTTTCGAAAAAACTCATGACTGATTGTTAAGACTGCGGATTAATTGGACGGGCAAGAGTTCAGTATTAAGACAGAGCCAGTAATGAAGTTCAAGAACCTCCGATACCGGAGTCAGCCAAAGCGCCCGCAGCGCTTTCGCAAGGCTGATCAAAAAAGTCTACCAGGCGGGCCTACTTGGTTACCCCCCTTATGTTAATGGCACTCATACCAGCGAAACCGGCAACGGCGGGCACGTTGGTTATACTGATGGAATCATTGGCAGTACTGACTGAAAGCAAATGCCTATTTGCCGGCGCCTAAACCAGATGGTGCCAGAGTTTGGGTATCGATTGGGACTTTCGTAGGTTTTACAGATCAAGATCTGAGCTAATCCTCCTGGCCTCAGAAGTTCAATAATCTGACACAAGCCGAAAGTGGCACGACGATACATGCATTGACAATCCTGAAAGAGGAGTAAATTGGGCGTCCAAAGCCGCCAACCCGAGCACCGCTGGTCGCCACAAGAGGTATATAACTTGCCATTTTCATGGAGGTAAAGCTGTGAGATTTTATGACTGTAAGACCGCGCCATCGCCACGGCGCGCCAGAATTTTTATTGCTGAAAAAGGTATTCAGGTCGAGACCATCGAAGTTGATCTTCGCGCAGGCGAGCACCTTAGGGAGGAATTTGTGACTCTGAATGCATACGGTACGGTACCGGTATTGCAGATCGAAGATGGCACCTGTTTTACGAGCACCACCGCGATCTGGCACTATCTTGATGCCAGGCATCCTGATCCGCCGCT
>CBFIBN010000097.1:0-6607 GCA_965660775.1 Arenicellales bacterium | reverse complement strand
CGGCGCCGGGCCGTCTGGTTAACTGCCTGTCGACGCTAAGGGGTACCCACTTTGTCTTTGCGTCGGCTGTTGATGTAAAGTAACGCCTATCACAGCCCTTGAGTTTGCTAAGGCACTTCAGTTTCTTCATCATTTTGTCCTGATCTTTGGTTAGCGTTATTGCTGACTCTCTCAAGGAGTAGTAAAGGAATCTGTATAGATTTGCGTTTGGACAAGCCTCTACACACCTCATTTAACTTCCACTAACTGCTGGATAACAAAGTTCCCCCGAGCGCCAAATTTATGACACGAGTATTGCTTACCCCAGAGGGCGCCCAGCGTCTGCACGAAGAGTTGCAGCGGCTCAAGCGAATAGATCGGCCTGCGGTCATCGAGGCCATTGCTGAAGCACGAGCCCATGGTGATCTTTCAGAAAATGCGGAATACCATGCGGCTCGGGAGCAGCAGGGGTTTATCGAAGGCCGTATTGCCGAGCTCGATGCCAAGCTCGCTGTAGCCGAGGTTATCGATCCGACCCGTCTGAACCCGCGCGGCAAGGTGATATTTGGTGCCTGGGTGGAGTTATGGGAAGAAGAAGGTGGCCGCGAGGTCTGTTACCGTATTGTTGGCGAGCTTGAAGGGAATATCGACAAAGGAATGATCTCCCACGCCTCGCCGATCGCCAAGGCGCTGATCGGCAAGTCCGAGGGAGATGAGATCGAGTTTCAGGCACCGGGCGGGGTGCGACGGTACGAGGTGCTGTCGGTCCGATACCAGCTTGAGGAAGTCGCTACCGGATCCTGACGTCCTAACGGTTTGGGGCCTGCTCGGGGTTCTGAGTTTGGCCAGAACTCACGCCTTCAGCCGGTTCGGCCGGCTCTGCGTCAGCCTCGCCCTGATTGTGATCGCTAGAGTTCATACCGGAACGTCCTAGCCAGAAGCCAAAAGGCTTTTCTTCTTCCACTTCCACTATCGGCGTATCGAGGATGTCCGGACCCTGGTCGTAGCCTTCATCGACCTCGGCCCGTGGATCGAGTTCACTGATAACTCCAGGAGTCTGTATTTCCGGTTGCAGCACATAAGGTTCTTTTTCCACCACTGGCGCCCACTGGCGCACTTGCATACGCCAGGCGATGAAGCCGGCGAGCAGCACGACTATTGTTATGATGTACATGAACATGCCGTGTGGGCCGGCAATACGCATAGCTGCCGAGGCCGCAAGTGGTCCGGCTACAGCGCCGACACTGAAGATCATGATAAACCCACCGCTTGCGGCGACTACGTCGCCTGGATCCAGGTAGTCATTAGCATAGGCAATGCTGAGTGGGTAGAGGGTAGAAGCCAGACCAAAGAAGATTGCGACTGCGCTCAAGGTTCCCCAGGAAGGGAGAAGTCCGCCCAGCACCAGTGCAAAAGCGGGAATGCTGATCCCGATCGTGACTCCAAAGATTACCAGGCGTCGGTCCAGTCGATCTGAGAGTCGACCGATCGGCAGTTGCAGCAGCATACCGCCTAGTAGTGCTACGGTCATGAAGCTGGCAATCCCACTGACGCTAAAGCCTATCTCACGCGCATACACAGGGCCCAGGCCCCACCAACTGGAATTGATCAGTCCCGCGCCGAGGCACACAATCACTGAAGTTGGCGATACCTGAAACAACCGACGGATATTGAGGCGCGGCGTCTCCACCGGATCCGGGTGAGTGGCTCGGGTGAGTGAGACAGGCACCAAAGATAAGGCCAGTGCCATGCCCACAAAGAGAAAAAGCTCGAAGCTCCCAGGGTCTCCCAGTTTAATGGCTTGTTGTCCCACGGCGGATGCAATGTAACCAATCACGATGTACATTGATAACAGCAGACCACGGCTCTCGTTGGCGGCACGGTTGTTGAGCCAGCTTTCGACCACTATAAAAAGCCCAGCAGTCGCCGCCCCCATGGTCATACGCAGGGCTACCCAGGCCCAGGGGTTGGGGATAATCAGTACCAGTAGCGCACAGGCGGCTGCGATCGCCGCGAGCGCAGCAAAGGTCCTTATGTGCCCTACCCGGTTGATCAGCGGCCCCGAACGAAATGTGCCCAGCACAAAGCCCAGGAAGTAGGCCGATGTCATCAGGCCAATCATCTCGTTGGGGTATTGTTCGATATTCGCCCGTAGCGCCAACAGGGTGGAAAACATGCTGTTGGCGAACATCAGCAGAGTCACGGAGATCATCAGTGACGAGAGGTTGCGTAGAATAGAAAGGGCAAAAAGCACGGCAGGAATCTACTGGCAGTCACGGAAAAATGGCGGCGAAGTCTACGCTTGTGTGTGCCGATTGAGAAGAGAAAAAACGAAAAAAACTAAATTATTTTCAACTGCATGAAGGAATTGTCGGCACCAAGCAAGGGTTTATCCAATAGCGACAAGCGCAGGATCTTCCAGCGATTCTCGAATCTGGTGGGAACGAGCCGCAAGTACAGGGCGTAGGTCGGTTAATATCGCGCTTTGCTGGGCATAGAGCCCAACCAGAAATTTAGCTTTAAATCCAATCTTTAAATATGTTTCTTGTTCGACTTGATGCGGTCAGCCTGGCATTTGGTGCCCGTAAATTACTGCGCCAGGCTAATCTGTCTTTAGAGGCGGGCGAACGGGTGTGCCTGGTCGGGCGTAATGGGGCCGGCAAGACTTCCCTTTTGCACCTGGTGAGTGGGGAGCTGGAGCCGGACGAGGGCGAGGTTCGGCGTCAGGGTGATCTATGCATCAGTGAGCTCGCCCAGGTGTTGCCCGCGGATGAAAACGCCCTGGTCGGCGAATTTGTATCCGTAGGTTTGGCCGACATCATTGCGTTGACCCGCCAGTACCAGGCTCAGGCTGGGTCAACGCTTGATGCCCGCGGACTGCGGGAGTTGCAGGAGTTGCACGGGCATATCGACGCTCATGGTGGCTGGCACCCGCAGCAGCAGGTGGAGATGGTCTGCACCGAAATGGGCCTTGATCCGGCCCAGCCAATGACGGAGCTTTCCGGGGGATGGCGACGGCGGGCCGCGCTCGCCAGGGCCCTGGTGACTCGACCGGATCTGCTATTACTCGACGAGCCGACTAACCACCTGGATTTCGAGGCTATCGCGTGGTTGGAGGGACGCCTCACGGGTTTTTCTGGTGCCGTGTTGTTTATTACCCATGATCGGGCTTTTCTTCAACGCCTGGCTACCCGCATTGTCGAGATAGATCGCGGCCAGCTGCGAAGCTGGCCAGGCGATTACGAACAGTTCCTTAAACGGCGTGCGGCAGCGTTGGCGGCCGAGCGCCTGGCAGATGGCGAATTCGATCGCAAGTTGGCCGAGGAGGAGGCCTGGATTCGTCAAGGGATCAAGGCTCGACGGACCCGCAACGAGGGCAGGGTTCGGGCGCTTGAGTCCATGCGCATTGAGCGCTCTGGACGGATCAATCCAGAAGCTCGTGCCCGGGTGCACATCGAGGAAGCCGAAAATTCTGGCCGCAAAGTGCTGAATGCCCGACATATCGCATTCGGTTATGGGGCGTCTTCGCTATTTTGTGATTTCTCGCTACAGATCCGCCGTGGTGACCGAATCGGACTGGTGGGTAATAACGGCGTCGGCAAGAGCACGTTGCTGCGTTTGTTGCTTGGCGAACTGGAGCCCCATTCGGGATCTATCAAATGGGGGATTAATGTCCAGGTGGGATATTTTGACCAGCATAGGCGCGAGTTGGATCTGGATAAAACGGTGGCCGAAGTCGTCGGCGAAGGGCGTGACTACGTTACGCTGGATGGAAAGCCACGGCACGTCGTGGGTTATTTGCGGGGGTTTTTATTTAGTGCAAAGCGGGCCCTGACGCCGATTCGGGCGTTATCAGGGGGAGAGCGCAATCGTGTCATTCTAGCCCGACTTTTTACCCAGCCCGCGAATTTGCTGATATTGGATGAGCCGACCAATGATCTGGATGTGGAGACACTAGAGGTTCTTGAGGAGCGCCTTACCCAGTACAGCGGTACATTGATTGTCGTGAGCCACGATCGTGCTTTTTTAGACAACACAGTGACCAGCATACTCACTTTTGAGCAAGATGGTGCGGTTCACGCTTATCTGGGCAACTACAGCGAATGGCTGCGCCGGGGCAGATCCTTGGCTTCTGTCGATTCAGCGACGTCGGCCGAGCGCTTGCCCAATGAGGATCAGACATCTTCACGTGGTTTAAAAGGTGGAACCAAACTGTCGTACAAGCTTCAGCGGGAACTCGACGGGCTTCCCCAGGTCATCGACTCGGTTGAGCACAATCTTGAAAGACTTCGCGAGCAGACCCTGGATCCTGGTTTTTATGATCAACCCTATATAGATACCCAGCCGGTGCTGGATCAGTTGACTGATCTTCAAAGCGAGCTGGATCGCCACCTTGGGCGCTGGGCAGAACTTGAAGAAATGGAAGGTGTGTTGCGGGGCAGTCGATGAAGAGGGTGATGCAGTGGCTCTGGGGGCAGCCGGTTGTCTTGCTGACACTGACAACCTTGTTCTGGGCCGGCAATACCGTTGCCGGTAAGGTTGCTGTTGGAGAGGTCTCACCGAGTCTGTTGACTTTTGCGAGGTGGGCGTTGTTGAGTCTTGTGCTGCCACTGTTGTATGCGCGACAGATGCGCGAAGTCTGGCCAGTGTTACGCGGCCGCTGGCTATATCTGGCGGCTATGGGTGGTTTAGGTCTGGCCGCGTTCAACTTGTTGTTTTACTTTTCTGCGCATCACACCGCTGCAGTCAACATCGGTATCCTCCAGGGGGCCATTCCTATTATTGTAGTGCTTGGAGCGTTTGCGCTACACGGTACGCGGATTACGGGTCAGCAGGTCTTTGGTGTTGTCGTGGGTTTGGCCGGGGTGCTAACAGTCGCATTGCGCGGCTTGCCTTCAGGGTTAGCCGATCTGTCTCTTAACTCGGGAGATGTGCTGATGGCCAGCGCCTGCGTGCTTTATGCCGGTTACACGCTTGGACTAAAGAGTCGTCCTGCCGTTTCCGGTATTGTGCTGTTCTGCTATTTTTCGATCTTTGGTGCTGCGTTGTCACTGCCTTTCGCAGCGGCTGAATGGTGGAGTGGATCGATCATCTGGCCAAGAGGTACTGGGTGGTTGGTGATCGCTTACGTAACCGTTTTCCCATCTTTTTTGGCTCAGATCTTCTTTTTACGAAGTGTAGACCTGATCGGACCCGGACGCAGCGGGGTTTTTGTTAACCTGACGCCGATCTTCTCGGCGCTTTTGGCGGTAGCATTGTTGAGCGAGGTATTTCGCGCTTACCATGGCGTGGCGCTGGCACTGGTGGTGTTGGGTCTATGGTGGGCACGGGATCCTGGAGCGGCCAGACGCCGCTGAACACCTGGAGTCTTCGCACATGATCGGGCGCAACTCAGTTTAAAAATTGGAGCGTTCATGAGTAATTACAGTCGCGGTGTTTTGATGATCATGGGTTCGGCGTTTTTTCTGAGCACCTCGGGCATTGGACTGCGGATCATTGAGGACGCCAGTGGCTGGCAGATTTTATTTTACCGCTCCATCAGCATGATGCTGATGGTTTTTGTTGTTTTAGCGTTTACCCACCGTGGTCAGGTCATCGCGCGTTTCCGGCGGCTGACTGGAGAAGACTGGTTGCTCGCAGTGGTACTTGGCAGTGGATTTGTAGCCTATGTATTTGCCTTGCTGGAAACGACCGTCGCCAATGCGCTCTTTATTTTCAGTTCGGCACCCTTTATCGCTGGGGTGCTTGGTTGGCTTATTCTGCGCGAGCGGGTAGCGTCACGAACCTGGGCGGCGATCGCTGCAGCGATGATCGGACTTGGAATTATGGTTGGCGGTGGGTTGACCGGAGAGCGACAATTGGGAAATCTGATTGCGCTTTGGCTGCCATTGTCATATTCGATTTCAGTTATCTTGGTGCGCCGCTCAAAGCAGCCAGATATGCTGGTCGCGCTGTGTCTCGCCGCAGGAGTCGCTACGTTGAGCACATTACCCTTCGTCGGCGAGTTCTCAATCAGTGGTCATGACCTGGGTGTCTCGCTGTATCTCGGTATTTTCCAGGTCGGGGCGGGTTTTGTCCTCATGATCTTAGGTGCACGTTATGTCCCGGCAGCCCAGGTGGGGTTGCTCGCTCTGGTTGAACCTGTTCTAGGCCCGCTTTGGGCCTGGTTTGTTGTGGCTGAGATGCCGGCGCAGGTGACGCTGTTGGGAGGCGCCATTATCCTGGGGGCAGTCGGACTGGATGGAATTATCTCGATCGCCAGAAAGAATCCAGGCAGCGCCGATGGCAATCGCTAGTCGATCGCCTGGTAGGCGGCTGCCATCAGGTCAGTTCGCATCAGCGACAGTGCGCCTAGATGCTGGGTCATAATGACGCCGGCAAAATCCTCTGTTCGATCAGCCCAATAATAGGTAGAGGCAGCCCCTCCCCATCCCCCTTCGCCGGGTCCCGAAAGAGAGACTGCCTGACCGGGGTCGAGCATTACCCGCCCCAGAAGGTTGAAGCCATAACCAGGGTTTACAAATGGCCCAAGCCAATAGGGCAATAATGCTTTGGATAAGCGGTTTTGCCACATGAATTCGACCATCTTTCGTGAAATCAACGGTACCCCCATGGGGGTGCATCCGTC
>CBFIBN010000096.1:0-6792 GCA_965660775.1 Arenicellales bacterium | reverse complement strand
CCACGTTACCGCTGATAGTCGCACCCACGAGTCGCCCGCCTTCTCCGTGATCCTTCACTTCCTTGCGGTTAAATGCGAAAGGGATGTCACGTTTGTATTCGTTCGCTAGTGCGGCCGCAGTGGCTGCAGCGAGCGGTATCCCCTTGTAGGCTGGACCAAATAACATAAAAGATGTGGGTTCGGCCTCGTGCAGGGCTGCTGCGTAGAAGCTCGCGAGTGTCGACAGTGTCGCACCACTATTAAATAGACCGGCGTTGAAGAAGTACGGACTGACCCGACCAGATTTGAGGGTAAACTCCCCGAAACGCAATACCCCCGCATCGAGTGCAAATTGCAAAAACGCATGCTCGGTATTAGAGGTTGGCGCCATTGATTGGAAAGTCGAATTCGGAGGATTTCACAGGTGCGAATAATAACCGTTAACGTCAATGGTATACGGGCGGCAGAGCGCAAAGGATTTTTCGAGTGGCTGGCAAAGCAAAAGGCAGACTTTGTCTGTTTGCAAGAAACCCGGGCCCAGAGCGCCAAGCGTGCGGGCGAGCAGTTTTACCCAACCGGCTACACCACCGCTTACGTAGATGCACAGCGCCCAGGTTACAGTGGGGTGGCCCTGTATTGTCGGCGCAAACCAGATCAGATCCGCGAGGGTTTGAGCTGGGAAGATTTAGATAGTGAAGGTCGCTGGGTTCAGGCGGATTACGGGCGGCTCAGCGTGGTATCGCTATACCTGCCTTCAGGCTCCAGCGGCGATCAACGTCAGCAGTTCAAATATGAGCTGATGGAGCGCATGAAGCCAATGCTAAAGAAATTCGCCGCCAGCGGGCGCGAATATATTATCTGCGGCGACATCAACATCGCACACAAGGAGATCGATCTTAAGAATTGGCGCGGTAATCGTAAGAACTCAGGGTTTTTGCCAGATGAACGCATGTGGATGGACTGGTGGTTTACCGATGGGGGTATGGTCGATGTTTTCCGTCAGGTGGAGCCCGGCGAAGATCAGTACACCTGGTGGTCAAACCGAGGCCAAGCCTGGGCCAAGAACGTGGGCTGGCGGATTGACTACCAGATTGCCACGCCCTTGATTGCCGCGCGGGCCTATGCGGTCAATATATACAAGACGGAGCGGTTCTCAGATCACGCGCCACTCATTATTGACTACCGGGTCAGCGACCGTTGGCTGCGCGCCAAACCGTGACTACTTCCAACCCTCAGGTGTCGTTATTCCGGGTGTTTGGCAGGGGGTAGGTTGAGATGAGCTCTGGCAAGACGGTGCAAGGGGGAACTCAGTCTTTCGCAGAGACTTTCAGCATTTACCTCGATCGGCGTATGGCCCGTATTGGTCTGCTGGGGCTAATCAGTGGGTTCCCCTGGGTGCTCATTGGAAGTGCGCTCAGTCTGTGGCTGAAGGAAGATGGCCTCAGTCGCAGCACGATCGGTTGGGCTGGGTTGATCTTTGGCGTATATGCGATCAATTTCCTGTGGGCGCCGCTGATCGACCGGGTTCGCATACCCTGGCTGACGGCTCGACTGGGTCACCGGCGCGCCTGGATAGTTTTAATGCAGTCGGTCATTCTGATCTGCCTGGTAATCTGGAGTCGATCCGATCCGGTAGCGGGATTGGCTGGGGTCATCACCATTGGGCTGGTTATTGCTATCGCCTCCGCTACTCAGGACATCACGATTGATGCGCTGCGTATCGAACAGGTGAATTCGACTGAAGGCAGTGCGATGGCGGCAGGCGCTGCGGTGGCCGTCGTAGGGTGGTGGACCGGGTATAAACTGGGCGGTGTTGTCGCACTGACGACGGCGCAGGCCTTTGAAAACGCGGGCGTTGCAAACTACTGGCAGGCCACATTCTTGGCGTTAGGTATGGTCGTGATCGTCTGCAATATCGCCTTGATGTTTGTGTCCGAGTCACCACCGGTAGATCGTGCCGCGGCACAATTGCACGATGAAACACAGATTCGCTCGCGGTTGCACTTCAGCGGGCTGCTGGCGGGGCTTGTGACCTGGCTGGGTGGGACGCTGGTGGCTCCGTTAGCGAGTTTTTTTAAACGTAATGGGGTTGCCATCGCCCTGGCTGTGTTGGGATTTATCTTCCTTTTTAAGATCGGCGAGGCTTTTCTCGGTCGCATGTCGATCATTTTTTACAAGGAAATAGGCTTTTCCAAAACCGATATCGCCTTTTATTCCAAAGGCATCGGCTGGGTGACTACAGTGCTCTTTACATTGTTGGGCGGACTTTTTGCCGCCCGGGCAGGTCTGGTACGCGCGATGTTTCTGTCTGGAATCCTGATGGCCTTAACCAATTTGTTGTTCTCGGTGTTGGCGTGGTCCGGAAAGTCGGAAGGGCTTTTTGCCCTGGCCGTGGTGATGGATGATCTGACCGGCGCTTTTGCCACGGTGACATTTGTGGCATTTATCTCGATGCTGGTCGACCGAACCTACACTGCGACGCAGTACGCCCTGCTGGCCTCAATCGGCACCGCTGGGCGGACGCTGTTTGCGTCATCTTCAGGCTCGCTGGTGGATTGGCTGGACGGCGACTGGGGTATTTTCTTCGTGATTACCGCGGTCATGGTCTTGCCGTCCCTTGCATGCCTGTGGATGATCCGACGTCAGTTGGCTGGGATGCTGGCTGGGGCCCGAGTCCGGCTATTTAGCAAAGCATCCGAGATAGATACTTAAGTACCGTCCCAGCAGAAGGTATAATTAGCGGTTCTGTTGCTCGCTATGAGTCAGTCAGCCTAGCCCTGTTTTCTGGAATTTTCCCATGCCAATCTACGAGTATGTCTGTCAACAATGCGATCATCACCTGGAAGCTTTACAGAAGCTGTCAGATGAACGGCTGAAATTTTGTCCGGAGTGTGGTGAAGCCTCTTTGCTCAAGCAGGTGTCGGCCGCCGCCTTTCGCTTGAAGGGCACGGGTTGGTACGAAACCGATTTTAAAAATTCGGGCAAGCAAAAAGAGAAAGCTAACGACAACAAGACTAACACCTCTAAAGAAGGGAAATCTGGCGAGAGCGGAAAAGAATCAGCATCCAAGAGCTCTGGGACTTCGAAATCGTCTGAAACCACTTCTTCGTCGGGAAAATCTGACAGCGGAAAAAAGAGTACGTCCTCCTCCACCTCTAAGCCGGCCTGACGGCTTTTGCAGGTGACATCTGTGACGCCAGGAAACAATGTGAAATCAGAACAACGCGATTGCCTGTGTGGCGAGCTTGACGAATCCTTTGTTGGTCGGGAAGTGGTGCTGTGTGGCTGGGTTCAGCGCCGACGCGACCACGGCGGTGTGATATTTATCGATCTGCGTGACCGGCGCGGCCTGGTACAAGTTGTGTTTGATCCAGATCGGTCCGAACAGTTTGCTCTGGCCGAAACGGTGCGCAATGAGTATGTGCTGCGGGTTACTGGCAAAGCCCGCTTACGCCCGGAAGGCACCCACAACCCAGATCTACCGACTGGTGCTGTCGAAATATTAGGGCTGGAACTCACTATCCTGAATAACGCCGACCCCCTGCCTTTCCAGATCGAGGACGTCGAGACCAGTGAAGCGGTGCGCTTGCGTTACCGTTACCTGGATCTTCGCAGCGAACGTATGCAGCGCAACCTGCGGTTGCGTCATCGTTTGATACGGGCATTACGTCATTATCTTGATGATCGGGATTTTATCGAGATAGAAACCCCGGTGCTGACCCGGTCTACCCCTGAGGGGGCGCGTGACTACCTGGTGCCGAGTCGGGTGCAGCCTGGCCAGTTTTTTGCACTGCCCCAGTCGCCGCAATTGTTCAAGCAATTGTTGATGGTGTCGGGATTCGAGCGTTACTACCAGGTTGCTCGATGTTTCCGTGATGAAGACTTAAGAGCCGATCGTCAACCCGAATTCACCCAACTTGATATCGAGATGTCCTTCATTGATGAAGCAGACGTCATGAGCGCTATGGAAGGCATGATGCGTGAAGTCTTCTCAAGCGTTTTAAAAATCGATCTGCCAGATCCGCTGCCAAAGCTTACTTATGCCGAGTCCGTCCGTCGTTTTGGCACTGATCGGCCAGATCTTCGTATCCCGCTGGAACTTCTCGATGTGGCAGATCTGATGGCTGAGGTTGAATTCAAAGTATTTGCGGGCCCAGCCAGTACGCCTGGGAGTCGGGTAGCCGTGTTGCGGGTTCCAGGCGGCGCCTCCCTCAGTCGCCAGCAGATCGATAGTTATACCGAACTGGTTAAACAGTTCGGCGCCGGTGGACTGGCCTATATCAAGGTCAACAAACTCAGCGATGGCGTCAGCGGGTTGCAATCGCCGATACTGAAATTCCTGCCCGAAACCATAGTTAGCCAACTACTCGACCGCGTTGGTGCCGAAGATGGCGACCTACTGTTTTTTGGCGCAGACCGCGAGCGGGTCGTCAACGATGCGCTTAGCGCGCTTCGGATACGTCTTGGTCATGATCTCGACCTCGTTGCGCCAGGCTGGCGACCACTCTGGGTGGTTGATTTTCCACTGCTTGAAGAAGATGCCGCGGCCGGGCGCTGGGTGGCGCTTCACCATCCGTTTACGGCGCCGCACACCGAAGATGTGGATCATCTACAGACCGATCCAGGAGTCGTGCGATCGCGTGCCTATGACATGGTGCTCAATGGCACCGAGATTGGCGGCGGCTCAATCCGTATCCATCAAAGGGCGATCCAGCAGCAAGTTTTTGCAGCTTTAGGTCTTGATGAGGCGCAGGCGCAAACCCGTTTTGGTTTTTTGCTTGATGCACTGCGATACGGGGCACCACCGCACGGCGGAATCGCTTTCGGTATCGACCGGATTGTTTCGATGGTGGCCGGTGAAGGCTCGATACGCGATGTGATTGCATTCCCCAAAACGCAAAAGGCATCCTGTCTGTTGACCGAAGCGCCGGGCGATGTCGACAATGATCAGTTGCGGGAGTTGGGTCTTCGTCGCGCTACCCCGCAGCGCCCGGACGGGGCGGCGATGGAGTGAGTACGAAGGCTTTGTTGCCACCGGTACGCTGTAAGCGACCGGAATCGGTCCTGGTAGTTATCTATACTGTGGCCGGCGAGACATTACTCTTGCAGCGGGTACGAAGCGGTTTTTGGCAATCCGTGACCGGTGGTCTGAACTGGGGTGGTGAAACCCCAACCCAGGCAGCGCGGCGTGAAGTGTTTGAAGAGACCGGCCTCGAGAGGACTTCGGGCTGGCGTGACTGGGGTTTCAGTCAGTCCTTTCATATCCTGCCTGAGTACCGCTACCAGTATGGTCCGGGCGTAGTCGAGAATATTGAGCATTTTTTCTCACTGGAACTCCCGGCACGGTGCCCGGTCAAGTTAGACTCGTCCGAGCATGACCAAAGCTGTTGGGAGGATCTGGCAGTGGCAGAACAATCCCTGTGGTCATGGACAAATCGGGCCGCGCTGGCGCGGGTGATTGCAGAACAGGTGTAATCACACTGTTAACTTGGTACTGATCAGGCAATTAGACCGGAGAAGAGGCGACCAAGATGGCCGGACACAGTAAATGGGCCAATATCAAGTTTCGCAAGGCGGCCCAGGACGCCAAGCGTGGCAAGTTGTTTACCAAGCTGATCCGGGAGATCACCGTGGCTGCCCGCGCGGGTGGGGGGGATAGCGCATCCAATCCCCGGTTGCGGGCTGCGGTAGAGAAAGCGCTTTCTGGAAACATGACTCGAGATACTGTTGATCGCGCGATCAAGCGGGGTACTGGAGAGCTTGAGGGAGTGTCTTACGAAGAGGTGCGTTACGAGGGCTATGCTCATGGAGGCGTAGCCGTGCTGGTCGATTGCACTACCGATAATCGTAACCGGACGGTAGGAGAGGTTCGCCATCTTTTCAGTAAGCATGGCGGTAATTTGGGCACAGAAGGTTCGGTCGCCTATCTTTTCAGTAAGATCGGACTGTTTGTTTTTACAACCACAGTGGATGAAGAGGCTGTCATGGAGGTGGTCGTTGCTGCTGGAGCTGAGGAAGTGGAAACCGCGCCGGACGGATCGATCGAGGTGATCACAACTCCGGAACTATTTGACACCGTTCGTGTCGCGCTGGCACAGGAGCGCTTGGAGCCAGAGATAGCTCAGATAGTGCAGCGTCCCGCGACAGAAACCGAACTTGAGGGTGATGATGCCCAGAAGGTCGTAAGCCTGGTAGATGCTCTAGAAGAGATGGATGACGTGCAGGACGTGTTTACCAATGCCAGTTTCCCCGAGGAGATGGCGGCGTCGGGCTGATAACCTGGCGTGGTATGCCCGTGGAAAACATCAGGGTGATTGGTATTGATCCAGGCTCCCGGGTCACAGGTATCGGGGTGGTTGAGGCGCGCGGCCAGTCCTTGCACCATATTTACAGCGAGTGTGTGCGCGCCGGCGATGGCCCTTTGGGATCCCGCCTGGTGACGATTCACGGCCGTATACATGACGCCATCAATCAGCACCGACCCACGGCAGGCGCTATTGAGAAAGTATTCATGTCAACCAATCCGCGCTCTGCACTGGTATTGGGACAGGCTCGTGGCAGCGCTCTTTTGGCCTTGGCGCATAATGAGTTGGAGATTAGCGAATACAGCGCTTTGGAGATCAAGCGCTCAATTACGGGCACTGGCCGCGCCAGCAAACAACAGGTACAGCACATGGTAAGAGTTTTGTTGGGCCTGGATCGCAAGCCGCCACAGGATGCTGCCGATGCATTGGCTTGCGCCATCTGTCATGTGCACCTGGCGCAAGTTCGCAAACGCCAGGAATCAGCCATGTCCGAACTGGCGGATCGTGA
>CBFIBN010000095.1:0-6867 GCA_965660775.1 Arenicellales bacterium | reverse complement strand
CAGCACCTGTAGGCATTACGGCAAGCACATGGGATTTTTCACATAGGTGATTAATGATCTCGACTTGCCCTGGTCGAAACGATTCAAAACCAAAAATTTGCTTCAATATCTGGGATACGCGCAAGAAAAGTTGTCCGAGTAGTTAGTCCAAGTTAGTTTCTACAATTTTGCTGCTGCGCAAGTTTGATAACTCATCTATCAGATGTCTACTCAACCGCACTTTTTACCGGTGAGTGCGCCTATTTAGTCACGAGCAGTTCTGAGGGAAGTTAATAACCGGGGAGGTATTGGGTTCGAGGCATTTTTGGTGTGAGAAGTAGTTCCCAGAAGCCGAATTAAAGTATTTCCACGTACTCATGAGGGCCTTCAAGGATGGAGCCGAACATCATCTTCCCACTTCAGGCGCAACAGTTTGGATTTGCGACATCCGGTATTTAGAGCAAGCTCGATAAAATCCGCCAATGCTGGTGGCCTATGCTGATTTGTCATTATTTTGCCCGAAGCAGTGAGCGGCCATCGGGCTGCGTGGATCAACCTCTGGACCTCAGCCCGGGTAATAAAGCGTACCCAGCCTTTGGGTTCCTTCTGATTGGAGACTGGCGGGTAATGAATACCGTTGGTTTTCTATTACTCAGAAAATAGGTTACCGGCTGGCAAAGGCCAAAGCATATCGCGGCAAGTCCCCGACAAAAGGGCTTTTACCCTCTACCCTTCAAAGGAGAGCGAAAAAAATAACCGTACGCCGCCCATTACACGACGACCTGATCGCCCGAATGTTCATCGGGCCAAGATTAGTAGTGGATGGGATCGGAATGCCACTTGGCGAACTTACGACCAACCAATACAAGCTAGATCACTGGCTTGGATACCAGATCGTGATTTGAGTAATGGGCCCGCTCCTGTCCTCTTAAGTCAATTCACGCCCGTTTGCATGACGTCGCAGCCTGAGTTTTCGCGCCAGTTCTTACCTTGTACAGCGTAATGACAAATGGTATTTTCTCTGCTGGGAGAATTTTCTTGATCAGAACAATCGCCCCAACTAGTGTGCCAAATTATTCTCAGCCGGACATAGTGCCAGAGCCGCAACCTGGGATTGTTTCAACGTGATCGCAATCTTTGGTGTTCGACCTGTTGTTTTGGGATATCGAGAACCACTAATTGTCACATCTGTAATCATACTGCTGTGCTTCAGCCTTGGCATACACGGCGCCCTCGCTCGCGCCGAGGAAAACCCACCCGAAGATCGTTCTGCTCTCAATTCGGACCTTCCAGCCGATATGTCAGCATCGGCATTGGAAGCGAGCGCCCGCACAGCACGATCGTCTGGCCAGTACAAACAGGCCGAAGCCATGTATGCCAAGGGGTATGCTCGGTTTCCTGAACAGGTGGTGTTTGGGGTGGGCCATGCTTTGAGCGTAATTGACCAGCGGCGATTGGATGATGCGGAAAAACTGATTGCAGAATTGGAAAAGCGCTGGCCTGATCAGAGGGATGTGCTTCATGCGAAGGCTTACCTGAAAGATATACAGAAAGACTTCGCGGCCTCTATTGGGATTTACCAGAAGATACTCGATGCTTATCCAGACGATGATTACGCTTATCGTCAATGGGTTCTGGCCACAAATTTCCTTGGTCTGCCCCGGCTTGCCTTAAAAAGCGCCGAACAAAGGCCGGGAGTTTTCTTAACCCGGGATTGGCGGGTGATGTACAGTGATCGGGCGGCGATTGCCATCCGTTGGGCATACATGTACGAGTCGGATCTGGGTATCGCAAAGCAGCGCCAGCAACAGGCAGTGGATTATTCCGAGTTTTACCTGGATTACCTTTCATCGCACTTTCCCGACGATAAAGTCCTGCATTATCGAGGTATTTTTGACTACATCCTGGCACTTCATGTGAGTAACCGCATGCAGGACGTGGCTAATCAATATACCCAGCTGATTCAGCAGCAAATAAAGCCCGATGAGTTTCCGGTCGAGGCGCTGAATGCCATTGCTGGCGCTTATCTTTACTTGGAACAACCCGAGGAGTCGATGGATATTATTACCCATGCGCTCCGCAAAGACCCAAAGAACTTCAATTCGCTGGTGGCCTTGTTCTTTGCCGCTATCGAGACCGAGCGATTCGAGCTTGCTGAAACCACCATTAACACGGTCATCAGTGAGCAGCCAGACGAATTCGTCAATTCCAAACTGTTGGAGGCCGCTCGCTTGCAACAACTTCTGTATTCGTGGGGCAATCAGCTGGCCCGGGCAGATACGGGTCTATCCGAGATGCTTGACAGGGCCCCATACAACGCCCAGCTTCGCATCGATCGTGCCGATGTTTACACCGCCAGGGGTTGGCCGCGCAAATCACTCGACGAGTATGCCATTGTCCAGGCTATCGATTCACAGATTCTTGGAAGAAGAATCGGCGAGGCTGAAACCCTATTTTCACTCAACCGTTTTGAGGACTTCAAGCCAAGAATTGGCAAACTCACGCAGGATTACCCCGAAAACAAGCGTATTCAGAGCCTGTCTGAGGACTGGGAAATTCACAATATGCATGAATTATCTGCCGTGGTGTCTGGCGGGGCGAGCACCGGAGATACCTTTGGCAGTAAAGACCTTAAGAGTGAGGTTTTCTACTTCAGTAAACCCTGGCGTGCTGATCATCGACTATTTGCTCATTACTGGACATCTCAGGCGAAACTTGAAGACGGCCCAGCCGCCATCAAGCGTTATGGCGTAGGCGGGGAGTTTCGTCGTCCTGAGTGGGATATCGCAGTTGAACTAAGTCAGTCCGAAGCCATGACCGATACAGCTGTTGCAATTAGATCCCGCTGGCGCCCAGACGATTACAGCAGCCTGATATTTTCGGCAGAGGAATTTGGGCAAGATACTCCCGTTCGCGCCTGGAATAACAAGATAAAAGCCAAGGCCTATACCCTGAACGCTGAACACCGTGTCAGCGAGCGTTATCGGTTTAACGGCACATATCGGTATATGCCATTTACCGACGGCAATCACAGACACGAGTACGGCGCTTCAGCCTACCAGCTTCTATATTCTCAACCGCACCACCAACTTGCGCTCATCGAAAACGGCTCCTACTCGGAAAACTCCAAGGCTGATACAGTTTATTTCAGTCCTGTCGAGGATTACTCGATGGCCGTGGCCCTGGAATACCAAGGGGTTATCCATCGCCATTACGATCAAAAATTCTCCCATCGATTGTTAGGGCAGATTGGCCGTTATTTCCAGCATGGTTTTGACAGCAGTAAAACGAGCGCTATCGAATATGACCAGCGTTTCCAATTCAGTAAGACTTTAAGTATTTTTTACGGGATCAGGTATCAACGTCACAGTTACGATGGTAAAGAAGAAGACTCCACCAGCTTTCGCACCGGCATAGATTGGAGATTCGATTGATGCGGATCGCCTCGACCCTACTACTGTTGCTTCTGATTTATATCGGTAATGCCGACCTGTACGCTGCCGAAAACGGAGCAGGCCCCCCACTTGTCGCGTTGTGTTACCACGATGTTCGCGACAATGTCACAGGTACGCGCGATAAAGACTCCATGGCAGTCAGCACCCGGCACCTTGCCGAGCATTTTGAATGGCTTCGGGTAAATGGTTACACGCCGGTGTCGCTGGATCAGGTATTGGCAGCTCGATCAGGCGAGCCGTTACCTAACAAACCGGTACTGTTGACGTTTGATGATGGTTACGCGAGTTTCTACCACGAGGTCTTCCCGCTGTTACGCAGGTTCGGTTATCCGGCCGTAATGGCGCTGGTCGGTCGATGGCTGGAAGCCGTGCCAGGCTCACAGGTGATTTACGGTAATGCCTCATTAAAATCCCGCGAGCGCTTCCTCGAAGCATCACAGATTATAGAGATGACGGAATCTGGCTTGGTCGAGTTTGCATCGCATACCTACGATCTGCATCACGGAGTGATCGGTAATCCCCAGCAGAACCTGCAGCCTGCCGCCGTAACCAGAATATATTTGAATGATCAACAATCTTACGAGCGTGATGCGCAATACCGGCAGCGGATTATTTCTGACCTGCGGCGCAACCACCAGTTGCTGGAACGTCTGACCGGTCGGACGCCGCGCACCCTGGTCTGGCCCTATGGCGCGTGGAGTATCGAGGCTGAGAATATCGCAAGAGAGTTGGGCTATGAGTTCTTTTTGACCCTGGATGATTATCCCCATCTGGCTGACAGTACAGGGAGAATCGGTCGTTCACTGATAGAGCGTAATCCAGCGGTTGCAGATATCAAATACAACCTCGAGAACCCAGATAGTGCAGAACCGGTTCGCGCAGCCCATGTGGATCTGGATTACGTATACGACGACGACAAGGAGCAACAGAAAAAAAACCTGGACCGCTTACTCGATCGCATCAAGGCAATGCGGATCAATACGGTATTCCTACAGGCATTTTCTGACTTTGATGGAGATGGCAACGCCGATGAGCTGTATTTTCCAAACCCGGCGCTGCCTGTTCGCGATGACTTGTTCAATCGTGTGGCCTGGCAGTTAAGAACCCGTGCCGGGGTCATTGTCTATGCCTGGATGCCGGTTGCAGCTTTTGACGTTGAGCCTGCCTTTTTTGCAGCGCACGGCGTACGCCGGGTCGGGGACAAAGGCGCTGTTCCAGCGATGGTCGATTACCGCCGACTATCGATATTCGATCCCGACAGTGTCGAGTTGATCTCCTCGATATATGACAGCCTCGCTAAACATGCCCATTTCGCCGGAATCCTCTACCACGATGATGCCTACTTCTCTGACTATGAAGATCTGCACCCGGAGGCGGTTAGATATTACAAGTCCCAGGGAATTGAATTTCAATCCTTATCGGAGATTCACGCAGATGAATCGCTGATGCGCCGGTGGACCAATCTCAAAATCGATGCATGGCATGACTTCACCGACAAGATGACAAAGCGCCTGCAGTATTTCCGGCCTGGTATTAAATCGGCGCGCAATCTGTATGCGGCCGTGGTCCTGAACACAGACAGTGAAAAGTGGTTTGCCCAAAGTCTGGACAAGGCAGTAGAACATTACGACCACGTTGCGATAATGGCCATGCCCTACATGGAGAATGCGCCAGATCCAGAGCAGTGGCTGGCCGATTTGCATACCGCAGTTGAGGACAGGCTTGGCACTACAGACAAGGTGATTTTTGAGTTTCAGGCCCGGGACTGGCGCGGGCAAACGAATATTCCTACCCAGACCCTGGTCAGTCAGTTTCGGGATCTTTACATCAAAGGATCGCTGAGCGTGGCTTACTACCCGGATGATTTTCACAGCGATCACCCCGAGCTAAAGACCTTAATACCCGGGTTTTCCCTTGAGGTTTATCCTTTTCGGCCACAGTAATGGACCCGTTCTTTTCTAATTTTTCCCGCCATCTACAGGAGTTTGTCTTTTTCTACCCCTTGTTTATGGCCTACCTTTGGATGTTCGGGGGAATCTATTACCGCCACCACTGGGAAAATCAGTGCAAGGAGCCCTGGAATGATCCAGGGCCGTTACCCGAATACCCACCGGTGACGATTTTGGTCCCCTGTCACAATGAAGGCGACAACGTCAAAGACACGATCGCATTCCTGGCGGCACAGCATTACCCGGATTTCGAGATTATTGCGGTTAACGACGGCAGCACTGACAACACGGGTGAATTACTTGATGAGTTAGCGCAGGAATACGAGTCCTTACGTGTTGTTCACCTGGCTGGCAACCAGGGAAAGGCCATGGCTCTGAATGTAGGCGCTTTGATGACCAGGAACAATATCCTGATCTGTATCGATGGTGATGCCCTGCTCGATACCTATGCGACTCATTGGCTGGTTCGGCAATTTCTGACAGCGCCGCGCCTGGGTGCGGTTACGGGAAATCCGCGGATCCGCAACCGGACATCACTGCTGGGCAAGATCCAGGTGGGTGAGTTTTCTTCGATCATCGGGTTGATCAAGCGGGCGCAGCGCATCTACGGCCGCATTTTTACGGTCTCCGGCGTAGTAGTGGCCTTCAACAAGACGGCCCTGCACGACATCGGTTATTGGACTGCCGACAATGTGACAGAAGACATCGACGTAAGTTGGCGCCTGCAGTTAAACCATTGGGACGTGCGTTTTGAGCCCAATGCGCTGTGTTGGATACTGACCCCGGAAACCCTTAAAGGGCTTACACAGCAAAGAATCAGATGGGCGCAAGGTGGCGCAGAAACATTCTTTCGCTATCTGGGAAAGATGCTGTCCTGGCGACGCCGGCGAATGTGGCTGATCTGCATCGAGTATATCGTCAGCATTGTCTGGAGCTATTCACTGGTATTGACATTGGTGTTGTGGGCGACAGGCAAACTTGTAGATTTGCCAGACTACCTGCAGATTTCAACACTGATGCCAAAATGGCCCGGTGTGATTCTCGGGCTGACATGCCTGTTGCAAGCTGGCGTCAGCCTGGTTATAGATTCAAGATATGAAAAGGGATTGTTCAAATATTCCTTCTGGATGGTGTGGTACCCGCTGGCATATTGGATGATCAATGTTGTAGCAACCGTGCAGGGGTTCCCCAAAGCACTGGTCAAAAAACGTGGAGAACGAGCCGTATGGATAAGTCCCGACAGGGGAATCCAGAGCCTTCCCAAGGACTGATTATCGAATCGCCAGGTCTGCTGGGTGCGCGCCGGCGGCTAACGGAGGTTGGGGTTACCCTGACCTTCTGGTTTGCACTTCTGTACCTGTGGCAGCCGCTTGTCAGTTTACTGGCCTGGTTGGTTCAGGGCGGCTTAATCTACCAACATGTAGCACTGCCCTCGCAGCATGATGATTTGCTGCAGTTACTGAAGGTGTATTTTTCGACCCTGT
>CBFIBN010000094.1:0-6927 GCA_965660775.1 Arenicellales bacterium | reverse complement strand
GGTTTGCTCAAGGGTCCGGTTGTAGGCCAGCGGGATAATCACCATGACAAAAAGGTGGTCTGCCTGCAGCCCCAGCAGAGTGTTGGGGAACAATGCCGGGTACTCCGCCTCCTGGTATGCGTCTTTTGGCCAGGCGGGGAAAACGGGCAGGTGTCCATCCGCACCGGCGCCCAAGGTATAGCAGAGCGACAACTGGCCGGCAAAATCGTCGGCAAGATAAATCTCATGGTCAGCGAGTGGGGAGACCTTATTAAGGTCAGGATGAACCGTCGGCAGGTGATAAGCCTCCAGGTAATTCTCAACAGCAAGTTTCCAGTTAGCCAAAAGCTCGAGCTCGATGCGGGAATGTGACTCACCCAGGCGTAGCAGTGACGACCCCTCACCTCCCCAATAAGGCGCCCAACGCTGGGCTAATGGGGAGATGAACTCAGCAAAAGGCGGCGCATCCCCGGAAAGGTTGATAAAAACCAGATCGTGCCATTGAGCACTGGCGACCTCGATCAGGCCAAACTTTGAGCGATCCAACGATTCGATCTGGTTGATACCGACCCCACCGATGTTCGGGGTGCGTGCCAGTTTGCCTTCAAGCGTATAGGTCCATGAGTGATACGGACAGCGCAGCGACTGTTTGACCGTACCGGCCTCACTGACCAGCAGGTGGCCGCGGTGACGGCAGACATTGTGAAAGACCCGCAGGTTCTGGTCACTGCCCCGAACCAACAAAAGCGGCAGCTCCATGAACTCAATCGGGAAGACATCGCCCGGGTTTGGTGTATTACTGGCAAAGCCGATACAGACCCACATCGGTGCGAAAATTTTTTCGCGTTCAGCGAGAAAATCCTCGCGGTTACTGTAGTAACGGTTGGGTAAGCCAGCCGACAGGGCGGCACAATGACTGTCTGTCATGGTTCGAATTATGCCATCACCAAACCGCAAATCTTTTCTTTGCTGATTTTATCGCCCTGAACCCGGACCTGTCTCCCGAGACTACCGGGCTGCCAATTCTTTTCCGATACCCAAACTGAGGCTTTTTCAACATCGAACCTGTGCCCAGGATGCAAGACAACGACAGCGACCCTCTCTTATTCTCTAACGCCCCGCCGTCGGGAAACACTTTCTGATTATCAATTGGCAGGAACTGATTATCTTCCCCGATGCCCAGACGCCCAGACTCTGTGCATCGATTGAAAACCGTTTGGGATATTTAAAGAGGGCGAATTATGAAAACGCCAAAGAATAGTCGCCAGTGGTGGAGTTGTTGCTCGCCCACCAGCATAGCCATTAAAGAACCTGGAATCGCAATCTTATGGAAAACCTCACTCAGGCAGGCCTTTTCAAGGTTCAGCTGGCTCCCAGTTAGCAATCTCTTTCAGTGTCAAACCGTCTATTCCTTCGAGATTCTTCTCAAGCAGGTTGTCCAGAATATCCTGAACAGTGGCACCTTTCGCCGCTGCCAGGTGGCGCAGCATCTGGTGATGGCTGATACGAACGGCGACGTTTACCCGTTTTCTTCTGTCCTTTGCGATCACTGAGTTAGACCTGATTAGCCAACTGGACAGCATATTATACCAATAATTCATTGACATTGTTTTTGTGATATCATAATATTATAATATCACTAATGTTATTCCACTCAATCTTAGTGGCCAAGATTGAACTGGCCATTACAAGGTAAGAACCAACATGATTCATCGCTTCACAATAATATCAATGATTTTCTGGACTCTGCTGATAGGCGGTTCCCTTGTATTTAACGTTGACCATGCTAAGAAAAACATGGACAAGCAGGTCAACGCTGAGACGCATGCGATCCTCGGTAAAAACACCACTGTGCTTCAATGGGCAACCCGTCACGGCGGCGTTTATGTACCCATCACGCAAGACCAACAGCCAATTCCCTTTATGAGTCATGTTCCGGACAGAGATGTCACTACGACTTCGGGAATTAAACTCACTTTGATCAATCCCGCCAGCATGCTCCGCCAGATGATGGACGATTATGAGAATCAGTATGGAGTCAACGGTCGGATTACCGGGCTTAAGTATCTAAATCCGGCAAATGCGCCAGATAAATGGGAACGAGAGCAATTGAAGATCATGTCCAGTAATGAGGGCTCTCCAGAAGAGATCTGGAAACAAGCAGACATCAATGGTATTCCTCACCTGCGATTTCTGCGTCCGATGATGATGGAATCTGACTGCATGAAGTGCCATGGTCACCTGGGCTACAAAGTGGGGGAAGTACGCGGCGCAACCGGCATTAACGTGCCATTGACGCTATATCTCGAGCGGTACGCCAGCGTCCGTTTTGATCTGATCGTGAGCCATATTCTTGTTTGGATAATTGTCCTGGTTGGCATCGCTTGGATTGGGCGCAAGGCGGCCAGGCAAGAGATCGAGTTGGCAAGCACTGTCCAGTTACGTACCGCAGAACTCGAGCGTTCACGAGATTCTGCCCAGGCTGGGATACTGTCAAGAGACTCTTTCATTGCCAACATGAGCCATGAGATCCGAACTCCGATGAACGCGATCCTGGGATTTTCAGAAATAGTAGTCTCTGATCAGAACTTGCTTCCAAAAACAAAAGAACGGGTCGAAACCATCCGTTCGTCCGCCAATAATCTATTGAGCATTCTAAATGATATCTTGGATTTAACTAAGCTTGAGAGCGGCAGATTGGAGGTGGAATCAATCCCTTTTAACCTGAAGAATATGATTTCGGATGTCGCGATCCTGCATTCGGGCCGCATTGCAGAGAGCGGATTAGTCTTTAAATTGGAGATTGATCCTTCGGTGCCCCAACGAATCACTGGGGATCCGACTCGGCTGCGACAGGTGCTAGTCAACCTGCTGGACAATGCCATCAAGTTCACCCAAAAGGGATCTATCCGCCTGCGGATTAGCGTAGATAAGAACACTGATCTAACCCACTTCGAATTGATCGATACTGGCATCGGTATGACTAAACAACAGGCGAGCCTAGTATTCGATCCCTTCCACCAGGCCGATCAGTCGACCACTCGCTTATATGGCGGCACCGGACTTGGCACCAGCATCTGCAAGCGACTTGTGGAAGCGATGGGCGGTAAGATTTGGCTAGAGACCGTAAAGGATAAAGGCTCAACCTTCCACTTCACTTTGAATTATCAATCGGTCGCAGAAAACGTCAAATGCCTGTTTGATGACGATGGACCAACAACAAACGACTATCACTCACCGAGACGCTTTCACGTCCTCCTGGCCGAGGATGTAAAGACCAACGCTGATCTGCTGAGGATATGGCTGGACCAGCAGGGGCATTCACTAGACTGGGTAAAAAATGGCGCCCAGGCGGTAAAGGCATTTCAAGAAAACGACTACGACCTCATTCTCATGGACATACATATGCCAATAATGGACGGTCTTCAGGCATCCGCACGAATTCGTGAGTTAGAACAGCGCTCTGGTATTCAATCCCCGATTCCTCTAATTGCGCTCACTGCCAGTGTGATGCGGCAGGATGTCAATAAGTGCATTGCCGCTGGGATGACTACAGTTGTTTCCAAACCTATCGCCATTAAAGAGCTATTCGCGCTTATGGAAGATTCCGTTGAGGCAGGTGGGGGTAGAGTGAACAACAAAACCAAACTAACCTTAGATCCGGAGGATGATGGTGACTTCGCTACCATCGCAACTATCGCCGACCCGCAAAAAGCCCGTTACGCCTGGCAAACGCTATCGGCCTACACAAGGGCGCTACAGACTTTTGTTTCTCACCACGATACAGCACTCGACGATTTACAGCAGCATCTGGCAGAAAGGCCCCGTAAGGACACGGATGCGCTGTCATTGTTGCACGCGCTCAGAGGGGCGGCGGGAAACCTGCAGCTATTGACGATTGCCGATGCCAGCCAACAACTCGAAGCGGCAATACGGGCAGAACATTATGATCGTCAGCAAGAATTTTTTACTCACTTGAAGTGCACGGTGGACAAGACATTTACGGCTATTGGCGAACTAGAAACATTTGACGACTCGGGCCCTAAGAGCCTCGAGATAACTCAAGATCCTCTGATGATAGAGCCCCTTTTTAAAAAACTATTCACAGCGCTGGAGGAACTCGATCCCGAACTGGCTGATCCGATTCTGAAAGATCTGCAAAGATATCTGAGAAAGTCTGATCTTGCTGGAATCGAGAAAGCACTGGCGGCATTCGACTTTGGCAAAGCCAAAGATGCCGCAACGGCGTTGATACAGCAGTTTAAATTGCAACCTAGCCCAGCGAGGTAATCCAGGTTATGTACAAAACAATACTCGTAGTTGATGATGAGCCTTCGACCCTTCAGTTGTTCAGACAGATACTGAAGGATGACTACCAGTTAAAATTTGCACGCAACGGGGTAGACGGACTCGAAGCGGCTGAAAGATTTCGCCCGGATCTGATCCTGCTCGACGTCGATATGCCAGACCTGGATGGCTATACAGTGTGTCGCAAACTAAAACAGAGCCCTACCACGCAATCCATTCCTGTGATATTCGTTACCGCCTCCAATGATGAGAGCAGTGAATTGAAAGGGTTCCAATCAGGCGCTGTTGATTACATTCACAAACCAATGTCGGCGACTGTAGCCCGCCATCGGATATTCACCCATCTTTCTTTAGTGCGTGCCACGGAACTCGAAAAAAGCCAGGAAGCTGCAATTTACATGCTAGGGACAGCCGGGCACTTTAGCGACAACGATACCGGCGTACATATTTGGCGTATGGCTGACTATGCCAAAGCGCTGGCCAAAGCCGCTGGCTGGTCACAAGCCCATGCAGGACAGTTAAGGCTCGCAGCGGCGATGCATGATACCGGTAAGATCGGGATTCCAGATTCCATCATGGGCGCGCCCCGCGCGCTGACACCCACTGAGCGCAAGATCATGGAGAATCATACTGTGATTGGTGCCGCAATCCTAGGCAAGAGCGACACCCCGCTGTTCAGCCTGGCGAGTGAGGTAGCCCGGTCTCATCACGAGAGGTTGGATGGCACTGGCTATCCCGACGGATTGGCCAAAAATGCCATCCCCGAATCCGCCCGGATTGTGGCTATTGTCGATGTGTTTGATGCCTTGACTACAAAGCGACCCTATAAGCAGGCCTGGATAGTGGATGAAGCTATTGCCAAGCTGAAGAACGATTCCGGCACTCATTTTGATCCTCATCTAGTTGCGCTGTTCGAACAGATTCTGAAGCGTATTTTGAAAATCAAGGCGCATTGGAGCAACACAACAACCGATCTTACAAACGAATCGACAACTGAATTAGCAGAATCTGGAGTAATAACCCACAGTGTATCCAGCAGTGGATTCGCAAAGTCATCAGAACAGAATCGCCAGGCGGAACAAGGTTCATATCACACTCAGGAGATCGCAGCGACACAGTAGTGATTCTGATCGAATATCGGAATGATTATTTCTATACCACGCAGCCCTTCCAGAATGGTAGATAGGCCATGTTCTCGAGCTAACGACTAAACGAGTTCCATTGGGAAAAGTAGATATACAGGTTCGACCCGATCGCCGGACAACCTAGAAAGAAGATACTTCAACAAGAACCTGGTGACGCGATCGATTACCCCAGCAAAAGACTGGGCAACACTTTTTCATTACCCTATTGAAGTTACTTCCAAACTGCGTCTCGTGCTTGAGGCATCCAGAATGTAATCTTTCTGAATGCGCCTACCCACACTCCTAAATTGATTAGACATTGGCGGGTGTTAACTACTGACATTGTAAGAGCGTCGGTAGTATTTAGGGATGAAAGGCTGGGTCTACATTGCTACCTTGGCTGACGCAGATGGCGTTGTCAAAATCGGTTACTCCAGTAAAGATCCCTCTTTACTGGTCAATGAGCGACCTGACGCTACAACCACCCCCCGCAAGGCTACAGCAGTCTATGCCGCCCTAGTCGAGAATCCATGCAAGGTAAAGGCGGCGACTCACAAAGAACTAAAACCGTTTAACACCAACGGTAAGTGGTTCCGCGTCCACCCTGTACGTGCTATGGACACAATCAAGGCTCATTGTCAGCCTCTGTTTGAAGAAGGGTCACTGATTGATGGAACAGTCTGTGTGCAAAAAGATCAGGCAGTGGCCGAACTAAAGAAAGATCACCACCCGAAGATCAAGCGGGAGTCGCAAAAAGCCAAACAAGTTCTTCTAGGGATGGTGCCTGCCATTTTTGAGACAAACAAAACAGCGTCGACTAAAACGCCAGGGGGTACTAATAAACTAACACTGGCTACGCCGATTCAATCTCCGATGATTGGGAACATTGCGCAAATAAATTGGGCATGGCAAAAAGAATTTGTTCGACGGCTGGAGCTCCAGACCGAGTTAGCAGGTGCCAGTGCCCTGTTCGAATCCCAACTTAAACAACGCACCCGATCACTCAAGCAGGAGAACGCGACTCTAAAAACTGAATTGGCCGATCAAAAACGCATCGAAAAAGACCTGACGAAAAAATATAAGGCGCTTGATTTCAAAGCACACCACGACCCGCTTACCGGTCTTCCCAACCGCAGAAGGCTTATGGAATACCTTAGCAGCGCAGTCGCGAAGGTAAAAGCGAACAAGGAGACTCTGGCGCTGTGCTTTCTTGATCTGGATGATTTTAAGTCCATTAACGATAAATGGGGTCATGCGGCTGGGGATCTTGTGCTGTTTGAAATCTCAAAGCGGCTTCGAGCGCTAAACACGCTCAACGCCGTAATCGGCCGCCTCGCAGGCGATGAGTTCCTGATCATCGTTGAGAAGGTGCAGAGCAAAAAACAGATTTCCCGATTCGCCCAACACGTCGCACATCGGATAAAAGCCCCGATTGAAGTATGCGGGGAAACTATCCAGACCTCCGGGAGCCTTGGTATCAGCTTTTGTCCCGAATCCGCGTCCGACGTGCGCTCAC
>CBFIBN010000093.1:0-6961 GCA_965660775.1 Arenicellales bacterium | reverse complement strand
GATTGCCCGGCGGTTTAATCATATATTTGGGCGTGATGGCGCTTTCGAAGAAAAGGCGCTTGACGCACTAGGCAAACTAGGAAAGAAATCAGCCAAGTCGTTTGTAAGCTTGCGGCGCCAATGGCTTCAGGAAGGGGTTAGTTCGGCCCGGGAGCAGGCGCTCCAAGTGTTAGAGGGTTCTGGCAATATAGGACCGCAGGACCGCGAGCGTTTAGGGGGATACCTCGATGGCGGCGGCCGAGAAATCCTGCCTGAGCCAGAGGCGCTGCTTACGCCAGCGGCAAAGATGCCGGGGCTGGATGGCCAAAAGATGTCAAAGTCGTATAACAATACGATTCAGATGCGCGACGAGCCTGAGCGGGTAAGTGCCCGGCTGATGACCATGCCCACGGATCCGGCGCGGCAGCGCCGTCACGACCCCGGCGATCCAGACAAGTGCCCGGTTTGGGATTTACATCGTATCTATACTGAAGAAGCGCAACGCCTTGAGTTGGCAAGCGGTTGTCGTAGCGCTGGCATAGGTTGTGTCGACTGTAAGAAGCCATTGTTGGAAGCGATCCTTAAGGAGCAGTCTGTTCTTCGTGACAGGGCCCGTCCTTTTGAGCAAAACCCCAAGCAGGTGCGTGAGATTATCGAGTCTGGCTGCGAGCGGGCAAGAGATGTTGCACAAGAGACACTCCATGAAGTGCGCACGGTAGTGGGAACCCTTTACCAATGAGTGAAGCCCCTGCCAGTGGGCCCTCGGAGGCGAATCTGAGGGCAGGTACGCGCGCTGTTGTCGGGGGTAAGGCCTTCGACCAGTGGCCCGAGGGCCTGTATATTCCGCCCGAGGCTCTAGAAGTCGTTTTAGAGGACTTTGAGGGACCGCTCGATCTGTTGCTGCACCTTATTCGTAGGCAGAATATCGATATTCTTGATCTGCCCGTGGCGGATATTACCCGCCAGTACATGAACTATATTGAGCTGATGCAGCGGATGCAGTTGGATCTTGCGGCCGATTACCTGGTGATGGCAACGATGCTGGCCGAAATCAAGTCGCGCATGCTGTTGCCGCGTCCGGGCCCCGGTGAGGAAGAAGAGGAGGATCCCCGGGCGGCCCTTATCAAGCGTCTTCAGGAGTATGAGCGTTTTCGAAACGCTGCCGAGAACCTCGACGATCGGCCGCGGGTGGAGCGCGATCTATACCTGGTCTACGCTCGAGTCGAGGACCCCGATCCACCCAAAGAGGAGACCCGGGTCGACCTTGAAGATCTGGTTACAGCGATGCGATCTGCGATGTTATCAGCCGCGCGCCGCGAACACCTGCAGATGGTTCCCGAAACTTTCTCGGTCCGCGAGCGGATGACTCAGATCCTGGAGCGGGTCCGAAGCGGGGAGTATGTGTCCCTGCAAGATTTCTTCAGTCCAGACGAAGGCCGCAAGGGACTGGTTGTCAGCTTTATTGCCGTACTTGAACTGGTCCGTGATAACGTGCTGGCAGTTACCCAGAATGAGCCTTTTGCCCCAATCCACGTCAAAGCCAAGAGTGCATGAGCGATAACAACGAAATTATTCATACCGTAGAGGCGGCCTTGTTCTCGGCGGAGCGCCCCTTGGGTATCCGCGATTTGCAGAC
Source organism: Arenicellales bacterium (assembly GCA_965660775.1). Lineage (GTDB taxonomy): Bacteria > Pseudomonadota > Gammaproteobacteria > Arenicellales > UBA868 > UBA868. The sequence goes on along the minus strand of CBFIBN010000093.1, from coordinate 5,346 downwards.
CCTTTTCCCGGGCCAGGCCACTCGCGAGCGAGCTGATGAGATACGCTCGTCATTAGAGCAACTCAGAAGTCACTACTCCAACCGAGGGGTTGAACTTGTTGAGGTGGCGGGCGGCTTTCGTTTTCAGACTCGTGCCCCGTATGCCTCGGCTTTGCGTACGCTCCGGGAGAGCCGACCGCCGCGGTACTCTCGAGCCCTGTTGGAAACCCTCGCGATCATTGCTTATCGCCAGCCGGTTACCCGGGGTGATATCGAGGATATACGCGGAGTCACCGTGACCACCGAAATCATGCGCTCTTTGCTCGACCGGGAGTGGGTGCGTCAGTCCGGTACTCGTGAGGTGCCTGGGCATCCAGCCCTGTACGTCACTACCTCGGCTTTTTTGGAATATTTTGGGCTGCCGTCTTTGACGTCGCTACCTAACCTGGAAGATGAGCGGGAACTGGCCGATATCGCTCGCGAGCTGGGGATCGAGATGCCGGCGCCCATCGCGACACCCGTTGGTGAGCCCGGCGAAGATGACGATTCGGATGCCACGGTCGATCAGGCATCAGTTGAAGAGTCGCCAGAGATGGATCGCACCCAGTTGCCGGCTGAAACTGAAACCGAAGCCGAAGCCGAAGCCGAAGCGGGTAGGGCCGAACCCATTGGCGACCCCGGCGAGGAAGATCCGATCTCACGGGTCGCCTCAAGTCACGAGATTGACTGAACGAATCCAGAAGATGCTCGCCCACGCCGGTTTGGGTTCGAGGCGAGAGATAGAAGACTGGATTCGTCATGGCCGGGTTGAGGTTGACGGAAAAGTAGCCGTAATCGGGCAACAGGTCGGCGCCCAGTCCCGTGTGCTTGTCGATGGGCGAAGGATTCAGTTGAGCCCCACTTCGCCGGGCAGCTCGCGGGCACTGCTTTATCATAAACCGGTGGGCCAGATTTGTTCCCGGCAGGACCCGCAAGGCAGGCCAACGGTTTTTGATGGGTTACCCAAGCTTCGCGGGCAGCGCTGGGTTTCCGTTGGGCGGTTGGACTTTAATACCTCGGGCCTTATGCTTTTTACCACCGATGGAGAACTGGCGCATCGGTTGATGCACCCCTCCCAGGAGATCGAGCGAGAGTACCGCTGTCGGGTCCGTGGTCAAGTGAGCCCGGCTGACTTGCGTCGTTTGCGTGACGGCATTCTTCTGGGCGGTCAGTTGTGCCGGTTTGAGTCGATTCGTACGCAATCTGGCAGTGGTGCTAATCACTGGCATAGCGTGGTCCTCAAAGAAGGGCGCTACCGTGAAGTCCGGCGAATGTGGGAGAGCGTGGGTTGCACAGTCAGTCGCCTGGTACGGGTGCGTTACGGTTCATTTCGGCTGAGTCGCGAGTTGAAAAGTGGCCAGTATTTGGAGCTTCAGCGGTCACAACACGATGGACTCTATCGCCTGGCAGGAATAAAAAAGGGGCGCAGCACGCCCCAGCGCAAGCCCATGCATTCCTCACCGGCTTCAGCGCGGCCCGCGCCCAAGGACAAGGCTAAAACAAGTCGCAACCCCCGGGTAAAACGCAAGCGACCTGTCAATCGCAGCAACGACAGTTAGCGGGCTGAGTGCTAACCTTTTGCGGGATTCAAGTGGACGGCATCCCGCTCGACTCGCCCGCAAAAATCAAAGGCTTTTCCAAAACCCTTCACCCAGCGGCCACTCGAGGGAGTCAGTTGAAACAACTCGAAATCTGGCAAAGAGGTCAATGTTTCGATGATCTGGCCAAAACGGTCGGCAAACAGCGGAGCAAGAGTTTTCCAGGTATCGCTGTCTCGGCTATGGAGCAAGGCCTGGCACTCAAAATGCAACCTACGCCGGGCGTAGATCTCGTCACAAGCGGATTCATCTTCGATGAAAAAGACTGTAGCGTTACCGCGCTGTTTAAGGTTGGCGGTGTGCGAGGACAACTGGCTGGTCAGAATGAAAAAAGAGTCGTGATGATCGACAAACGGCGCGTAACTCAAATCCACTTGTGCTTCGGCGTTGAGCGTGCCGAGCAGGAGCGAGCGAAACTGTGAAAGGAAGGCTTCACACTCGGGTTTCAGCGTCTCATCCAGGGGCATCGGTGTCAACTTTGATTACGGGGTCAAACAAATTCACGCGCTAAGTCGGCCCAAACCCGCCTTAAGATCGACGATGAGATCATCAAGGGATTCGAGTCCCGCGTGGATGCGCAAGAGTTGACCCGATGAGTTCCACGGAACTGCGCTGCGGTGTTTTTCAGGGTAGACAGGAATCAGCAGACTTTCATAGCCTCCCCAACTGGCCCCTATCCCAAAAAGCTCGAGGTTGTTGACCATATCCAGGACTGCTTGGCGAGGTTGGGGTTTCAGAATAATACTGAAAAGACCGGATGCCCCGAGAAAGTCACGTTGCCATATCTTGTGTCCGGGATGGCTCGGGAGCGCGGGGTGTAACACCTCGGCGACTTCGTCACGGCCTTGTAGCCAGGTGGCAAGCGCGATTCCTTGCTCCTGATGGGCCCGCAGTCGCGTTGGCAGGGTTCGCACACTGCGCAAGGTGGCGTAGGCATCGTCTGGCCCAACACATTGGCCGAACAATTTGTGGGTACGGTGCACAGCCTCCCAGGAGGCCTCGTTGCAGACGATTGCCCCCATCATGACATCGCTGTGGCCAGATAAGTATTTAGTGGCCGCGTGGACGGATACATCAACCCCGTGCTCAAATGATTTGAAAAATAACGGCGTTGCCCAGGTGTTATCGAGGATGGTGGTTATCTGATGCTCCCTGGCGACCTCAGTGATCGCGGGAATATCCTGCACCTCAAAGGTGTATGAGCCGGGTGACTCCAGAAAAATGACTCGCGTACTAGGGCGGATCAGCGATGCGATATCTGCACCAACTAAAGGGTTGTAGTACTGAACTTCAACATCCAGATCCGCCAACATCTGATCGCTAAACGATCGAGTCCATGCGTAAACCGAATCCGCTACCAGTATGTGGTCCCCGGGGCGCAAAAATGCCAGCAAGGCAATATTGATCGCCGCCAATCCAGACGAGGTGAGAAGCGCATCGTGCCCGCCCTCAAGGTCTGCAATCGCTTCTTCCAGATCGAAACTCGTCGGTGTGCCCAGTAAGCCATAGATGACTTTTCGTCGATCACCTGTTTTGGAGTCATGGCGTTTTTCGAATGACTCGACATTGGGATGCAAAATGGTCGAGGCATGATAGACCGGTGTATTGACGACGCCGTGGTGACTGAAAGACGAGCGCCCTGAAATGATCGCCCGGGTAGCATCGGCGCGAATAGCGGAAGAGGTTTCTTTTTTCATACAAGACCGTTTCGAATATAGATAGTTGGAACACGCATTTGGGCCCGCAACAGGAAAGCGTCATCACGGGCACACGCATTCTAGCAACCTCCTAAGGCCTGATCGAGTGGTATCGTCAGCAAAACGGGGACTCGATCCTAAAGGTTGCGTTGGCGTGGGCTGTATCGGTGTTTTAATTCAGCCGGCTGTATCTTGGGTTTGAAGTCGCGGGGTCAGAACGATCTTTGGGTGGTGAGTTTTTGCCGCGTCATGGTTAGAATCGAACCTCATTTTCTTAAAGTCATGGAAGGGTTGATCAATGAGCGGTATTGAGCGAGGCTGGTACGACACTTATATGATGCCGAACTATGCGCCTGCGCCGATAATTCCGGTCCGAGGGTCTGGGTCTCGGCTCTGGGACCAGGCCGGACAGGAGTACATTGATTTCGCTGGGGGTATCGCCGTAAACGCGCTGGGCCACGCCCACCCGGCACTGGTTGAGGCCCTCACCGAACAGGCCAGCAAGTTATGGCACACCGCCAATGTTCTTGTGACAGAGCCGGCACTATTGCTGGCAAAAAAACTGGTGGGGTTGACCTTTGCCGATAAGGTGTTTTTTTCCAACTCTGGAGCCGAGGCCAACGAGGCAGCATTAAAACTTGCCCGACGTTATGCCTTTGACCATTATGGCGAGCAAAAGTCTCGAATCCTGTCTTTTGATAATGCCTTTCATGGGCGCACGCTTTTTACCGTCACGGCGGGTGGACAGCCCAATTACCGAGAGGGTTTTGGGCCCTTGCCCGGCGGCATTCAGCATCTACCCTTCAATGACATAGGTGCGCTTGAAGCGGCCTTCGATAGCGATGTTTGCGCGGTTATTATCGAGCCGATACAAGGAGAGGGCGGGGTCATAGCCGCCGAACCCGGGTTCCTCGAACGGATACGGAGTCTGTGCGATGAACATCAGGCGTTGATGATCTTGGACGAAATTCAAACTGGGGTTGGTCGCACCGGGTCGTTGTATGCCTATCAGGCATTCAATGTCATCCCCGATATTTTGACCACGGCCAAGGCACTGGGTGGCGGCTTTCCAATCGCTGCTACCCTGGCGAGCGATAAAGTGGCGGCCTCGCTAGGTGTCGGCACCCACGGTAGCACCTGGGGCGGCAACCCGATGGGCTGTGCAGTGGCTAATGCGGTCCTCGATATTGTTAGTGCTCCGGCCGTGTTGAAAGGGGTTAGCGAGCGACGCGCTCGCCTTGAGGAGGGAATACTCGCGATTGGCGAGCAATACGGGGTATTTGAGCAGGTTCGAGGTATGGGATTGCTGATGGGCTGTGTGCTCGGCGAGCCATGGGCTGGCCGGGCGCGGGATTTTATGCAGGCCGCTCAAAATGAAGGCCTATTTGTTCTGGTCGCTGGTGCCAACGTGATGCGTGTTGCACCGTCACTCATTATTCCAAAAGACGATATCGAACAGGGGCTTGCGCGCCTACAAAAAGCAGTTGCCAAAATTTGCGAGGCTTGAGGGCCAACCCACGGGTTGATCTTTCGCTGGCGCCCCAGTGTCAGGGGATTTCAGTTTGGGCAAAAGTTATTTGTTGAGTTGCACCCAGCATCTCGACTTCACTTTTTACCGTTGGCGTTTTGCTGATGATCTTGCCCCGGCGAATCACAAATAGCCGAGTGGCTCGCAAACGGATTGCCTCAATGGGGTCCGCTGCCTGCAGGATCACCATGTCGGCATTGCATCCAACACTCAGGCCATAATTGACAAGATTCAGCGCTCTGGCAGGGTTAACGGTTATCGCATCGTAGACGCTACGCGCTTGGGCGGTTCCAGTCATCTGCGCGACATGGAGTCCCATATGAGCGACTTCGAGCATGTCGTGGCTACCCGCGGCATACCAGGGGTCCATGACACAGTCGTGGCCGAACGAACAGTTGATTCCCCTATCTACCATCTCTTTGACTCGCGTCATCCCGCGACGTTTCGGGTAGGTATCTTTACGCCCTTGCAGGGTAATGTTGATCAGCGGGCAGGCGATAGCGTT
>CBFIBN010000092.1:0-7394 GCA_965660775.1 Arenicellales bacterium | reverse complement strand
GGGATATGCTGGTGCAGTTATTTTCTTGCTCATATCCCCCGCCTTTTTGAGTAACGTGAACGGAACATGGCTGTTGGATTGTGGGCTCGACTGACTCACGTGTTCGTGACAGCTAACCGCTTGAATGCCAAGGACTCCACAGATACACTGGACTGAGCACCCAATGGTCGCGCTATCAATGGGATGGGTTACGTTTTGACAAAACGAGAAGGGACATTAGCGCTTAACCAGTCCGAGGATCATGCGGACTAAAAACGCGTACCGAGCACCCTATAGACCTGTTTATGCATGCTTACGGGACTCAGCCTTGCTTGTCGGCAACGACCGCTATAAAGTGAAAATGGCTTACTAGTCACCAAGGAGACCAGGAAATGTTCAGGATGAAATATAAAAAAGCATGGTTGGCCGTTGCTGCTGTCGCAGCAATTTCGTTTACCTTGCCGTCAATGGCCGAGCAAACGATCAAGATTGGTGCTTCGGCACCCAAGACAGGCCCGCTGGTCGGCGGTTCGACCGTCACATACTGGCCCAACGTCAAACTGTGGGTCGAGCAGGTGAATGCCCGCGGCGGACTACAACTCAAAAGCGGCAAAGCCAAAGTCGAACTGATCGAATATGATGACCGAACCAATCCGGGTGAAGCGATCAAGAATATTCAGCGCCTCGCAACTCAGGACAAAGTTGATTTTATCCTGGCGCCCTACGGTACGGGCTTTAATCTGGCAACAGCGCCTATCTTCGCCAAATTTAATTATCCGTTGATCACGCATACCACGATCACGGATAAGATCGACGAGCTCACCAAACGCTACTCCAACATCTTCTTCACTCTCGGCACGACTACAGCATTCGCCGACTCGGTGGCGAAGGTGCTAAAACAAATGCGAGATGAGGGAAAGATCGGAAACCGTATCGCTATGGTCAACGTTGCCGATGCGTTTGGTATTGAGCTTGCAAACGCGGCGCGGCCAATCTTCAAGGAAGCTGGATTCGAGATTGTTTATGACAAATCCTATCCGCTCGGGTCACCTGACCTTTCACCGGTCATACGCGGTGCCAAGGCTGCTAATCCCGACGCCTTTGTCGCCTGGTCATATCCGCCAGATACATTCGGCTTAACAGCCCAGGCCAAAGTGCAAGGCCTTAATGTGAAGGCTTATTACACTGCGGTCGCCACGGCCTTTCCCGCTTTTTCCGGTAAGTTCGGCGAATCCGCTGAAGGCGTCCTAGGTGCCGGCGGCATCGACCCTGATACGGATGCCATGCAGGCTTATTTTGCCGCCCATAGCAAAGCGACTGGTAAATCCCCGGATTACTGGGCCAGCGGCATGGTCTACGCGACGTTCCAGATTCTTGAACAAGCCATCGAAGGGGTCGGATCAAAAGATCGACAAGCTGTGATCGACTACATCAAGGAAAACAGTTTCGAAACCGTCATAGGGCCAATCGTTTTTGAAAACCAGAACAACGAGAAATATTGGACCGTCGGCCAATGGCAAGGCGGCAAGTTTTACGGGGTAAGCTCAACGGGTCGGCCTGGCGCCAAGCCAGTCAACTCCAAACCCAACTGGTAAACTTTTACGTTCATTCCCGATGTAGGTGCCACGCCTGCATCGGGAGTTTCTTTTAGTTCAAATTTCTCCGTCATGGACATTCTTATCATCGGCGGACTGTTGGGCGGCGCCTATGCTCTCATGGCCATGGGTTTGCAGCTTCAGTACGGTGTCGCCCGAATTATGAATCTCGCCAACGGCGAAATATTGGTGGCGGGATCATTCGCAGCGTTTTGGATTTTTACCAGCGCAAGTCTCAGTCCAATCCTGTCAATTGCCATAGTCGCGCCCCTGGCATTTATTGTAAATTGGCTGATCTATAAATGTTTTTTGAGGCCTCTGGTTAAGCGGGCAAAGTCCGAAGGTCAACTGGAGGTCGACAGCATCCTCTCCACGTTCGGTCAAAGTTTTATCCTGGTCGGCATTATGCTTGCCGTATTTGGTGGCGAATACTTTAACTACTCTTACTTAGAAGTTCCCTTTCATATTCTTGGACAGGCCTACGGGCTGAACCGCATCGTTGCCTTCCTTTTTTCTGTCGCGCTGTGCGCCTGTCTCTACATCTGGCTTAATCGGACACGGACAGGCCTGACGCTTCGCGCTATATCAGTTAATTCAGAAGCCGCAGGTTTAGTTGGGATCAATGTGCCACGAGCATCGGCTCTGGCTTTCGCGTTGGGAGGGGCTGTCACGGCTTCCGGCGGGGCTTTGCTGAGTATGTTCCTGACCTTCGATGCCTCAGTTGGCATTATCTTTACCATGAAAGCCTTGGTGATCGTTATCATGGGTGGTATCCGGGACATTCGGGGCGCCATCATAGCGGCCTTTGTTCTGGGGTTTGCCGAAACGGCTGTTGCCAGTCTGATTGATCCGGGATTAACGCTTGCGGCTGCCTATCTGATGTTCATCCTGGTATTGATGTTTCGACCTGAAGGTCTATTCGGCAGAAAGTCAACATGACGCGTCGAGAACTGTATGGTTTTCTGGCAACTGTTTTTCTTTTTGCAGTCGCAGCCCTACTACCCGTTTTTGATTCAGGGTATGGGCTATCGCTCGGTGTCACCATCGCCATGTATACGGTCCTCTCGACATCCTGGGCATTGTTCTCCGGACCGACCCACTACATATCTCTGGCCACGGCGGCCTTTTTCGGACTTGGCATGTCTGTGGTGGGCGGAGGTCTTGACACCTTGTCTTTTCCGTTGCTGGTGATGATCGCCGCGCTGGTCGGTGCCGTCCTCGCGGGTCTTGTCGGTTTGGCAACACTGAGGCTGTCTGGCGTTTATTTTGTCATTTTTACGCTCGGGCTGGCTGAGCTTATCCGTCAGTTGATGACCTGGGGTCAAACGACATTAGGCGCCAGCAGCGGGCTTTATGTTCTGACCGATGTCGATGAGAAAATAATCTACTGGCAACTTCTGATACTGGCCGCATTTGTCTACCTGATTGGCTGGTGGATCAACCGGTCGCGTCTCGGTTTTGCACTCAGAATTATCGGGAACAGTGAAGTCGTAGCCGCTCACAGCGGCATCAATACCGCGTTGACCAAAATCTTTTTGTTTATGATCTCAGGATCCATCGCAGCAGTCACCGGAGCCATCCTGGCGCCGAGGTGGACTTATATTGAGCCGACCATGGCGTTTAGCCCGATGTTGTCCTTTTTGGTTGTGATCACAGCGTTGATCGGCGGCGCCCACCGGCTATGGGGACCCGTTCTCGGCGTAGTGCCCTTCGTTCTTGTCTGGGATCTGATTACGGCGAAATTCCCCAATCAAACAGCTTTGATGTTGGGGGTGACATTTTTTTTGATTGTTTACGCAATCCCTCACGGGTTTGTCGGATTGGGTGAAAAATATTGGGCCAAGTATAAAGAGTGGCGGGTGTAGTCATGGGCAATACCGTTGCACTATCCATTCGTAATGTCACAAAGAATTTCGGTGGTTTGGTCGCCGTGGATAACTTGTCCTTCGATATCAAGGAGCGCGAAGTTGTCGGTCTTATCGGACCGAATGGATCGGGTAAAACCACGATGTTGAATCTGATCTCAGGAGAGCTGAAACCCGGCTCGGGTCATATCCGAGTATTCGGTTGGGAAATTTCCGGTCGCCCGGCACACCGGGTTGCCCGGCACGGCGTTGCTCGCACCTTTCAACTTATCAGGATACTGCCGAGCATGACCGTCATGGAGAATGTGGCCGCCGGCGGCGTTTTCGGTTATCGCCGGTATTGGGGAGCAAAATTAAACCGACGTGTCAAATATCTGATCCAACATGTGGGATTGGGCGGCAAGGAACAGATGCCTGTGGTTGCCCTCACTTATATCGACCAAAAGCGTGTAGAACTGGCACGGGCACTGATATCGGATCCAAAGCTTCTCTTGCTGGATGAATGGTTGGCCGGTCTTAATCCAGCAGAGATGAAAATCGGCATCAATCTGGTCAGCGGATTGCGCTATGAAGGTCGCACTATCGTTGTCGTCGAACACTCCATGGATGCTATTCGGAGCCTCTGTGACCGGTGCATAGTAATGAACAGTGGCGCCAAAATCGCCGAAGGTTCTCCCGAAGATGCACTCAACGATCCTGAAGTGGTCCGCGCCTATCTAGGAGACGACGATGCTTGACTGCCGTGATCTTTCGGTTTTCTACGGCCCCCATTTAGCCCTGGCCGGCGTATCCATCAACATCAAGCCCGGCGAGATTGTCGCGATCCTGGGTGCGAATGGAGCCGGCAAAAGTACTCTTTTGAAAACTATCTGCGGGTTGATCGACTATGAGGACGAAAGTGAAATTTTCATCCACGGCAGATCCATTTCCGATTGGGACCCTCATCACATTGTCGAAGCCGGACTTTCTAGGGTGCCCGAGGGCCGTGACCTGTTTGGCGAATTAACGGTATTGGAAAATCTGATGCTCGGAGCCTATTCTCAACGGGCACGAGGCAAGGAGGCAGCCAATCTTGACCAGGTGATGACCCTTTTCCCCAAACTTGCTGAACGGCGCAGCCAGATCGCTCACACCATGAGCGGTGGCGAGCAACAGATGGTAGCGGTCGGCCGAGCCATGATGTCAGCGCCGTCGATCCTTATGCTGGATGAGCCGTCATTGGGCCTATCACCTCTTCTTTGTACCGAACTATTCAGGGCGCTGGCGGAAATTCGCAAATCAGGTGTTGGAATTCTACTGGTTGAGCAAAATGTCAAACAGAGCCTGGCTATCTGTGATCGAGCCTATCTTCTGGAAACAGGGCGTATTACCGGTGAGGGATCGGCCGAAGCATTGGCGAATGATCAGATGGTTTTGAGGGCATATCTTGGCGGCATCACTCGACTGCAAAGGCAAAGCCTCGAACGCCTGCCTACCCGGGAAATCCTCCAAAGTAATGTTCATGATTTAATTAAAAGCGCCGAACAAAGACAATCCGATCATATTACGGCCATGAGAGTGGGACCGGGGGCGCTCACAATCGACAAAGGAGATAGAGATGAAAAAGAAATTCACTGATATGTATGTTGGCGGCAGGTGGTGGCCCACGGAGAATACGTTTGCCGATATCAACCCTTCGAACGATGCTCTTTGGGCCGAGGTCCCGGATGTCGGAATCGACGAAACCCAGAATGCTATCACCGCTGCAAATCACGCTTGCGAACAATGGGCTGATCTTCCCTTTAACCAACGCGCTCATTTCATGATCAAGATCGCTGAAATTTTTGAAAAGCGGAAAATGGATATTGTCTCGGCCCTGCAGGGAGAGGCCGGCGGCTGGTTCGGCAAAGGCATGTTCGAGGCGAGCTATGTGCCAGAGATTTTCTATGCGGCGGCTGCGATGAACTATGCCGCTATCGGCGAGGTAATACCGTCGGAATTCGGCAAGTTATCGATGGCCATCCGCCGTCCCATCGGCGTAGTGTCGGTTATCAGCCCGTGGAATTTTCCAACACTATTGACAGCTCGTGGCATCGCCTTTGCCTTGTCTGCCGGCAATACGGTAGTGCTCAAGCCATCGGAGGAAACGCCGTACTGCGGTGGACTGCTATTTGCAGAAATTTTTGAAGAAGCCGGCATTCCCGGTGGCGTACTGAATGTCATTACATGTTCCCGCGACAATGTTTCAGCCGTTGGTGAGGAAATGGTCGAGCATCCTCTGGTCAAGGGTATTTCCTTTACCGGCTCCACCGCCGTAGGCCGCGGGATCGCTGCCCGTGCGGGCGCGCACCTGAAGAAATGCTGTGTCGAACTCGGCGGCAAGGATGCGCTGATCATCTGTGATGACGCGGATATAGATCGGGCAAGCGGTGCTGCGAATTTTGGCAGCTTTATGCACCAAGGCCAAATATGCATGTCGGTGGAGAAGATTCTGGTTCAAGAGAGCGTTCTTTCGAAGTTTCTTGATCGATTTAAAGAGCGAGCCTCAAAATTGAAAGTCGGCGACACGACGAGAGACAAATCCCACGTGATTGGCCCGCTGATCAACGATCGCCAGGTGGCAAAAGTGAAGTCTCAGATAGACGACGCTGTAGCGAAAGGCGCCAAGATAGTCCTTGGAGGCAAGGTGGACGGCCGGTTCGTCGAACCGACGATAGTCACCGATGTGACATCGGATATGACGCTATACCGCGATGAAACCTTCGGCCCAGTAGTATCAGTCATTCCATTTAGCACTGATGAAGAAGCCGTAGCGATCGCCAACGATACAGAGTATGGCCTGTCATCGGGGGTTATCACCAAGGACGAGTACCGGGGCATGGCAATAGCACAGAAATTAGAAACGGGCATGTGCCATATTAATTGTTCGTCTGTCAACGATGAGCCTCATGCGCCCTTTGGGGGTTCGAAGTCTTCAGGCGTTGGCCGTCACGGTGGGCGCTGGGCAACGGATACATTTACCGAAACAAGATGGATTACGCTGGAACGCGGTGGTCGAGGCTTCCCGCCAGGGTTCTAAGTGCAATCAGCGGCACAAAAGTACACCTTAGTGGGATAGACACACCAGAGAGAAAACAAACCTGTAGAAAAGCCAGTGTCACATGGCGTTGTGGTTATGAAGCCACCGAAACCCTAAGAGGATGGACGTACACCAGGGAAGTCAGGTGTGTTGGGGATACAAAAGACCGCTATGGAAGGCTAATTGCAGATTGTATTGTCGATGGCTATAACGTCAATGTAAGGTTGTATGTAGGCATCCGCTGTTTCATGTTGGGGTTGGTAATACAAGGCGTCCTGCGCATCGTTCGCTTTGTCCAGGATGCTTACGTCTACTCCAGGGCTTAGACTTAGGCCATAGGTAGCCCTACCCTACCGGCCTACCCCCGTATACTCCCCCTTTATTTTTATTTAAAAGTTATGGATCCCCTTGTCTACATGAGTAACAGCCAGCAACAGCGCAAACCCGTGTGCTGAAAATTACTGATCTTTCCTTGCGGCGTGGCAGTCGCCTGTTGTTGGAACATGTTGAGCTTGATGTGTTCCCAGGCCAGCGAATGGGTCTGACCGGCGCTAATGGCTCTGGCAAATCCAGTCTATTCGCGGTCATTGCCGGGCGCCTGGACGCAGACCAGGGCAACGTGACGTTGCCTAAAGGCACCCTGATTACCGAGGTGTTGCAGGAAACTCCCGACTCAACCCGCACGGCCATCGACTACGTTATTGATGGCGATCAATCTTACCGATCCCTTGAGATCAAGATTGCACAGGCGGAACTCGACGGCAATGGCACGCTACTGGCAACCCTGCATAGTCAGATGGACGACATAGACGGGTTTCGAGTCTCCGCCCGCGCCGGCCACCTACTGCATGGATTAGGCTTTACTGCAACAGAACAAAGCCAGAGTGTGGATACGTT
>CBFIBN010000091.1:0-7396 GCA_965660775.1 Arenicellales bacterium | reverse complement strand
TCATCATGATCACAACGATCAACGGCGTCAGGTCCATTGCCGCGATGTACTGTAGCAATCCTTGTGTCGCTCCGGAGTTCGCCAGCGCCTGGCTGAAGACCAGCGAGCCCGCGATGATAAACAGGATCATGATGTTGATTTTGGCTGTCTCCAACAATGCTTTCGCAATTGCCCGCCAGTCAAAATCAGCTCCTTCTATGCCGGACACCTGTATCTTGTTATTGAATACCCGAAAGACATAACACACACCGAGTGATGCCAGACAGCCCAGTGCGGCAGCCTCGGTCGGCGAGGCGAGCTTGAAGAAGATACTGCCCACAACAACAACAAAAATGACAAACAGCGGCAGTACATAAAGCACCGACGGCAAGATCCGGTTGACGGCACGGCGATAGCGTCCAGCATAGGTCCAGGAAAGCCACGGACGATCCCTGACATTCAGCGAAATGCTTACGACTTGATCGAGGGCATCCGTTTTCTCCTCGTAGGCAGGCGCGAGTTCAGGGTTAATTGCACAACGACCTACGACGTACCCGAAAAACAGCACCGCCATCAGGATCCCGGGCACAATCCCCGCAATAAGCAACTGGGCGACCGACTGTTCTGCCAGACTCGCAAGCAAGACGGCCAGCGCTGACGGCGGGATCAGCATGGCAATGCCCCCGACGGCCATAATCGGCCCCATCGCCATACTCGGCTGGTAACCGCGTTTCATCATATCCGGCAGCAGGACGGAACCTAGAATCGCGGTATTGGCAATGGTCGACCCGGAAAGCGACGAAAAAACGGTACCCCCGACAATCGAAACGACCGCGAGCCGTCCCGGTACCCGAGCAATGAGACGGTCTATTGCCCCAATGGCCTTAAAGGCTACTCCGGTCTGCAGAAGGATCTCCCCCATCAGCAAAAACAGGGCAACCGGCGCCAGCGTGAACTTAATCGCGTTGTGAAACTCCAAAGGCATCAGAACCAGGCCGATATCGCCGTTGATAAACAAAGCTGTTCCAAGAATATTGGCAGCAAAGAAGGCAAAGGCCACGGGCAGACCCAGGAACATCGCTGTACAGACCGTGCCGAGCAACAGGGCAAGTGCCAGATACCATTCCATGATTCAGAAACCCGATCTGGGTTTGTCCAAATCGGTCTCGTCCGATCGGCGACCCGCCCGGCGAACCCGTAATAGGAACTCCACAGCCAGCAAGAAAAATGAGGCCGAAAAAATAACCATCATGTAGCCGGTTGGAATCCGCAGGTCCTTGTCCGGCATTGTGCCATCCTGAAATTCCCAGATGGTTACACGCGAACCATAAAAACACAGAAAAGCGCACAGCGCGGCACCTGCGATATCCATGACTCGATCGACTTTTCGTGCAGATTCTCTAGACAGGCCAGCCGTGAGAACATCAACCCGGACATGTGCTCCTTGGTTGAGCACCCAAGGCGCGCCTATGAAAACTCCAAAATAAAGGGTGTACTCAACCCCCTCGTAGAGCCACCAGATACTACCCAACTGGGTCTTGATGAGAAACAGATTGAGTGGAATGAGGACCGCAATGAGCCCGATAGAGAGCGCCACCAGATAAGCCAGATACAACATGGCCCGGTTGAATCCAGCTTCGAATCGATCGATCCGAGTGTACATATCGGACCCGGCAATGATCAGCGTTGAAAGTGTGGGGTACGACCCTGCGACAGGAAGCTGGCCGACCGGCCAGCCCCCATCGCGGGGTGCGTGTGGTCAGTTAACGATTACTCGGTAAACAACTTCTTCAGCGCTGCGCCATGATCCGGGCTGCGTTCCAGTACTTCTCCCCATCCTGCATCCGATGCGGCCGCCGTCCATTTGGTCCGATCGGCGCCTTCCATCGTGATGGTTTCCATACCCTCGCCCGCCATCCAGTCTTTTTGCTTTTTCATCACAGGCCCGTCAACAGCAGAATCTTGTTCGGTTTTCACTTCGAAATCCAGACCAGCTGTCGTCAGGACGTCCTGCTGAGCCTGGCTCAGCGAATTCCACTTCTTCAGATTGACAAGCGCGTGCAGTGATGCGTGGTAGAAACCAGGCTCGACCCGGTACTTGGTAACCTTTGCCCAGGCCGGGTTCCAACCCAGCGCCGGCCAACCGTATCCCTGTACAGTGTTGTTTTCCATGTAGGTATAGACCTGCGCGAAATTCGAGCGCTGGACGGTGGCACCCAACGACGTGAAGAACGCGGTATACACGGGAGACACTCTCAGATTCAGGCCGGTCAGATCAGGCCCTGTGATCGGCTGATTGAGCCACAGGTAAAACGGCCCGAAATTATGATAGCGGGCGATGTATTTGATATTTTTTTCAGCCATGAGCTTCTGCACATAGTCGATCGCACCATTCTTACGCAGTTCGGCATAAGTATGGGCAGAGAAGCGCAGCACCGGTGCCTCGGGCAGTACATTACCGAAGTACGCCTCGGGACAGCCGACCATATCGTAAGCACCTTTGGCCATTTTCTGGGTCAGCGTGAACGGACTGCCAATCGCCGGTGCACCACCCTTGAGATCGATCTGTACCACACCCTTGCCACGGGCATTGAGCTCCACCACGAATGCTTCAAATGGCTTACTCGGCGGACTGCCGATTGGGAAACAGCTTGCAGCCGTCAAGGTGATTTCAGCAGCCAAGGCCTGGTTAGGCAAAAAGCCGAAAAGAGTAAATACTCCAACCAGGGTAAGTCCTGCTCTCATTTTCTTTTTCATCATTACGCTCCTCCTGTTGTCCGGTAGAAATCCTCAGTGTGTCTAGTTATTCGTTACATCTATCTACCATGCTACCATGCTACCGTGTTCTAGTTTCTTCATTTCTTCGTTGAGTATCAACCGGCATTGATCGCTCATTGATCTTCAAACCTTAAAATTGATCCTTAAACCTTAAACTAGTATTGTAGGTGGGTCAATTGGAAAGCAGTAGTGTTCTGGGGCTTGATTCCCCACACCAGAGATTGACTGCCTGGGCGCCTGGTTTAAATGGGGGGTACATTGAAATGACGAGAAATCACTGATGCTCATCGAGCGGGTCGAAGCAAAATGGATTGACGTCTTTCGCGAGGTATTTGATCTTTGTCGAGTAGCGCCCGGAGACGAGGTCGTGATTCTTTCAGAATCACAGTCGCGCCAGATCAATGTGCAACTTGCGGAACTTGCGCTACTTGGGCTTGGGGCAAAGGTATTCCATCTGGTTTTACCTACCCCGGAATTAATCAGTAGCGTACCAATACGTTCCACAGGGTCATCTGATGCACTACGGGATCGAACCCCGGTCGTTGCGGCGCTGGCAGGCACTGCCATGGTGGTTGATCTGACAGTAGAAGGTCTGTTGCATGCGCCGCAACTTCCGAACATCCTGGAACAAGGAGCGAGGGTACTTACGATTTCCAACGAACACCCCGAAGCGTTGGAACGATTACGGCCTGACGAGCGTCTTCGCTCCCAAGTGCAGGATGCTGTTCGCAAAACCAAAGCCGCCAAGAACATGATTGTGACCTCGGAATCGGGAACCCAACTCAACATCGGTCTTGCGAATTGTCCGGTTGCAGGAGTCTGGGGCTGGACGGATCGACCCGGCACCATCGCGCATTGGCCAGGCGGAGTCGTAGTTGCTTTTCCGCGTCGGCATTCTGTGTCGGGTCATTTAGTTCTGGATATCGGTGATATCAACCTGACTTTCAAACGATACCTCGAGTCACCGGTTACTTTAGTGATTGAGGACGACTATGTAACCGCAGTTGAAGGATCTGGTGTCGATGCTATTCTGATGCGCAATTACTATGATGCTTGGGGTGATCCTGAAGCCTATGGCGTCTCCCATGTCGGTTGGGGGCTTAATCGAAAAGCGCGTTACGAAGCCCTGACTGTTTACGACAAAAACGACACCAATGGCACTGAGTTAAGGACTCTGGCCGGTAGCTTTTTATTCTCGACAGGCGCTAATGAACATGCAGGACGATTTTCGCTCGGTCATTTCGACCTGCCAATGCTAGGGTGCACTATCAAGCTCGACGACGAAGTCGTTGTGGCGCAGGGCAGATTGCCGGGGTAAAGAAAGTGGCCAACGTACATTACCTTGAGAAAGGTGAAGGTCCGACCGTGGTTTTTCTGCATGGGATTGGCGCCGATTCTGAGAGTTTCGCGTTCCAGCTCGAAGCGTTTGCGCAGGCCGGGTATCGCGCTGTATCCTGGGACATGCCAGGTTATGGCAGGTCAGCATCGTTGACCCCGATGACTTTCCCTGGTCTAGCTAAACGGCTCCATCAACTTTTAGATGAGCTCGCCGAACCTGCTGTACATGTGATTGGCCATTCCATTGGTGGCATGATCGTGCAACAACTGGCGCGAACAGCGCAGCACAAGTTCGCAACAATGGTTCTTACCCAAACTTCCCCGGCGTTTGGTAATAAAAGCGGGGATTTCCAGAGAAAGTTTGTCTCCGAGCGACTGCAACCACTACAGGACGGACAGTCGATGGCTGATATTGCGACGAATGTGCTGCCCAGTCTGGTCGGAAAAACCCCAGACCCAAGCGGCATGCAATTGGCCCATAAATGTATGTCCAGAGTACCGAGTGAAGGATATGTAGCAGCCATAAGGTGCCTCGTGGAGTTCGAAGGCAGAGATCACCTGCCCCTCATCACCATACCAACCCTGGTGCTGGCAGGAGAAAACGACAGCAACGCTCCCGCATCTATGATGGAGAAAATGGCAGGAAAAATTCCGGGGGCCGAATTCGCCGTAATATCCGGTGCCGGGCATCTGGCTCCGATGGAAAACCCGGACGAATTCAATTACGCAGTTCTCGATTTCCTCGCCAGACGGGTGAACGCCCCATCAGCTGCGACGATGGACTAGCCTCATGACCGATATCCCTATTTTTGACAGCGACGCCTGGCGTCTCACCGATCAGGAGCGGCAACTCACCACACAGGCGAGAGAGCTCGGCGCGGCGCAGTTCGCTGATCGAGCATCTGGTTATGATCGTGAGGCGAAATTTCCGATAGAAAACTATCGTGATTTTCATGCTGCCGGATTGCTTGGAATCTGCATTCCCAATGAATACGGTGGTCACGGTGCAAATCTTCGAGCCTATGCACTGACCGCGGCCGAGGTGGGTCGATACTGTGGCTCTACAGCCCTGACCTGGAATATGCACGTTTGCTCTTGCCTTTGGTCAGGGGCGATGGCCGATGACTTGGAGATGGATCGCGTTGTCCGCGAGCAACACCACGAAACGCGGAGTGTTCACTATCGGCGGATTCTTGATGATGGTGCCATTTATTCTCAACCTTTCTCAGAAGGTGGCTCCGCTGCTGCCGGCACCGTCGCGTTCAGCACGACAGCCGTTCGATGCGACGGAGGCTGGGTGATTCGTGGCAAGAAGATTTTTGCGTCTCTCGCTGGCAGTGCCGACTACTATGGAACACTTTGCACCGAACTTCAGCATGCCGACGACAAGCTGAGCCGTAGCAATACCTTGTACCTTGCGGTTCCAGCAAAGTCCAAAGGTATCCGCGTCGTAGGGGATTGGGACCCCCTCGGTATGCGGGCTACCGTCAGCCGCACACTATTGTTTGAAGAGGTCTTTGTTCCCGATGGGTCCGAACTGTTGCCACCCGGTGTGTACTTTCAGGCAGCCCGCCGTTGGCCTCATATGTTTATGACTTTGACTCCAGCGTACATGGGATTAGCCCAGGCGGCCTATGATTTCACCGTTAAGTATCTGCGAGGTGAACTGCCCGGTGCGCCTTCAGTAAAGCGGCGTATGTATCCAACCAAGCAACTGGCGGTTTCGGATATGCGTATCATGCTGGAACAAACCAAAGCGCTCTGGTTCCAGGCCATGAGCGAAGCGGGTCCGAATCCAACCAAGGAGCAGGTTTTGCGAGCCTACGCTGCTCAGCATTCGGTCATGGAAAATGCGAATGAAATTGCACAGCTTGCTATCCGAACCTGTGGCGGGCAGTCGATGTTGAAATCTTTACCCCTGGAACGAATTTATCGTGACTCGCGCTGCGGGTCGTTGATGCTACCTTGGACTGCAGAGATTTGTCTTGATCGGATTGGCCGCGAAGCGCTTTATGAATCTGGTGAAAATGACGACGCATGAGTCCTGATCTTTCTTCGTGGATCGAGCAGCATGCAGCAAACTCTCCTGATCGGATAGCGATTCGTTTCGAGGGCAATGAAATCAGTTACCGGGCGCTCCACGCTCGGGTACTGGGCTGTGCTCATTACCTGCACAACATCCACGGGATTGGCCTGGGAGACCGGGTTGCGTACCTGGGGCTCAATACTCCTGAGTGCGTAATCGCCCTGTTTGCCTGCGCCAAATTAGGCGCCATCTATCTGCCGTTGAACTGGCGACTTGCCGTGCCTGAACTCGACTACGTACTCGAGCATGCAACACCCAAAGTCTTAATTGCAGATTCTCTACACCACGAAGCAGCAGTTAAATTGGTCGCTGGGCGATCTGGATGCACCTCGCTTGACCGCACCTGCGTGGCGCCAGCACCCAAAGACGGCAACATAGTGCTACCGGAGTCAACCATTGAAGGCAGCCTGAATGTGCCAATACTCCTGGTCTATACCTCGGGAACGACTGGGCAGCCCAAAGGGGTCTTACTGACTCAAAACGCACTACTGGTTAATGCGTTAAACAGCGTTCATATGCATGAGCTGACGCCAGCGGATCATATCTTGACGGTATTGCCAATGTTTCATGTCGGCGGCCTGAATATTCATACGACGCCCGGGCTCTATATTGGCGCAACCATAACGATTCACCAGCGTTTTGACCCGGCAGAGACGCTGGTGGCAATTGAAAAGGAACGACCGAACCTGCTGGTACTGGTACCAGCAACAATTGCAGCCCTGATCCAACAGCCCGATTGGCACTCTACCGACCTTAATAGTTTACGCGTAGTGACGACCGGATCATCCATTGTGCCCCGTTCGCTGATCGAGGCCTGGCATGATCGCGACATTCCGGTTATTCAGGTCTATGGCTCGACAGAAACAGGGCCGGTAGCGCTCTATCAGCGACGCGAAGATGCGATGATCTCAGTTGGTTCGGCTGGACAGGGTGCATTGCACACGGTACTTCGTATCACAGACGATAGCGGTAATGATGTGCGACCGGGGGCGTCTGGGGAGTTGTTGCTGCGAGGGCCGAATCTTTTTCAACAAGATTGGCAGGATCGCAATGCCAGTAAAGACGCATTTGTGGAGGGCTGGTTTCGCACAGGAGATATCGGTTATCGGGACAAACGCGGTTATGTCTTTATCAATGACCGTAAGACTGACGTGGTGATCTCGGGTGGTGAAAACATCTACCCAGCTGAACTCGAGCGGATTCTAGACGGAATTG
>CBFIBN010000090.1:0-7402 GCA_965660775.1 Arenicellales bacterium | reverse complement strand
AATGATAGAGTGATATCGCCGGCTATTATCGGTGTAATCGAACCGTCATCACAGCGAAGCCGATAACGGCCAAGCTCGTCGGCGCCCTCACCTACCCCGACCACGAACTCCCGCTGCGAAGCAGCCCGAATAGCCTTTCCACGAAAAATATCCAGCGCATTCCAGTCGGATTGATCGGGCATGAAACCTTGATTATCAAATCTGTCGAGAGCCTCAACCAGATCGGCCAGCACATAGGCAATCAGTTCTGTGCGCTGAGGCAGCGGCCCCTTAATCTGTGATGCCAAATCAGTGACCGCCTGGCCGGTATCAAGGTCTGCAAGCGCGGGATCATCGATATTTAACCCAACCCCGATGATCGCGCAGACCTCTTTATCGGTACTGGAGTTCAACTCCACCAGTACCCCACCGAGTTTTTCGCCCGACGCAAAAAGATCGTTGGGCCACTTCAAGCCAACCTTGCCCGCACCAAGCTCGCGTAACCGGCTCGCCAATGCGAGGCCGATGGAAAGGCTAAGCCCCCCTAACTGGGCAGCCCCTTTGCAAAATCGCCAGCCCATCGACAGCATCAAATTACGATAAGGCGAGCCTCGCCAGGAGCGTCCACGTCGGCCACGACCGGCACTTTGAAACTCACTGATACAAACCCGGCCATGTAACGCACGGTTGCCAGCCTGGCGGGTCAGCCAGTTACTGGTTGAATCCACGGTATCCAGCAGAACAACCTGATCGACAAACGGAAACCCTCTGGTCGTCAGAGCCGATTTGAGCTGCGCCGCCTCCATAGGATCGACCGCTGAGTCCAACTGATAACCCGGCGAGGCGGCTACCTGAAACTGAAGGCCATCTGCCTTCAGTTCTGACAGATGTTGCTTCACTGCCGGCTCACCGATCCCAGCGGCCAAGGCAAGCTCAGCGATACTCGCAGACTTTGTCGTACCTAACGCCCGTACCAGCCGGGTGCGCTCAGTCATCATCGTTACTCTGCTGTGATTGCCCCCGCAGGCGTTCAAGCTTTTCCCGAATCTTGATCTCAAGGCCGCGATCCACTGGATAATAAAAGCGCTGGCCTTGCAAAGTGTCAGGCAGGTAGGCCTCCCCTTGGGCATAGCCCTCGGGTTCATCGTGTGCATAGCGATATTTTTCGCCATGCCCCAGTTCCTTAGCAAGTCGTGTTGGAGCATTACGCAGATGCAAGGGTACCTCCTGGGTACCCGTTTCTTGAGCCACCTGCAACGCCGCATTCAAGCCCTTATAAACCGCGTTACTCTTGGGCGCGCAGGCAAGGTAGACCAACGCCTGAGCGATCGCCAGTTCGCCCTCCGGGGAGCCCAGGCGCTCGTAGGTCTGCGCAGCATCCAGCGTCAAACTGAGCGCTCGCGGGTCGGCATTGCCGATATCCTCACTGGCCATGCGTATTGCCCGCCGGATGATATAACGCGGGTCGCAGCCGCCGTCGATCATTCGCGCAAACCAGTACAGCACAGCATCCGGATCAGTGCCCCGCATCGACTTATGCAAGGCTGATATCTGGTCGTAAAAAAGATCACCGCCCTTATCAAAGCGACGCAAGGGCGTGCCGATCACTTCGGGTAATACCCGGTCGGTCAGTTCATGCCCATCGTCTGTCGCCGTGGCAAACTGAGACCCGATTTCAAGAAAATTTAATAGACGACGTGCATCACCATCAGCCGCATCCAGCAGGCAGTCCCGGCCATAATCTGACAGAGTCAGGTTCAGTCGTCCCAGGCCTCGATCGCAATCAGACAACACGCGTTCGAGGAGTAATTGCAGGTCGTCGCGGCCCAACGCCTTTAACACATAGACGCGTAGCCGTGAGAGCAAAGCGTTGTTGAGTTCAAAAGCCGGATTCTCTGTGGTGGCGCCAATCAGAACCAAAGTGCCGTCCTCCACGTGCGGCAAAAAGCCATCCTGCTGTGCCTTGTTAAAACGATGGACTTCATCCACAAACAACACTAGCTTGCCCGGCAACGCTTTGGCTTGTGCCACGACTTCGCGCACATCCTTAACTCCGGCAGTGACGGCTGAGAGCACCTGAAAGCGGGCATCGCAATAGTGCGCCACCATGCGGGCCAGCGTGGTTTTACCTGTCCCCGGTGGCCCCCAGAGCACCATCGAATGCACGTGCCCGCCCACCAGCGCCTCGCGCAACGCCGAACCCGGACCAATCAGATGCGATTGACCGACAAACTCCTCAAGATTGCGCGGACGCATCGCTTCGGCAAGCGGCCGGTAATCACTGGCTTGGGCTTGAATGTTTCCTGAAGTCATCAAGAGTTCCTAACTACCTTGAATCTGACGGAAGGTAAGGTTAACCCGCGGAGCAACCAAACGAGTTGTTTTTGGAACGCTGTGGCGCCAGGCTGTCTGAGATTGACCGCTCATCAGCAGCAAGGAGCCGTGCCCGAGCACGATTTCATGCGTGGGCAGGTCTTTGCGGCGTCGGTGTCGCAACAAAAAGCGCCGTGGACTGCCCAGACTGATAGACGCAATCGTCGGCACAGGGCCGAGTTCACGCTCATCATCACTATGCCAGCCCATACTTTGAGAGCCCGTCCGGTAATAATTAAGCAAAACACTGTTAAAGCTGTGTCCAGAAAAAGCCGTCAGTTGCTTACCCAACTCCTTGAGCTCGGCCAGCCAGGGTAGCGGCTGGTTTACACTGCCTGAGTAACGATATACCGCTCCGGGATCACCGTACCAGGCAGCCCGACGCGGTGAATTCACCCAGCGCCCGTAAAGGTGCACACGGGGTGTATGCCAGGAGACCTTTTTGATCAAAGTCTGGCAGTAACGTAATGCTTCAGCTGGCGCCAAGAACTCAGGCCAGTACTCAAAATGACCATCTTCGATCGGCAGGTAACCTTCACCGCTAACCTGTCGTAGCCCTGCCCGACGACTCTGGGATAGACGCTGCAAAGCCTCCTCCTGGGGTCGACCCTGATACGCTTAACAGTCCACCGGCTCGGCAACGGCCGCGGCCAATGGCGATTGCACAAAAGCGGCACCTGTTGAGCCGCCGCTGACCGGATCAAACCGGGCTATCGAGGGGCAGCCAAACAGACTGGGGTAAACACTGTGGTCAGCGGTGCTTAAGTGGGTCACCTTATCACCCAGTGCCTGAAGTATCGCAGAATCGAAGGCGGCATCCGCTATAACCTCGCCTACACCACTCACATCAACGCGGGGCTGGTGCATGGCCTTTTCGGGGTCCATGGAGAAATCGGTGATGAACGAAATCAACTGCATGATTGATGAGACGATGCGCCGCCCACCGGAGGCGCCCAGAGCTGTAATAGGCCCTGCCGGCTCGGCCACGATCGTAGGGCACATATTGCACAAGGGCTGTTTGCCCGGAGCCATCGAGTTGGGGCGGCCCGGCTCAGGGTCAAACCACATAATGCCGTTATTCATCAGAATCCCGGTGTCAGGCAACAGTAAACGGGATCCAAAAACCGACAGCAGTGTCTGGGTGAGCGCGACGACATTGCCCTCGCGATCGGTAACGTTCAGATGGGTGGTACACGCAGGGATCTTGCCATCGGGACTATCACCCATCTGTAACAGTCGATCAGCGTAGGCCGATTGCAAACTGGCAGCGGTAGCAGTGGTGGAATCCCCATCGGGTTGCATCGGTGGGTTCGGCAAGCGCTGTTCAAGCTCGGCCAGAGCCTGGCATAAACTCGGACCAGCACAAAGCCCCGACGGAGTGTAGATAACCGCGTCACGATAGTTGACTCCGGTCAATTCCTCGAAGTGCACTCGATACGAAGCGAGATCCTCAGCAGATAAACCAACGCCAACAGATGCCGAATCTGCTAGTACACGCGCTGCCAGATCCCCCTGGTAAAAAGAGGCCGGGCCCTGATCGGCGAGTTGCGCAAGTGTTTTCGCAAGGCCTTTTAATTCAATGACTGGTGGCGAGCCCGCCCAGTGACCCATCGGCACATGACCGTCTGGCAGATACACCGAGCGTGTAGATTCAAAGCGGGCAATTTCCGCCGCGCTGGAGGCAATCTTGAGGCTTGAATACCAATCCACCGTAAGCCCCTGCTCCGCCAAAGCGATCGAAGGTGCGAGAAGTTGTGACCACGACAATGTCCCAAAGCGTTTGGCCGCCTCACCTAAACCCGCCACAAAACCCGGTACGGCGACCGAGTACGGGCCCAGCACATTGCGATTCTCCAATACCCCCGGCCAGGCAAAAAGATCGGAGTCAAAACCCGTGCTGAGTGGATAGTCGTTTACATTGAGTGCGCCCGGAGCACGTACCCCAAACTCCAGCGCATAACTTCGGTTTTCACGAGCCAGGTAAACCGTCATGAAACCACAGCCGCCCAGTCCACTCATCCAGGGCTCGACTGCGCTAAGGGCAAAACCAGTTGCGATGGCAGCGTCTACTGCATTGCCGCCCCGGGCCAGCACCTTTGCGCCTGCCTCGGCCGCCAATGCGTGCTGCGCTACCACCACCCCGCCCGAGGTTTGCACCGCAGGTTTACGGATCGACCAATGTTCCATGGATTACCTGATTACGCGACCCTACTATGGGAACAACTGACCAGAGGGCGATGGAATAAACGCCTGGCCACAGCACGCGTCACACACGCAGTACTTTACCGGGGTTCATGATGTTGTCCGGATCCAACGCCTGCTTGATCGAGCGCATAACACTGATTGCCTCACCATGCTCGGCCACCAAGAAGTCGAGCTTGCCGTAACCCACCCCATGCTCCCCGGTGCAGGTGCCACCCATGCCAAGCGCCCGCATGACCATACGCTCATGCAATTCGTTCGCTTTTTTGCTTTCAGCGGGATCATCCTTGCCAACCAAAAGACAAAGATGAAAATTACCATCGCCGACATGGCCAACGATTGGGGCAAATAATCCAAAATCACGAATATCCTGTTGCGTCTCACGAATACAGTCGGCCAGGCGTGAAATAGGCACACAAACATCGGTCGCCCAGATTTCACCGCCCGGTCGCAGCGCTTTGCAGGCGTAAGCCGCATCGTGACGCGCCTGCCACAGCCGGTTACGCTCCTCGGTATTTGTGGTCCATTGAAAATTACTGCCGCCTGAGTCTACCGCGATCTCCTGCACAATCTCGGCCTGCTCCTTGACCCCCTGGTCAGTTCCATGAAACTCCAGAAGCAGGGTTGGCGCCACGGCGAGATCGGTCTTGGAGTATCGGTTGATGGCGTCGACCTGAGCTTCATCCAGAAGCTCGATGCGGGCAATGGGTACACCGTACTGGATCGTAGTGATGACCGTGTTGACAGCACTGTCGACGTCTGGAAACGTGCATACGGCTGAGGAGATGGCTTCGGGAATCCCGTAAAGTCGAAGTGTAACCTCAGTAATTACGCCGAGCGTCCCCTCTGAGCCGACAAAAAGCCGGGTGAGATCGTAACCAGCTGCAGATTTGCGAGCGCGGCGCGAGGTTTGAATCACGCGACCATCGGCCAGTACGACAGTCAGCGCCAACACGTTTTCACGCATAGTGCCATAACGCACCGCGTTCGTTCCCGAAGCACGGCAGGCGGTCATGCCCCCGATCGAGGCATCAGCCCCCGGGTCGATCGGGAAAAACAGGCCGCTATCACGCAGATAGTTGTTTAACTGTTTGCGGGTTACACCGGGTTGAACCACAACGTCCAGATCTTCGGCATGCACCTCGACCACCTGATTCATCTCCTGCAGGTTAATCGAGATACCGCCATGCAAGGCCGCAACGTGGCCCTCCAGTGCCGTGCCCGTGCCGTAGG
This sequence comes from Arenicellales bacterium, assembly GCA_965660775.1. Lineage (GTDB taxonomy): Bacteria > Pseudomonadota > Gammaproteobacteria > Arenicellales > UBA868 > UBA868. The sequence continues at coordinate 1,615 of CBFIBN010000090.1, read as the reverse complement.
GAATCACGGGCACCCGGTGCTCAGCACACAAAGTGACGATTCGGCTGACTTCCTCAGTGGTGTGGGGGGTGACCACGGCGTCCGGTGGCACACTGGCATGAAAAGATTCATCCTTACCAAAGCGTTCACGCACCGCGAGTGCCTCGGACAGCCTCTCACCAAACTCACTGCGTAAACAAGCTATTACGTTTGTTACCGGCTTCGCCTGAACGTCTTTTTGGGCCTCATCTGCCATGAGATTTCCTTATAAGCAAACTTCTGATCCAAGTATATCCTCTATATTGTCACAGACACCGCTCTAACTCCTAACCACAGGCTTTGATACCATTACAGGCCCTCGACATCCCGTATGTGCTGCCGATAAAGACTGTGTCTAAATTAAATGTGGTTAACAGAAGCGGTGACTCCGCGCCCTTCTTGCGGGGCATCCTAACGCGCTCACTGCAGAAAATAGGACTGACATTCTCGGAGGCGTACGGTGTAGCGTCGACGGTGCGGAGCCAGTTGGCCTATGAAGAAGTCATTGCCAGCCCCCAAATAAGGGAAGCCGTCTCACAGATTCTTGTGTCTCAGTTTAGTCCAGAGGCCGAAGAGCGCTACCGGCTTTCCCGAGGACAGCCGGTCTGGATACGAATCCACCATAAAGAAGGGGAGGATGTCTGGTTTTCCCGCGCCATCTTCCGTTATCGGCTCGAGATTTGCGGCATCACCCATTCTGCGGCAGAAGCCCTGGCCCACAGCCTGCACGAGCGTCTGGTCAGGGAATACTCGGCGGGCATTGAGCGCGAAACACTGCATCAGCTTGCCTGTCAGATGGTACTGGCCGAGGCCGGAGCCCACTTTGCGAAAAACCTTGAGGCCTGGCACAGGCTCACACGCGCAAACAAGACCCTGCTGATTCTGATTGGAGGGGCGCCCGGCGTTGGAAAAAGCACAATGGCGGCCCACCTCGCGACCCGCTTGAATATCACCCGAACCCAATCCACAGACATGCTGCGGGAAGTATTGCGCACTTTGCGATCGCCGGAGAAAAACCCCGAACTGCATTACTCCAGTTTTGAGGCATGGCGAGCGCTGGACGACGGCCCAGATAGAGGCGACATGCCAGAGCGTATTGAAGAAGGCTACAACCGTCAGGCAGACGAGGTGGAATTGGCCGCACAAGCTCTACTCGAACGATCGCAGCATGAGCAGTTTTCGATGATTATCGAAGGTGTCCATATACGGCCATCTATGATCCAAAGGCTCACACTTGACCCCGATGTGATCGTGGTACCGATCCTGTTGACAGTCAGCCGCCAAAAGACATTGAAACGCTTCTTTAAGGGGCGCTCCCTGGCGACATCGCGGCGGGGCAGCAAACACTACCTGGACAACTTCGACGCCATCTGGCATCTGCAGTCTGCCCTGACGGTAGACGCAGAGACATCCGGCGTAACGGCAATCGTCAATGATGAGGAGGAAGAGAGCACATCGGTCCGTGTGTTCTCTCTAATTGCCTCGGCAGTCGCAGACCACGTACTACCCAACCAGGACGAATAATCCTCAGTCAACCTTTCGGCCACCAGGCCATTTGCGCTAACATCGCCGTTGCTATTTTCTGAGTGACCTCTTT
>CBFIBN010000089.1:0-7473 GCA_965660775.1 Arenicellales bacterium | reverse complement strand
ACCGCCTGGCGTACCCGTATTCGCCGGCAAATGAACGATGCTGACAACGACATCAGCACCCGTACTGTGGATTCGCTGCTGAATTTTGAGACCGTACGTTACTTCAATAACGAGGCACACGAAGCTGACCGGCTCGACCTTGCGCTGGCAGATTATGAGAAAGCCGCGGTGCGGACCCGGGAAAGTCTGTCACTATTGAACGTCGCACAGGCTGCAGTGATTACCATCGGTGTCACCGCAATGCTGATACTGGCCGCACTGGATATACGCGATGGCGCGATGACCGTAGGCGACTTCGTAGTGGTGAATACCTACCTGATGCAACTGGCGATTCCGCTGAACATGCTGGGTACCGTATATCGGGAAATCCGTCAGGCCATGGTCGATATGGAAAACCTGTTCTCACTGATGGATGAGGCGACTGACGTCTCCGATGCACCCGATGCCGAACCCCTGCGTAGCATTAGCGGTACGATCGAGTTTCGCAATGTGAGTTTTGGCTACGAATCTGACCGACGCATTCTGCACAACATCAGTTTCACTGCAGCCTCTGGCAGCACGACCGCGATTGTCGGGCCAACCGGATCCGGTAAATCTACGATTAGCCGCTTGCTGTTGCGTTTTTATGATCCCGATTCTGGGCAAGTTCTTATTGATAATCGGAATATCCGTCGCTTGACCCAACACTCGCTACGCCGTGTCATCGGTGTCGTGCCGCAGGATACGGTCTTATTCAACGATACCCTCTATTACAACATCGCTTATGGAGATCCACTGGCTGATGACGACCGCATACTGGCAGCAGCCCGGGCGGCGCAATTGCACGATTTCGTCCAAAGCCTGCCGGCAGGCTACCAGACTCTTGTCGGTGAACGCGGGCTGAAACTATCGGGGGGTGAAAAACAACGGGTCGCAATCGCTCGTGCCCTGCTGCGAGATCCAAAGATTTTCTTTTTTGACGAAGCCACCTCGTCTTTGGACAGCACCACAGAGCGTGAAATTCAAGACAATCTGGCCCGTCTTTCACAGGGACGGACCTCACTGGTCATCGCTCACCGCCTGTCCACGGTGGTCGGTGCGGACCAGATTCTGGTGCTGGACGACGGGTGCATTACCGAACAGGGTACTCACCCACAGTTACTGGCCCAAAAAGGCTTATATGCACAAATGTGGCAACAACAAAAGAAAGAACAAATGGAAAAATCATCGGTAACGGACTAGTTTGAGGTTCCGGTCATTCAAGAGTCGGCAGACACTATTTGTTAACTCCGGTTAGAGTCAACACACACATCGGCCGACAAGGAAATGCATCTCGCCTGAGGAAAAGATGCACTTTTGGGAATTTGCCCAGCCATTTTTTAAGCCAATAGAGTGTGACCGATCGCCAAGTCAGTATGAATAACGAAAACATAGACTTTGCCCGCCTGAACGGGTACCTCGAATCGGCGATACCCGGCATCGGGTTGCTGCAATCTGTCGATAAGTTCCCCGGGGGGCAATCCAACCCGACCTACCGTGTGCAGAGCACCGGCGGGACTTATGTGCTGCGACGAAAACCCAGTGGAAAACTACTGAAGTCTGCCCACGCTGTGGAACGCGAGTTCAGAGTTATGCAGGCACTCCAGGGCTCAACTGTGCCGGTGCCGCAGACCTGGTGCCTGTGCGAGGATCCGGAGCTTATCGGCTCGGTCTTTTTTGTCATGAGCTATGAGGATGGTCGGGTTTTCTGGGATCCAACACTACCGGAACTGACCACGCCAGAGCGTAGCGCCCTCTACCAGCATGAGATCGCTGTGCTTGCGGCACTGCACTCGCTGGATCCAGCGTCCATCGGACTCGCTGACTTTGGCCGGCCCGGAAATTATTTTGAGCGCCAGATCGCGCGCTGGACCGGACAATACCGCGCCAGCGAGACGGATCGTATTGACGCCATGGAATCGATGATTGCCTGGCTAGAACCCCACACCCCGCCTGACGATGGCCAAAGCACGCTGATTCACGGTGATTACCGTCTCGACAACCTGATCATCGCGCCCAGTGAGGGCCGGATACAGGCAGTTATCGACTGGGAGTTGTCGACACTGGGCCACCCATTCGCTGATCTTGCGTATTTCTGTATGTGTCTGCGTATGCCAAACACGGGGCAGATCCAGGGTCTTGCCGGTATCGATCCGGTGCCACTGGGCATTCCTCGTGAACACGAGATCGTGGCGCAGTACTGCGAAAACCGCGGCATCGGCCAAATCGATCACTGGCGATTTTATCTCGCCTTCAGTTTCTTTCGTCTGGCGGCGATCTGCCAGGGAGTCATGAAGCGTGCTCTCGACGGTAACGCTTCGAGTGAGAAAGCTATCGCGGTAGGCGGGCTCACATCACAACTCGCCCAGATGGGTATGGAAGTCATTAATAATCAGGAGGAATAATGGAGGCAATTGTCTGTGAGGCTTACGGTCCGGTGGACGATCTGGTGCTGCGCGAGCTGCCCGAACCCGTGCCTGGGCCAGGTGAGATTCGCCTGCAAATCAGTACAGTGGGTGTGAACTTTCCGGATGCCTTACTGGTTCGGGGGTTGTACCAGGTCAAGCCGGAGCTGCCATTTGTTCCCGGTATTGAGTGTGCCGGCACCATCGATGCACTTGGCGAAGGCGTATCTGGTTTTGAGGTAGGAAACCGGGTTGCAGCCATGAGCCCGCGCTTTGGCACTTATGCCCAGGCAGTGGTGGTACCGGCCAGCCACGCTTACGGGCTTCCCGCGAGCCTGGAATTCGCCCAAGCGGGAGGATTGTTATGCGCCCATGGCACGGCCTATCATGCGCTCGTCCAACGCGGGTCATTGCAAGCCGGCGAAACCCTCCTGGTGACCGGCGCGGCCGGCGGCACCGGTCTTGCCGCCGTGCAAATCGGCTGCGCCCTCGGTGCGCACGTCATCGCAGCCTGCTCGACACCAGAAAAATTAGAGGTAGCGAAACGCCACGGCGCCCATGCCGGTATCAACACCAGCCAGGATGACTTGCGCGGGGCAATACGGTCGCTGACCGGCGGCAACGGTGCAGACGTTATTTTTGACCCGGTCGGTGGCGAGCTCGCCGGCGCCCTCAGTCGTTCAGTCGCCTGGCGAGGCCGCTGGCTGGTGATTGGATTTGCCGGCGGCGAGATACCGCAACTGCCCCTGAACCTGCCTTTGGTCAAAGGCTATAGTGTGGTTGGCGTATTTTGGGGAAATTTCTGCGAGAAAGAATCTGATCAGGCCCACCAGAATCACCAACAACTGTTCGAGCTGACAGCGTCTGGCGCTTTACAGCCGCAACTGCATGCTGTCATGCCGCTGGCCCAGGCCGCCAATGCGCTTCAACAAATCGAGCAGCGTACCGTTTGTGGCAAGATTGTACTTACGCCCTGACAAGATGCTCCGAGCAACCGACACACCCATCTTACAGATCGTTGGAATGCGAGGTTTATCCTTGCTCGCATTCCCACTTGTACACCGGAGATAATTCCCTATGGATTTCGCCTACTCGCCCAAAGTTGAAGGTCTGCGCACCCAGGTTCGAGAATTTATGGATGTTCACATCGTGCCGAAGATCGGCCAGTGGCAAAAAGAAGTACGCAACGGCACCTATCCGGTGTCGTTCATGGAAGACCTGAAGGCGCTGGCCCGTCAACAGGGGTTATGGAATCTTTTCCTACCCGGCCTGAAGGCCGATGAACCCGGCACACCACTAACGAACCTCGAGTACGCACCCTTGGCAGAAATCATGGGACGCATTACCTGGTCATCGGAGCCATTTAACTGCAGTGCGCCCGATACCGGGAACATGGAACTGCTGCATATGTTCGCATCACCTGAGCAGTACCAGCAGTGGCTCACACCTTTGCTGAACGGCAAGATCCGCTCGGCTTTTGCGATGACCGAGCCCGACACGGCGTCATCGGATGCCTCAAACATCCAGACCCGGATTACCCCCGATGGCGATGATTACATCATTAATGGCCGCAAGTGGTGGATTACCAACGCCGCACATCCTAACTGTCAGCTACTGATTGTGATGGGCAAGACCAACCCTGATGCAGATACTTACCACCAGCAGAGTATGGTGCTGGTACCCATTGATACCCAAGGTGTCACGGTGGTGCGAAACCTGACGGTAATGAACCACCGTCATCCGGAAGGCCACTGTGAAATCACCTTTAAGAATGTGCGCGTACCGGTGGGCAACCTATTGGGCGAGGAAGGCTCGGGATTTGCCCTGGCCCAGGCCCGGTTGGGGCCTGGCCGTATCCATCACTGTATGCGTTCGATCGGCGCGGCAGAGCTGGCGTTGGAATTGATGACCCGCCGTTCGCAAGAGCGAAAGACCTTTGGCCGTTACCTGCATGAACACGGTGCCGTTGCCGAGTGGATCTCACGCTCGCGTATCGAGATCGAGCAAGCACGTCTGCTGGTGCTGAAAACGGCCTGGTTGATCGATGAGCACGGCGCCAAAGCTGCCCGCAAAGAAATCTCAATGATCAAAGCCCTGGTACCCCTGCTCCACACCACCGTGCTTGACCGGGCGATGCAAGCCTTTGGTGCCATGGGCGTCAGCCCAGATACCCCGCTGGCCGATCACTGGACCTGGGGGCGAGCGCTGCGCTATGCCGACGGCCCCGACGAAGTGCATCATCGTGCTGTTGCCCGAATCGAGGTCAAGGAAAGCGCAGCGGGCCCTTCCGTCCTGGACACCTATTTGACGCCGTTTGAACCAGATTGAGCACCCAAGCCTCGCTGCTTAACCGGGCGAGTCGTTATTGCCTTGGGTCACTCCGGTATCGACTCCTTGGGAAACGCTACAAGGTGATCGACTTCCAAGCGAACTGATACTTCGTCACCAATCTCGAAATTGGCGTGACTGGGAAAGAGTGCCAGCAATGTAATCTGGCTACTGGTACGCAGCGTATACATGATCTCGGCACCCTTAAACGCCCGCCGCATCACTTGAGCTTTAACGGGGCCTTGCGGGTCATATATCACGTCATCAGGTCGAATCAGTACTTCCACCTGCGAACCGACGATCCAGTCCAATGGTGTTTCGCTGCTCAAGTCACCCAGTGCCGTTGTCACACCGTTAACGGAACACAATGCCCCTTCCAGGAACACACCGCTCCCAATAAAATCGGCTACAAAATGATTCTGCGGGCGATGATAAAGATCATACGGGGTATCCCATTGCACGATCGCACCATCTTCCATCACCCCAACCTTGTCCCCTAAGGCAAAGGCATCATTCTGATCATGGGTCACCATCACGCAGGTGATATCGTTCTCCTTCAGCATATCGGAGACTTCCTGACCCATACGTTCACGCAATTCCTGGTCGAGGTTGGAAAACGGCTCGTCCATCAGTAGCAACAGTGGTCTCGGCGCAAGCGCCCGGGCCAGTGCAACCCGCTGCTGTTGCCCGCCGGAAAGTTCGTGTGGGTAGCGCTTCGCATGCCGAGTTAATCCCATCCGCTCAAGCATGTCGGCAACCGCTTCTTTTCGATCAGAGGCTGAAAACTGGCGCAGCCCGGAGGCAACGTTCTGCTGGACTGACAGGTGTGGAAACAAAGCATGATCCTGAAACACCATACCAACACGCCGTGCCTCGGGTGGCACCATCGCACCAGCGGCGGAGACCTGCTGATCATTGATAAAGATGCCGCCCGTCAGTACCGGGTGAAAGCCAGCAATGGCGCGCAGCGCCGTGGTTTTGCCGCAACCACTGGGACCCAAAAGACAAACCTGCTCGCCTCGATTCACGGTCAAACTGAGGTCAAAGACCGCTCTTTCTAACTCATAGTTGCAAGAAATATTTTGTACCTGCAAGAGCGGGCGTTCTACTGTTGAGAAGCCACCGCTGGCCAGCGCTTGTGGTGAATTCATTATTCAGCCCTGCCCCACCCGGTTGCCCGGCGTAACTCTAGAACGGGAGATCATCCAGCTCAATACCAGCACTGGTATCAAACCGACCACAACAATAGTGAGTGAGCCCAGGGCGGCTTCGCCGAGCATCTCGTCAGAGGCAAACTGGTAGACATGAGTCGCTAGCGTCTCGAAGTTAAACGGGCGCAACAGAAGTGTCGCCGGAAGCTCCTTCATACAATCGACAAAAACAATCATGACTGCGGTCAGCATCCCGCCGCGAATCAAAGGTACATGGTAACGCAGCAGGGTCTGCCCTGCCCGGTAACCCAGAGTACGAGCCGCCATATCCATGGACGGTGAAACTTTCTCCAGGCTGGACTCAATCTGGCCCAGAGCCACTGCCAGAAAACGCACCACGTAGGCAAAAAGCACGGCGACCACCGTGCCGCTCAGCAGCAGACCGGAAGAAATACCCAGGTGTGCCCGCAAAAACGCATCTACAGAATTATCGAATGCCGCAAAAGGCACCACCGTACCAACAGCCAGCACAGCGCCGGGCATCGCATAACCGAGCGACGCGACGCGCGACGCGACGCCAAGCAAACGCCCGCCGCCCAGGCGGCGGCTGTAGGCAATGAACAGCGCGACCCCCAGCGCCAACAGCGCAGCGATTGATGAAAGCGTAAGGCTATTAAGCGCGTACGTGCGAAATTCGCTAGTCCAAGAATCCTCGAAATACAATACGGCGAGGTATGAGAGTACTGTAACAGGAATGACGAACCCCGCCGTTACCGGTATCGCGCATAGTCCAGATGCCGCGAAGGCCCGCCAACCGGTTAAGCGGTATGCAGGTAACGCACGAAACCGTGTAGATGGCTGTTGGTAGACCTGCTGATGACGCCGGCTGATCCGCTCCAGTGTAATAAGAGCTATTACGAAAACCAGCATGGTGGTGGCAATCTGGGCACCGCCCGCGAGACTGCCCATACCCAACCAGACGTCGATCAGGCCTGCTGTCATCGTTCGCACTGCAAAAAAATCAACAGTGCCGTAATCGTTCAGTGTCTCCATCAATGCCAACGCAACGCCGACAGCGACCGCAGGGCGAGCGGCCGGTAATGATATTGTGTAAAAGGTGCGCCACGGTCCACGCCCGAGCACCCGGCTGACTTCCAGCACATTGACTGATTGCTCCAAAAACGCAGCCCGCGCCAGAAGATACACATAGGGATACAACACCACCCCCATGAGAGTCATTGCACCCCACAGGCTGCGAATCTCAGGAAACCAGTAATCGCGCGGGCTTGCCCAGCCAAACAGGCTTCTGAGCACCATCTGCACAGGGCCGGCGTACTCCAGTAGATCAGTGTAGGCATAAGCGATCACATAAGCTGGGATCGCCAGAGGGAAAATAAGTAGCCACTCAAACATGCGTCGACCCGGAAAGCGGCACATGGTGACAAGCCACGCCGTGGCTACCCCGGTCAGCAACACACTGACCCCCACGCCCAACATAAGTAACAGTGTATTGGAGAGATAAACGGGCAATGAGGTTTCTAGCAAATGCTGCCAGATATCGTCGCTGGGAT
>CBFIBN010000088.1:0-7481 GCA_965660775.1 Arenicellales bacterium | reverse complement strand
AGCCCACATACAGGTCGCGCAACTCAAGAACCACATCCGTGGAGTTATCACTCATTGCGTTTCCTGCGCCCCGTCGTTCTGACCGGCACCCGAGCGATCTTCCGTCGTGCCCAGATAGGCCTCAATGACCACCGGGTCGTTCTTGACCTGCTCCGGAGTGCCGTCAGCAATCAGATCGCCGTTGTTAAGGACCAGCAGCCGTTCACACAAGGCAAAGATCGAATCCATCTGGTGACTGATGATGATCATCGCCTTACCCCGGGCATTGACCCGGCGTATATAGTCGTAAATGACTTCCATCAACTTGGGGTGTACGCCGGCAAAAGGCTCATCGAGAATAATAATATCCGGATCCAGCATCAGCAGGCGCCCCAGTTCGAGCAGTTTCTGCTGGCCACCGGAAAGCGCCCGGGCATATTCGTTGCGCAGGTGCTCCATCGTAAGGAACTCGAGTACTTCGAGTGCCTGGTCCTTGACTTCATTTCCGGTGTGCTTCTTGCCAAGCGCCAATGCCGGCACATAGAGGTTTTCCAGCACGGTCATCCGCCGAAACGATCGGGTTACCTGAAAAGTGCGACCCAGCCCCGTCTTGGCGACCTCAAACGGCGGTAACTGGTCAATGCGCTTGCCGTTCAGGTACACAGTGCCACTGTTAGGCTTGACCGCCCCATCCAGCACGTTCGTCAGCGTAGTCTTGCCCGCGCCGTTGGGACCAATCAGGCCGATCATCTCAGCGCCTTCAACCTCAAAGGAGACATCCTTCAGCACGTGGTTACCACCAAATCTCTTGTTCAGTCGGGAGACTTCCAGTTCGATCATGACGATCCTCCCTGTCCGCCGGGCGCAGTGCCCACACCGTCGCTGGACTCACTTGGCTTTCGCTGGACCACTGTTTCAGCTGCCACATGACCGCGGCTGAAGTAGTCAATTACCGGCACCAGCAAACCGTTGCGGGCAAAACGCACCGTCAGCATCAATACCGCGCCGAAGAACACCAGCCGCCACAGCGTCATGTCAATCTCGATGCCGCCGATGGTAAAGCTGGTACGGAGCATTTCCAGCGTAAATTCAATCAGGATCGCGCCGATTGCCGCGGCGATAAAGTTCTCCACCCCGGCAATCACTGCCATCGCCACCACCAGACCCATCTGCAGGATCATGAGATTGTTCGGTGTAATGATAGTGACATAGTGTGCCTGCACCGCCCCCGCGCTCGCTGCCATCATTGAGGTAATGACAAAAACCAGGATCTTATAACGGGTGGTGTTAACACCAAGCGCAGCGGCAGCATCCTGGTCTTCGCGTAACGCCCGCACAAAAAGGCCGAAACGCGACCGTGACAACCAGTAAAGAATGGCAAGACAGCCCAACAGCAAAAAGAACATGACGAAATAAGGTGGAATCTTGTCAGTCTTGCCAAAGTAATGGCCGGCAATGGTGATACCGTTTTCAAACAGGCTGGGCAGTTCGATGCCGGCCTGACCGCGGGTAATCTGAATCTCGGCACTGATAGTGGCGCGAAGGATCTCGGAGAAACCCAGGGTGAAAAGCGCCAGGTAAGCAGCCCGCAGGGGCAACACCAGCAAGCCAATAAGCAGGCCGAAGATACCGCCTACCAGCGTACCGAGAATCACCCCAAGCCAGACTGGCATCGGGGAAACCGTGACTGTGCCATCCCATTTTTCCATTGCCTGTGCCAGGCAATCCTGAGTGAGTGTGGTCGAGGTCACCCCGATCGGGTTCTTGATAATCAGGTAATTGCTGCCCAGTGCAAACTCGGTGCAGATGCCAGTGGGCTCGGGCGAGATGAAAAAATAATGACAAAAAAGCGCAGCGGTATACGCGCCCAGCCCCATGAAAGCCATATGGCCGAACGAGAATTGGCCGGCATACCCTGCCAGCATCGACCAGCTCGACGCCAAAATGGCGTAGAAAAAGCCAACGATGCAGATATGCATGATGTAATCGTAGTTGCCAGCCGTATAGACAAAGGGAAAGGCGAAAAAAAACGCCAAAAGGACGATACCCATCGCCTGGGGCACATGTCGTTTGCTCAAAACTTGCCGTGCGCCCCGCTCGCGAATTTACGACCAAAAAGGCCCATGGGCCGCAATAACAACATCAGCACAAGAATGATCATGCCGTAGGCCGGAATATAACTGGAGGCTTTCTGCGGGTTCGGCACGCAACCGGTTCCCGCCGCTTCTACCAACCCCACGAGGATGCCTCCGACAAAAGCCCCGGGCAGTGAACCCAGCCCTCCCAGCACGACGATCACGAACGAGCGCATCTCGGGAATCTGCCCAACAATCGGCAGCCACGAAAATGCCTGTACCAATACGGCACCCGAAAGCGCAGCGACCATAGAGCCCAGGGCAAAAGCCAGCATATTCATCCGGTTGGGGTTGATCCCGGCAATCGCCGCAGCTTCGCGATCCTGGCTGACCGCGCGCAACCCCTTGCCAGTCCAGGTGCGGTGCAGGAAATAAAGCAGTGCCAACAACACCATGATCGAAAGAATGGCGGCCACAAATCGTGGGTTGGAGATCGATACTGTGTCGAACAGTTCCATGTTGCCTCGACTGGTCTTGATCAACCAGGGATCGGAACTATCGGGCAATCGGATACGGGGAAAGTCAAAAAACCGCTTTACTTTAACTGGGTTGAACCCGGCGAGGGCCGCCACCAGATAGGTCAGCGTGAACGAGAGGCCAAAAGTGACCAGGATGCCGTATTCGATCGGCCGCTCCACCCGGTTATCGTACATGGGTGTTAAAAAAAGTCTCTCAAATGTTGCGCCCAAAGCAAATGTAAGCGCACAGGCGCCAAGCACACCGAGCAGTGGGTGGGCACCCGGAAACCAGACTACGACAATGTAGTAAACCAGCATGCCGCCGATCATATAAAAGGCGCCGTGGGCAAAACTCACGATACCCAGGATCGAAAAGATCAGCGTCAGTCCCAGCGCCATCAGGCCGTAGATGATACCGATGATCAATCCATTGGTAATCTGCGAGGCGACAAACGAACCGTTGGAGACACAGTTATTCTCCGGGTCCGCATTGGCAAAGGCTGCAGCAATAATACCGATCACCACAAGGGAAGACAGTGTGATCATCGCCCGACTGATTTCGGGACTCTTCCACCACAACGGCACCAGGCCGATCGGGCCAAACGCAGCACCGATCACTGAACCGCCCAGTGTGGCGCTAGAGGTATCCAGATCCTTGCGCAGGTAAATCCGACGGGTGATGATACCGCCGGTCACCCCCCAGAAGGTCAGCCAGAGAATGGTCCACCAGAAAATACTTGAATACTGCATTGCTTAAATTACTTTCAACAAAAGCGGTGCGAACCCGTTACCGAGTCCAAAAAAAGCCAGCGGGGTGGACAATACGCCCACCCCGCCGCTGTTACCGCTCAGAGTTAGTGATCAGTTAGTGACGTAGATCGCGTCGCCGGTTTTGTAAACCTCTGGATAGACGATCGTCATGGTGTTGGAGGCCTCACCCTCTTTCTGATACTGCACCATCGTGATGGCCGGATCAGGCCACTGATGCCACCACTCATCACCCTTGCCGTCTGCCGAAGGATCTTTCTTGGTGCCATAGGGGAAATAGATGCGACCCAGAGTGCCTTCATGGCTGATGTTCTCCAGCGCGTCAACAATAGCGTCGCCATTGGTAGAGCCGGCCTCATTGATAGCCTGGGCAATCACGCCGATGGAGTCATAAGCTTCCAAGGCATAACTTTCTACACCAGTTTTCCCGGTCTGTTCTTTGTAGTCTTTCGCCATTTTCAGCGCACTTTCGTTATACATGGTTTCTGGTACACCGATACGCGCCATAAAGGACAAGTTGCCGTCAGGCACGTTTTCCCAAAAGGCCTTACTCTCAAGGCCGGATTGGTTGGCATGGAACATCATGTCCTGTGGACCGACACCAGCGTCAGCTGCCTGCTGGGCGTAGTTGAAGCCAGCCTCACCCGTCAGCAGCACGATCAAGTAATCAGGGTCCTCTGCTTTCACACGCTCCACGATGCCTGCAAAATCCTGGGTGCCAATATCCACACCAAAGGTGGTACTGCTGATACCCTTGGAGGCTAAACCCTTTTCGCACTCTGCAGCCGCCGGGATACCGTAATCGGTATTTTCCGTGACGATCACAACTTTCTTGACGCCGGGTGCCTGGGCAGCAAACTTCCAGATCACGCCAGAGGCCCAGGAACTGAGCGGGGCAATACGGAAGATGTATTTCTGCTTGTCACCAGTGATGGTGTCATTCCAGGTCTCGGCAAACACCACTGGGATACCCCGATCATTGGCAATGTCTTTACCAGCGACACCAACGGAACTGTGATAACCGCCACCCACGGCGACGACGCCATCCTGGGTAATGAGTTTTTCCATCAGGGCGCGCGCTTTTTCGGGCAAGCCTTCAGTGTCGGCAATGACTACGTCGATGTCACAGCCCAATACACCACCGGCGGCGTTGATGTCCCGCTCGGCCAGCAGCATGGCGACTCGCATGGCCTCACCGCCAGTCACCGAACCGGGTGCTGACAACGGCGCGAGGCCGCCGATCTTGATCGGGCAGTCCGCTGCCAGAGCCGGGCCACTCAGGGCCAGTAGGCTTGCAAGGCCTGTTACCAGACCTGCAGCTGCTTTCCATTTCTGTACTTTTTCCATTCTGATCCTCCTTGGGTTTCTTAGAGATTCGCTACCGGCACCGACGCTACGCAACAGGCGTACTGCTATTAACTAGCGCCTAAACAAGGCGTACACGAGCATCGAGCGGGCACCAGCCCATTCTGTTACATATTGAGTCTTGAGGTCAACTTGAGTCTTGAGGTCAACTTGAGTCTTGAGGTCAACTGCGTTCATGACTGAATCAGGGGCATTCATTTTCCAGAATCTAGTTCTGAATACGTAGGCAAAACCCATTTATCGGTAGGCTCCAGCCCCTTTGTCCAGGGGGAATCAGCCCAGACCTCACCTGTGCACCCCGAACGGGGTCGGGTACACTCGCGCTGAGTTTCACAGCCTTCGGGGCTTTATGTCAGATTCTTCCAAAGCCGCTTTGCCCGCCAGCGGTGCACCGGACCGCAGTATCCGCCAATGGCTGCGTGATAACCGTATTGACGAGATAGAAGCGGTCATCCCGGATATGACCGGGATCGCCCGGGGCAAATTGATCCCAGCCCACAAGTACAGTGAAGAGATCGGCATGCGCCTTCCCGAGGCGATCTTTTTGCAGACGGTCACCGGCGAATACCCCGAAGACCAAAGCGCAGTGGATCCTGCCGATAAGGATATTTTCCTGAAACCTGATCTCGATACCTTCCGGCTCGTCCCATGGGCTCAGGAACCTACAGCGCTGGTAATACACGACTGCTTCTACGCCGATGGCAGTCCAGTCGAGATGTCGCCGCGTTACGTACTGCAGAAAATTATCAACGCCTACCGCGAACATGGCTGGGAGCCAGTGGTCGCACCGGAACTGGAATTCTATTTAATCAAACCAAACCCGGATGCCGACTATCCGTTAGAGCCCCCGGTGGGCCGTTCGGGCCGTGCCGAATCCGGGCGTCAGTCCTTCTCGATCGATGCGGTCAACGAATTTGATCCCCTGTTCGAGGATTTGTACGATTATTGCGAAGGCCTAGGTATCGCGCTTGAGACTCTCAACCATGAGGCCGGAGCTGCACAGATGGAGATCAACCTGCTACATGGTGATCCGGTAGCAATCGCCGACCAGGCCTTTTTATTCAAACGCACCATGCGCGAGACTGCACTACGGCACAAAATGTATGCCTCTTTTATGGCCAAGCCCATGGAAAAAGAGCCTGGCAGTGCAATGCATATACACCAGAGCGTGATCTCCCATGAGACCGGCGAGAACATCTTCAGCAATGCTGATGGCGGGGCCAGCACGCTATTTTATTCACATATTGCCGGACTGCAGCGCTACCTGCCAGCCGCACTCTCGTTACTGGCACCCAACGTCAATTCTTACCGCCGTCTGACACGCTATCACGCTGCGCCGATCAACGTGCAGTGGGGGCTGGACAACCGTACGGTGGGCCTGCGGGTGCCGGACTCAAGCCGTGAATCACGACGGGTAGAAAACCGGGTACCAGGCGCTGATGCTAACCCCTATCTCGCTATTGCAGCGAGCCTCGCCTGCGGCTTGCTCGGCATGCGTCAGGAACTGCATCCCAGTGCCGCCGTGACTGCCAGCGCCTACGATATGCCCTACGAACTGCCACGCAGCCTGGAGCACTCGCTGCAGACACTCGATGAGTGCGATGATCTCAAAGACATGCTTGGGCAACGCTTCGTCACGGCTTGGCATGCAGTCAAGGAAAGCGAATACGAGACTTTTCTTCAGGTCATCAGCTCGTGGGAGCGTGAACACCTGTTGCTCAACGTCTAGCATCACCCCGCCCCCCAGCACGACCTGCCGAAGCGTCTTTATCTTGACAGAAGATCTGTGGCCCAAGAGCATTGACGCCCGTCATCAAGGCTCTCTATCATGTCGCTATAACCGATGATAATGCTTTTAAAGGAGGCGATAGAATGGCTCTGACGACCGCGCAATACCGTGAGCTGGACAGCGCGCATTTTCTACACCCGTTTACCGATCATCGCCGCATGCATGAAACCGGCGCACGGATTATTGAACGTGCCGAGGGCATCTACCTGTGGGACTCGGACGGCAACAAACTGCTGGATGGGATGGCGGGACTATGGTGTGTCAATGTGGGTTACGGACGCAAGGAACTGGCCGAGGTAGCCCGGCAGCAGATGGAAACTCTACCCTACTACAACACCTTCTTCCAGACGACGCATCCGCCGGTTATAGACCTGTCACAACTGTTATCTGAGGTAACTCCGGCGCATTTGAATCATGTTTTTTTGACCAATTCGGGCTCAGAATCAAACGATACTGTCGTCCGCATGGCGCGTTATTTCTGGTCCTGCATGGGGCATCCGGAAAAACAAGTCATTATCAGCCGCCGCAACGCCTACCACGGCAGCACTATGGCTGGCGCGAGCCTTGGCGGTATGGCTGCTATGCATGCTCAAGGCGGCCTACCCATCCCAGATATCGTCCACATTGGCCAGCCGTACTGGTATCGCGAAGGCGGCGACCTGTCGCCCGATGACTTCGGTGAGCAAGTGGCGGGAGAACTTGAGACAAAAATAGAGGAACTCGGTGAGCACCGGGTGGCAGCTTTCATTGCCGAACCTGTCCAGGGGGCGGGCGGCGTCATCGTCCCACCCGACAGTTACTGGCCCAAGATCAGCGCCATCTGCAAGCGCCACCAGATCCTGTTGGTAGCGGACGAAGTCATCTGTGGATTCGGCCGCACCGGCGAATGGTTCGGTAGCGACCACTACAACATTGCCCCCGACCTGATGCCGATCGCCAAGGGACTTTCTTCTGGCTATCTACCGATCGGCGGGGTCATGGTTGCTG
>CBFIBN010000087.1:0-7555 GCA_965660775.1 Arenicellales bacterium | reverse complement strand
TAGCCCGGCACCAGTTCAGTCAAAACCCTACCGTTCTGGCGCACATGACAAGCTCCGCTGGGAGTCACCTCGCCAATACAGGTTAATGCCAGTGAGAGCTCTTCTTCAAGAATGCTAATCGAGCGTCGCCTCGCCGTGGGCACGGTAAAACAGAGCTCATAATCATCCCCACCCCCCAGGGCTAACTCCAAGGCGCGACGTTTGCCAAGGTCGCGCTCCGCCTGCGGGTAAAGCGGAATTCGGGCAGCATCGATATCTGCACCCAAATTAGCGCTCGCATGAAGAATATGACCAAGATCACTCAACAAGCCGTCAGAAATATCGATAGCGCTATGCGCGATTCCGACAAGTGCGACTCCGAGTGCAAGCCTGGGCTGGGGATACCATAAGGCTTCCAGTAACGCGTCGTCTGAGCACACGTCACCCCGGGCGAGC
Organism: Arenicellales bacterium; assembly: GCA_965660775.1. Classification (GTDB taxonomy): domain Bacteria; phylum Pseudomonadota; class Gammaproteobacteria; order Arenicellales; family UBA868; genus UBA868. The sequence continues at coordinate 7,120 of CBFIBN010000087.1, read as the reverse complement.
GCAGCGGCCGCACCGCCCAGAAACCCACTCACATATATACCGTCACCTGGCTGCGCACCATCGCGACGTAGCGCTGCCCCTTTGTTCACACGTCCACCCACAGTCATTGTCACCGACAGCGGTCCGCGGGTGGTGTCCCCACCCACCAGTGCGACATTGTAGCGACGGGCCAGAGCCAGCAGTGAGGCCGCAAACTGCTCTATCCAAGACTCATCAACCGACGGTAAAGTAAGATTAAGTGTCGCCCATTCAGCGCTTGCGCCCATGGCAGCGATGTCACTAAGATTAACCGCCAACGCGCGGTGTCCTATTGATGCGGCTGGGTGCTCTTTATGGAAATGAGTACCGCAAACTAGCGTATCGGTGACAACAACGCTTTCAGTGCCTGGGGTATGAGCAAGCACTGCGCCGTCATCGCCAATGCCAAGTGTGACCTGGTCTCGCCCTGCCTGCGGATGGTCGAAATACCGAGCCACCAGTTCAAATTCATCCATTAACCCGGCGGCTCATCATCGCCATTGCTTGCGGTATTGTCCGCAAGCTGGTGCAAAACGCTATTGACAAAACGATAGCCCTGTTCGGCGCCGAATACATGGGCAACCTGTACGGCTTCATTAATAGCCACCTTCTTGGGCACATCAGGGCGAAAGAGAATCTCGTACGCACCCACCAGCACGATAGCCCGTTCTACTGGATCCAATTTCTTGGACGCTCTTTCGGAAAAAACTTCCAAGCGCCGCTCCAGTTCATCCTGATAACGAGGCACTTGCGTAATCAGATGACGAAAGTAGTCCAGATCGACGCTGGCGAAAGTCTCATCGCTGATAAATTTTGACTCGATATCGCCCGGGGCCTGACCGGTCACTAGCCATTGGTACAAAGCTTGAGTCGCGTTACGCCGAGCCAAATGACGTGGGGAGATGGGCACGTCAGACAGACCGGGAATCGCTGATGTATTCCACCACTTCGAGTCCGAAACCGGACAATGCATGGGTGCGTAACGGAGTGCCCAGCACTCGTACCTTTCCGACTCCCAAATCGGCGAGAATTTGACTTCCCGCACCGAGCATCCGCAACTCACGCTCCTTGCCATCACTGACAGCCTCGCCGCGCAAGCGCCGGTCGAGCTGTGCTGCGTCTTCCGAAAATTCCAAAAGCACGAGTACACCAGCCGGCTCCTTCGAGATTCGCGCTAATGCCGCATCAACGCTCCAACGTTGGGTGTCACGCGCCTGTGCCAACATGTCAAAAGCACCCCGGTGGGCATTCACGCGAACCATCGCCGGCTCGTCATATTTGATCGAACCATGGATCAGCGCCATATGCACCTGCCTGAGTTCACCGTCTTCGTAGATTACCGCACGAAAGTCCCCGTGTCGGGTAGTGATCAGGTTTTCAGAGACCCTCCAAACCGTCGGTTCTGTTCGCATCCGGTAACGGATCAGGTCTGCAATGGTTCCGATTTTCAGCCCGTGAGCCTGCCCAAACTCAAGAAGGTCCGGCAATCGGGCCATGCTGCCATCGGAATTTAAAATCTCACAAATAACACTGGCGGGCTCCAGTCCGGCAAGTCGAGCCAGATCCACCCCGGCCTCGGTGTGCCCAGCACGGGTCAATACTCCGCCTGGCTGCGCCATAATCGGAAAGACGTGCCCTGGGCTCACAATATCGACAGCCGACGCGTTCTCGCTGACCGCAGTGCGGATCGTATGCGCGCGGTCCGCTGCCGAGATGCCGGTGGTTACTCCCGAAGCGGCTTCGATTGAGACAGTGAAATTGGTCGAGTAACGAGCATTATTATCATCGACCATTAACGGTAGTTTTAAATTACGACAGCGATCCTCAGTGAGCGTCAGACAAATCAGTCCACGGCCCTGTCCCGCCATAAAGTTGATATGCTCCGCGGTGACGAATCCCGCCGCGACGATCAGATCGCCTTCATTCTCGCGATCCTCATCATCGACCAGAATCACCATCTGACCTTCAAGGTAGTCGTGGAGAATATCCTCGATGGGACTGACCATCACAGGCAATTTTTCGATACTCATCGGGTAACTCTGATCAGATTTCTGAAAGGTGGGGTAATAGTTAAGCACATCACAGAACAGTCTGACTCAAATATCACATTCCTGTAGGCGTTTAAGGTAGCGGGCAACAAGATCCACCTCAATATGAACCAAGTGATCAATTTGTAATTCCCCCAGGGTAGTCGCTGTGAGGGTATGGGGAACCAAATTTAGCTCGAACTCGACAGCAGAGCGGCTGTCAACAACCCGGTTCACAGTCAGGCTGACGCCATCAACCGTCACCGACCCTTTTTCGGCAATCAACGGGGCGAGTACACGGGGCATTCTAAACCGCATTCGTGTAGAGCGGCCTGCGGGCTCTTTGGCGACAAGTGTACCCAAGCCGTCGACGTGGCCGCTCACGAAATGTCCGCCCAAACGATCTCCAACACTCATCGCAAGCTCAAGATTTACCCGACTCCCTTCAGATAACTCGCCCAAATGGGTCCGCGACAGAGTCTCTCGCGATACGTCAAAAGCCAAACAGTTGTCTGTAAGACGAGCAACCGTTAAACAGACTCCACTGACGCATACGCTGTCTCCAATCGAAATATTTTCATCGCCCAGGTCCTCGATCGCCAACTCTACCGCCAGCTCACCATCGTGGCTAGACACCGCACAGACGCGAGCAACACCTTGAACAATCCCGGTAAACATATTCAATGCAAGCTATGGGGCCGATAGACCAAACGCAGGTCACGCCCGATCTGGCAAACATCGCTAAGTTCGAAGCGCAATCTATCGGCTATGGATCCAATTCCTGGCATGACGAACATACCGCGACCATCCGAGCCCAACATATCGGGTGACTGGTAGACCCACACTTCATCAACCAACCCGCCTGCAATAAAAGCGCCGGATACCGCAGCGCCGGCTTCGACCAACACTTCATTGCAGTGACGAGCGCTCAAAAGATCCAGCAGTTGGTTGAGATCTACTTGCCCGTCGGGACCTCGCAGGCAAACCCGTCCAATGCGCTGATCGAACTCGCCGGCTATTTGCTTTTCATCGGAACCAACGATCAGTACCGGGCCATCGACAGAGAATAGCCGTGCCGCAGGGTCTACCGGGTGACGACCAACGAGTACTACCCGCAACGGTTGCACCACAGGCTCGTCAAGCCGCACATTGAGTCGTGGATTGTCAGCACGAATAGTTCCAATACCACTCACCAGAGCACAGCTTCGGGCCCGCAGATGTTGCACATCATTACGCGCTTCCTCACTGGTAATCCACTGACTGCTGCCGTCACCGGCTGCCGTGCGCCCATCCATCGTTGCTGCGACCTTAAGTCGAACCAAAGGCCGCCCCGCTTCCATCCGTCGGCAGAAGCCGGAATTCAGTTCCCGGGCGCCTAACCCGTCATCAGCGAGAATCACCTCGATCCCCGCTTCCTTCAGCATCCGATGCCCCCGCCCCGCCACCTTGGGATTGGGGTCGCCCATGGCGGAAACCACCCGCTGAACTCCGGCGTCAATTAACGCCTGCGCGCATGGTCCAGTTCGCCCCTGGTGAGCACAAGGTTCAAGACTGACAAACACCTCCGCGCCTCGAGCGCGAGCGCCAGCGTTGCGTAGAGCATGAACCTCGGCATGGGCTTCGCCCGCTTTTTCATGCCAGCCCTCACCCACGATCGTGTGATCTTGAACAATCACGCAACCGACCCGGGGGTTCGGTTTTGTCGTGTAAAGGCCTCTGCGGGCAAGCGCGACTGCCTGGTTCATCAGATCACGGTCGCGCTCCGTTAGTTGGGTTGGCGTTATCACTTTTCTTTAGCCACCTTTTCACTCAACAGTGACAACTGAGTGACATTCGAAGCCGCCCCCTTCTCCCGGTGCAGCCGGTCCACTTCTTTACTGAATGCGGAAACATCCTCGAAACTCCGATAAACCGACGCGTAACGCACGTAGGCGATCTCATCTGCCCGCTGCAGTCGATCCATCATGGCCTGCCCTATCAAAGCGGATCGAACTTCAGGCTCACCGCTCAATTGCATCTGGCGACTGACGGCATTAATCAGTTCCTCTACTTTATCCGACCCGACAGGCCGCTTCTCGAGAGCTCGTAACAGGCCTCGGCGAAGTTTTTCCTCGTCCCAGGGCTCGCGACGGCCATCGCTTTTAATCACCCGAGGTTGCTCAAGCTCGAAACGTTCAAAAGTGGTAAAACGATGACGGCAGCCCTGGCATTCCCGACGGCGGCGCACCGTAGCGCCTGCATTACTAATCCGCGAGTCGACTACCCGGGTATCCTCGTTGGAGCAAGCAGGGCAACGCATAAGAAAAAGGCCGGCAGCGGCGACTCACTCAGGGTAAGGGGTCGCCTTCAACGCCTTCCTTCGGTACCGGAAGCATATCCTCACGGGATATGCCCAGCACCAGCACCGCAGGACTGGCCACAAAGATTGAAGAGTAGGTCCCGATAATCACCCCCACTAACAATGCGGATGCGAACCCTTTGATGATTTCCCCGCCGGCCAGCAACAATGTCAGCACCACCAGCAGAGTTGTAACCGAAGTGAGGACCGTGCGCGGGAGGGTCTGGTTGACTGAGGTATTCATGATGGCAACGACGCTGCCTTTTCGCATTTTCCGGAAATTATCGCGGACACGATCAAAAACAACGATCGTATCATTCAGCGAGTAGCCGATGACTGCCAATACGGCAGCCAGTACGGGCAACGAGAACTCAAGTGCGAGCACCGAGAAAACACCTAGCGTAATAAGGACATCGTGGACCAAGGCGACAACAGCGCCAATGGCAAAACGCCACTCAAAGCGTATCGCCACATAGATCAGTATGCCGATCAACGCATACAACATTGCCAGGCCACCTTTTTCGGTCAGCTCACCACCAACCTGGGGGCCCACAAACTCTACTCTGCGCATCTGGACGGCGCAGTCGCCAACCAACACGCGGTCCGTGGAACGACATTGTTGAAGACCCCCTTCGGGACTCTCAGTGAGCACCTCACCAATTGGGCTGCGCAAAGCTTCCACTACGGCAGTACTACGTTCAGCAGAGGCTTGCCCATCGACAACAGGCAGGCGCACCAGAATATCTTTTGACGTGCCGAAATACTGGACGATCGCACTGTCAATGCCCGCCTCGGCTAATACAGAACGCACCTTGACCGGATCAACAGCCTCGGCATAAGAGACCTCTACCAGTGTTCCACCGGTGAAATCGATTCCGAAATTCAGACCCCGAATTCCCAAAGAGCCTGCGCTGATTGCGAGCAATACCAAAGAACCCAGCAGGGCTGAGCGTCGCTTACCTAGAAAATCGAAATCGGTGACTTTTTGAAAAAAACGCATATCCGTCTCAGATCGCCAGGTCTTTCAGGCGCCGGCCGCCAAAAAAGAAGTTAACCAAAGCCCTTGTTAGGACGATAGCCGTAAACATCGACGTCAAAATACCGATGCTAAGAGTGACCGCGAATCCCTTAATTGGCCCAGTGCCGAAATTAAAGAGCACAATGGCTGCAATCAATGTGGTGAGGTTGGCATCAACGATGGTTGAAAGTGCCCGCTCATAACCGGTGTGAATGCTCGCCTGTGGTGTATTGCCGTTTCGAAGTTCTTCGCGAATGCGCTCAAAAATGAGCACGTTGGCATCCACTGCCATACCTACCGTCAACACAATACCAGCGACACCCGGTAGGGTTAAAGTCGCCTGTAGTAAAGACAGAACAGCGACGATCATTACCAGATTCAGCGCTAATGCCACGTTGGCAAAAAGTCCGAAAACCCGGTAGTAAATCGCCATAAATACTAGAACCAGAGCAAACCCAATGATCACAGACTGAAATCCTTGATCAATATTGGCCTGGCCCAGGCTCGGGCCCACAGTCCGCTCTTCAATAATTTCGACAGGTGCCGCGAGCGAGCCGGCTCGCAGCATCAAGGAAAGATCGCGCGCCTCATCGACGCTATCGAGGCCTTCGATCTGGAAACGCTTGCCGAGTTGGTCCCGAATTACCGGCGCCGTAATCACTTCCTCAATGCGTTGCTTGACTCGTATCACTCGACCGTCGGCACCTTTCATCGACATGCCATTCACATCGGTTTTGATCGTGGACTTACTCTCAATGTAAAGCACAGCCATGCGCTTGCCGATATTCTTGCCTGTTATTTTCTGATTGACTCGAGCACCGATCGCATCCAGGGTGATGCTGACGATTGCCCCTCCGCTTTGGGTATCGATGCTCGCGGCAGCATCCACAATGTTTTCACCGGAGTAAATCACGCGCTTTTTGAGCAAGATAGGCTGGCCATCCCGAAAGCGGAAAATCTTGGAACCTGGGGCCACCTTGCCGCTCAAGGCGGCATCAAGGCTGTGCTCTTCATCCACCATCATCATCTCGAGCGTCGCGGTGCGTCCAAGAATCCGTTTGGCACGGGCTGTGTCCTGAACTCCCGGCAACTGCACAACGATACGGCGATCGCCCTGGCGTTGAATCACCGGCTCGGCAACCCCCAGTTCGTCGACCCGGTTGCGCAGCGCCGTAATATTCTGTTCGAGTGCGAACTGGGATAACTCCTCTACCTCGTTGTCCGACAGGCGCATACGCAGTGCACCATCCGCGCTGTCCTTTGCATCCGCAACAACTAAACCGGGCAATGTTTGTCTGATTTCGTCCACAGCATCTGCTAGCACCGCCGGGTCACGCAGTACCACCGTGATACCGCCAGAGCCATCCCGACCGACCTTCTGGTAGCGGATTTTCGCCTCACGCAACGTTGAACGAAGATCGGCGACATAACGATCTTCAGCCCTTCGCACGGCACTTTGCATGTCGACTTCCAATAGGAAATGCACACCACCGCGCAAGTCCAGGCCGAGGTACATTGGCAATGCGCCAACCTGTGACAACCAGTCAGGTGCAGCCGGTAACAGCGTTAAAGCAATCGTAGTACCACTGGCAAGACGAGACTCCAACAGGTCTCGGGCCTGTAACTGGACATCGGTAGTCTCAAACCGAACTCGTATTCCGCGATCATCCAGAACCGCTGACTTATACTTAACCTCAGACGACTCCAGGACTTTTTGCA
>CBFIBN010000086.1:0-7607 GCA_965660775.1 Arenicellales bacterium | reverse complement strand
TTTTTTTGGCCTACCTTCCAGTGCTTTGTGCGTCATTGGTGTGACAGGTACGAATGGTAAAACGACCTGTGCATCCCTGCTGACACAGGCACTCAGTGCGCTGGGGCGGCGCAGCGGTTTTATCGGTACGCCCGGTTGGGGTTTTTCCGGTGCTTTGCAAAGCACCGACCTGACTACGCCCGATGCCATCACTTTGCAGGCACAGCTTGCCGACCTGGCGGTCCAGGGGGCTGACAGCGTCTGCCTGGAGGTGTCGTCTCATGCGCTGAAACAGGGCCGTGTCGAAGGCGTCGAGTTCAATGCAGCACTTTTTACCAATCTCAGTCGCGACCATCTTGATTATCACGCGAGCATGGATCGTTATGCCGAGACCAAATTACTGCTGTTTCAGCGCAGTGAACTGGAAAGTGTGATTATCAACGTGGCAGACCCCTTCGGTGAACGCTTTGCCGCTTCCGGGCTTTCGGCGCAACTTTGGACATTTGGAGAAGATGCCAAGGCCGATGTATATCCCCGCGCTATAGATGTTCATCGAAGTGGGATCACGCTGCACCTCGCAAGCCCCAGTGGGGAGATCGCTTTTGAATCGATTTTACGTGGGCGTTTCAATGCAGCCAATCTGATGGCAGTGGCAACCACGTTGCTGGCACTGGGTTATTCGCCCCAAGATATCAGTCAGGTGATGACAGACCTGGTGCCGGTACCGGGCCGCCTGGAATTCTGCCCCGGCTCAGGCGGCTCCAGGCCGACGGTAGTCGTGGATTATGCGCATTCGCCCGAAGCCTTGTCCCAGGCGCTGACGGCACTGCGTCCATATACGGACGGGCAGTTGTGGTGTGTCTTCGGATGCGGCGGTGAGCGTGATCGCGGCAAGCGGGCATTAATGGGCGAGCGTGCATCATGTCTGGCTGATCGAGTGGTACTGACCAATGACAACCCGCGGAACGAAGACCCGATGCAGATTCTTTGTGACATTGGTCAAGGCATGAGCCTGCCTGCCCAAGCGACCATTCCTGATCGGCATCTGGCGATCGCGTATGCCATTGGGCACGCGACTCCAGGAGATCTGATATTGATAGCCGGCAAGGGTCACGAGACTAGCCAGATCGCAGCCGGCAAGACCATTCCCTTCAACGACCAAAGTGTTGCCGAGCACATACTGGGAGATATGCCATGTTAAGCCTGAAAGAGATCGCCACTGTTATCGACGGGCAACTGACAGGCGAGGATGCTGACTTCAGCTCGGTATCGACCGACAGCCGAACGCTTCAGCCGGGAGCTCTTTTTGTCGCACTCGATGGTGATAATTTCAAGGGCCATGACTTTGTCGAGCAAGCGCGCAGTGCTGGTGCGGCAGCCATTATCTCTACCCGTCCCACGCTTTGTGGGCTGCCGGGCCTGGTTGTAAAGGATACGACCGTAGCGCTAGGACAACTCGCTGGATTTTGGCGCAATCGATTCGATATACCTGTGATCGGCGTGACTGGGAGTAACGGCAAGACCACAGTTAAGGAAATGATCTCCTCGATTCTGGGGCAACTGGGCCCAGTGCATGCCAGCCCAGGTAGTTTCAATAACCACATTGGCCTACCGTTGACTTTGCTGGGCCTGCAGCCTGAACACCGGTTCGCAGTGATTGAAATTGGTATGAATCACCCAGGTGAAATTGATTATCTCTCGCGAATCGCACGACCAACCGTATCGTTGATTACCAATGCTGCATCGGCACACCTGGAAGGACTCGGTAATCTTGTTGGTGTGGCTCGAGCCAAGGCTGAGATCTTCCACGGCATGGCCCATGGCGCTGCTGTCATCATCAACGCCGATGATCGTTTTGCGGCTTACTGGGCTGCCCGAAGCCAAGCCTTTCAGACTATTACCTTTGGCGTCGACAACCGGGCCCGGATTTCAGCTGAAGTGACTGGAGACGGTGACACCCAGCTTATCGAAATACATCTGCCGGACGAATCTTTCGAGGCACGGCTTAACCTGTTGGGCAGACATAATGCGTTGAACGCGCTGGCCGCAGCTAGCACTGCCTGGGCCTGCGGTGCTGGCCAATCAGCAATTCGCGCCGGTCTGGAATCGGTCAAGGCTCAGCCGGGGAGGCTGCAGATGCGCGCGGGCGCTCGCGGCGCATGCCTGATTGATGATACCTACAACGCTAATCCCGCATCGCTCAAAGCTGCCATCCGTGCGTTGGCGAATCGGCCTGGTCGGACTGCACTGGTCCTGGGAGATATGGCAGAACTGGGGCCGCGGGCCGAGGATTTCCATGCTGCGGCCGGCCGCCAGGCACGCGATGCCGGGATTGACCATCTGCTGACCTGCGGCATGTTGGCAGGCCTGACAGCCGAGGCATTCGGCAAGAACGCTTGCCATTTCGATTCATCCCAAGCGTTGATCGATGGCGCTTGCCAGCTGCTGAGCCCGGGTCTGACGGTCTTGGTGAAAGGGTCACGCAGCGCGCAGATGGAAGTGGTCGCGGATGCGCTTATCTGTGTGACCCATGATGGGGCCATTGCGTGCTGAAAAGCCTTTTTGAGCAACTGGCGCTGGATTACAGTTTCTTTAATGTATTCCGCTATCTGACGTTCCGCGCAATTTGCGGCGTGTTGACGGCTCTCGTCTTCAGTTTTATTGCTGGCCCGGCGTTGATCCGACGCCTCGAGCGGATCGGCGCGGGCCAACCGATCCGAGACGATGGCCCACAGACGCACTTGGACAAAGCCGGCACCCCGACGATGGGTGGCGTGCTGATTCTTGCTGCGGTGACTCTTTCTACTTTGTTGTGGGCCGATCTTGGTAATCGTTTTATCTGGATCACCCTGCTGACCTGCATCGCCTTCGGCGCCATTGGCTGGGTTGATGATTACGAGAAGCTCGTGCACAAGAATTCACGGGGTATCGGTTCGCGCCAGAAGTTTTTCTGGCAGAGTCTCGCGGCTTTTATCGCCGCGCTGGCGCTTTATCTGACGGCTGAGTCGCCCGCCGAAACAACACTGATCGTACCGTTATTTAAGGACGTGGCATTGGATCTGGGTTTTGGTTTTGTAGTGCTGACCTGGTTTGTAATCACTGGAAGCAGCAATGCTGTGAATCTGACCGATGGCCTGGATGGATTGGCAATACTACCTAGCGTCCTGGTGGCTGGTGGACTGGGCGTGTTTGCTTATCTCACTGGACACGCTATTTTTTCGGACTATCTTGGAATTCCGTTCATACCGGGAGCGGGCGAAACCCTGGTTTTCTGTGCCGCATTGGTTGGCGCAGGCTTGGGGTTTCTCTGGTTTAACACCTATCCCGCGCAGGTATTTATGGGGGACATTGGTGCGCTGGCTCTGGGTGCTGCGCTTGGCACGGTCGCTGTGGTGGTACGCCAGGAGATTGTGCTTGCGATCATGGGCGGCCTTTTTGTCATGGAAACGATATCGGTCGTACTGCAGGTAGCGTCCTTCCGATTGCTGGGTCGACGAATTTTTCGCATGGCCCCATTACATCATCACTTTGAACAAAAAGGCTGGAAAGAGCCTCAGGTCACCGTGCGTTTTTGGATTATCAGCCTGATCTTGGTATTGATTGGGCTTGCAACGCTGAAGATCAGGTAAACCATTCGTGGAGACAGCCTTGGCGATCAAAGCAAATGCACCTCCCTGGCGACGGGCCACAGTATTTGGACTGGGTGCGTCGGGCTATTCGAGTGCCTGTTATTTGGCCCAGCTCGGCGTAGCGGTTTCTGTTCAGGATAGCCGGGAACAGCCGCCCTATCGGGCAGCACTCGGTCGTGAATGGCCTGATGTGCCGGTGTCTTGTAGCGAGTTCAATCTATCCTCCCTGGAAGAAGAGGATCTGGCTGTTGTTAGTCCCGGCATTGCGTTGTCCCAACCGGTGTTACAAGCCGCAGCCGAGCGTGGTCTGGAAATTGTGGGCGATATCGAACTCTTTGCCCGTGCGTGCACGGCACCGGTAATCAGCATTACCGGCTCCAATGGCAAGACCACAGTAACCACGCTGGTAGGGGAGTTGCTGAAGGCCCGCGGCCTTGATGTCAAAGTCGGTGGCAACATCGGTTGTCCCGCCCTGGAACTGTTGGCAGGGCCCGAGCCCGATCTATATGTGTTGGAGTTATCGAGTTTTCAACTTGAGACTACAAGATCACTCTTGAGTGCCGTCGCTGCTATTCTTAATATCTCGCCTGATCACCTGGATCGATACGGGACAATGGAGTCCTATGTCGATGCAAAGTTACGGATCGTTCCAGGGGCGCGCAGTCTCGTTCTGGGCAGGGATGATCCAGCACTGGCCGGGGCGCATCTCCGAGGCGACTTTGCCACAGTGACCTTTGGTCTAAATCCGCCACAAAGCAACTCTGATTACGGAATTGTTTTAGATGGCGGGAGTGAGTGGATTGTCCGTGGCAGCGAACGACTGGTGCCGGTTGAGACACTATCGCTAACGGGTCGCCACAACCTGGCAAATACGCTTGCGGCCATCGCCTTAGTTGAACTAGCCGGTTACCCGCTGGATGAGTCCGGCGTGAAGGCGTTGTCTGATTTCAGGGATCTACCGCACCGTTGCGAGCAGGTGCTGGAGCGCAACGGGATTGCCTGGGTCAATGATTCCAAGAGTACCAACCCGGGTGCTACCGTTGCGGCACTGGCTGGGATGGGGCGTCCGGTGGTGTTAATCGCTGGTGGACAGTCCAAGGATGCCGAGTTCACCGCGCTGGCTGAAGCCGTACAGCTATACGCCCGTCAGGTTCTACTGATTGGCGAAGACCGGCTATTGCTGGCTGGCGCGATTGGTGATCGGGCGCCGGTCACTCTGGCCGATGATCTTGCCCATGCGATAACTCTTGCATCGCGCTGGGCTCAACCCGGTGATGTCGTTCTGCTGTCTCCAGGGTGCGCCAGTTTTGACATGTTTGATAATTTTGAACATCGTGGTGAGATCTTTTGCCGTCTGACTCGGGAGATGATTTCGTGATACTCCCCGCGGTCACCCCATGGCAAGGGTCGCGTGCCAGCAGCCCTTTCGATCCCTTGCTTGTTCTGCCAGTGTTGGTCCTGCTTGCCTTTAGTGCCATCATGGTGTTCTCTGCCGCGATTGGAACTCGCGGCGGTATTTCCGGCGGCCTGACCGTCTTACTGAAACATCTTTTTAGTATTGCCCTGGGGTTATGCCTTGGGTTTGCTGCGGCCAGTACGCCACTCGATTGGTGGCGTAAGTCCAGTCGGATATTGCTGGCGTTCGGTACGGTGCTACTGGCACTGCTGCTGTTGCCGGGCCTGGGACATGAAGTCAACGGCAGTACCCGTTGGTTCTCGTTGGGGCCACTGCGTTTTCAGCCCTCGGAGCTGGTAAAGGTGCTGAGCGTACTGTATCTGGCGGATCATTTTGTCCGTAATGCCTCGGCGGTGACATCGTTTCGCGTCAGCATTCTCGAACCTGCTCTTGTTGTCGGAGCGCTGGGCGTGCTGTTGTTGCTGGAGCCCGATCTTGGCTGCACGGCAGTGATCATGATGGTAGCTCTGGGCATGATGTTTCTGGCAGGCACCCCATTGCGCTACATCGGTGGCGCTATTGCGGTAGCGGTTTGTACAGTGACCGTGTTGATCATGATCGCCCCCTACCGCCTTGAGCGGGTGATGAGCTTTCTCGACCCATGGGCTGATCCCTATGGTTCCGGTTTTCAACTCGTGCAGGCGTTGATTGCGCTTGGCAGTGGCGAGTGGTTGGGCGTAGGTCTTGGAGCGAGTGTGCAAAAACTTTTCTATCTGCCCCATGCGAGCAATGATTTTTTGCTTGCTGTGGTGGGCGAGGAGTTGGGTCTTGTCGGTGTTGCGATGCTTCTCAGTCTGTATTCGCTGTTTCTATGGCGAGTTTTTCGACTGGCGAATCGTGCGGCCCGTGCTGGCGAATTATTTGGTGCTCGTGTGGCCCAAGGCATTGGGCTGCTCCTGGCGCTTCAGATGATGTTCCATTTTGCTGTCAATCTGGGTTTGGTGCCGACCAAAGGTCTCACGTTACCGCTGATGAGTTATGGCGGCAGCAGTATGCTGATGAGTTGCCTGGCTATCGGACTACTGCTGTCCGTGGATCGCAGCCTGCCGCCCCCTCGCGTGGGGGCGCGTTGACTACCGTGTTGATCATGGCTGGTGGCACCGGTGGGCATGTATACCCGGCATTGGCAGTGGCCGGCGCGTTACGCGAACGAGGTGTACGAGTGGTATGGCTGGGTACCCGTTCCGGGCTTGAGGCTCGGGTTGTGCCGGCCACGGGGATCGAAATTGAATGGCTTGATATCAAAGGCTTTATTGGTACGTCACTGCGGCGCAAATTGGTTATGCCCGGGATGCTTATACGAGCTTTGTTTCAGGCGCTGGCAGTGATCCGCCGGCGGGTACCGGATCTGGTACTGGGCATGGGTGGTTTCGCTGCCGGTCCAGGCGGTATTGCGGCCTGGCTGACCCGTCGGCCACTGATTATTCACGAAGCCAACGCCGTATGTGGATTCACCAATCGGCTGTTGGCGCCGCTTTCACGGCAGGTGCTGAGTGGTTTTGAGGGTACCGCGCATTTGGGTCGCGGTGCCCTCTGGACTGGCAACCCAGTGCGGCCGAGGATCAGCGCGCTGGCACCACCGGCTGAGCGAGGCCTCGGGCAAGGCGCTCGTTTACGACTGCTGGTGTTGGGAGGCAGTCAGGGCGCGCACGCACTCAATGAGGTCTTGCCGGGTGCGCTAAGTCAGGTGACACATGAGCCATTGCCTGAGATCGTGCACCAGTGTGGCGCCGGCCAGGCTGATGAGGTGTACAAGGCTTATTGCGAGCACGGGATTGACGCCGCTGTGGTCGAATTTATTGAGGATATGAGCGCGGCCTACGCCGGTGCCGATCTGGTCATCGCCCGCTCAGGCGCGATGACCGTTAGTGAGTTGTGTGTTGCTGGCCTGCCCGCCATCCTGCTGCCTTATCCATATGCGGCCGGCGATCACCAACGTGCCAATGCCGCGTTGCTCGCCAGATGTGGCGGCGCTGTAGTGATCGAGGCAGCAAGCATGAATGAAACCCATATGGCTGCCCAGATTGACCGACTTGTGCGGGACCGGTCGCAACTGCTGCAGATGGCAAATAACGCCCGACGTCTTGCGCAGCCTGATGCAACCGCAAAAGTGGTTGAGCAATGCCTGGAGAATGCCCGTGCGTGAGTTTGTGCGGAAAATTCATTTCGTCGGGATTGGTGGAGCCGGTATGAGCGGTATTGCGTCGGTACTGCTGGATCAGGGCTACACCGTCACAGGCTCAGACCAGGTAGCGTCGGCCAATACCCAAGCTCTGGCCGACAAGGGTGCCCAGATCTGGCTGGGTCACGATGCAGGCTATGTTCGGGGCACCGATGTGGTGGTCGCGTCCAACGCGATCGCCACCGATAACCCAGAGATCGTCATTGCCGGTGAGTTGGGTATTCCCGTGGTGCCCCGAGCACAGATGCTGGGCGAGCTCATGCGTTTTCGAAATGGTATAGCGGTGGGCGGAACCCATGGCAAAACGACAACCACTAGCCTCGTGGCTGCCATATTCGCGGCCGCCGGTCTGGATCCGACA
>CBFIBN010000085.1:0-7724 GCA_965660775.1 Arenicellales bacterium | reverse complement strand
ACGATAGAACAGCACGGGGTCCGGTTTGCTGACTATCTGGATGATCTACGCAAGCAGTTGACGGTCCGTCAACTGATCAACCGACAGATCAGCGGTAGCGTCAATGTCACTGAAATAGAAATTGATGAATACCTGAAGCAACATCCCGAGTTGTCAGTACTAACACCAGTTGAAATTGAGTTGGCACATATCTTTTTGAAGGTGCCGACAGACAGTTCCGAGGTCGAGGTTGTTGGCCGGCAGGAACTGGCCCAGAACATACGTCAGCGTATTCTTGACGGCCTGCCGTTCGGGCAGGCAGCGCAACGGTATTCGGATAGCCCTGAGGCAGCTCAGGACGGATTGCTGGGATGGCGCAAGGAGGGCCAACTGCCCGATGTTTTCCTGAGAGCGCTTGACGGCGTCTTAGTGGGCGACATATCTGAGGTCTTTCGTAGCCCTAATGGCTTGCATCTGCTGAAGCTGCTGGCTCAGCGTGGTGGGTCTGAGACCATTGTCGCCCAGTACCAGGTGCGTCATATCCTTCTTCGTTTCAGTAACCTTCTAGCCGCAGACCAGTTACGCAGTCGACTTGAGCATATACGCGAGCGGATACTCGGGGGAGAGGGTTTTGACGTGGTGGCGCGTTTGCAGTCAGAGGATGTCAATACACGGGCGCTGGGGGGGAGTCTCGGCTGGGTTAGCCCGAGGGAACTGCCAGGTGCATTGGGGCAAATGGTGCAGCGCCTGGTGATTGACGAAGTCAGCCCGGTCTTTCAGACCGGGTCCGGTTGGCACATCGCCCAGGTCACTGCCAAGCGGGAGGTTGATCTTGGTGATGAGGTCCGGCGTGGGCGGGCTGAGCAGGCAATCCGGGCCCGTAAGACTGAGGAGTCATTTGATCAATGGGTCCGGTCATTGCGTGATGAATCATTCGTGCAGTATCGAGTAAGGCTGGGTGAGTAAATAAGAAAGGCGCCCTTAAGGGCGCCTTTCTGGTTAAGAGTTGGTTGGAGCCTAGGCGCTTAAGTTGTAACCACGCTCGTCGTGCAGGGCGACATCGAGACCTTCCGCTTCTTGCTCTTCATTGACTCGAAGCCCCATCACGCCGTCGATAACCTTGAGGAGTATGAAACTCACTACGCCGGTATAGACAACGGTGACGATGATGCCGATGGCCTGTGTTTGAACCTGCCCGCCAATACTGCTGATACCACTGCCAAAACCTGCGCCACCGAGTGCTTCTGCTGCAAATACCCCGGTGAGCAGTGCCCCGATAATGCCGCCAACCGCATGCACTCCGAACACATCGAGCGAGTCGTCATATCCGATTTTTCGCTTAAGGGTCGTTGCTGCGAGAAAGCATCCCACACCGGCCGCAATGCCGATAGCCAGCGCTCCCATTGGGCCAACGAAGCCTGAAGCTGGTGTGATAGCGACCAGTCCACCAACGGCACCCGAAGCGATTCCAAGTGCGCTGGGTTTACCGTGCGAAAGCCACTCACAGAACATCCAGCCCAGTGCAGCGGCTGCGGTGGCGATCTGGGTAACTGCCATCGCCATCCCGGCCGTGCCGTCCGCCGCCAACTCGCTGCCGGCATTGAACCCAAACCAGCCAACCCATAGCATGGCCGCGCCAATCATGGTGTAACCCAGGTTATGCGGCGGCATCGGAGAGGTCGGATACCCTTTACGCTTGCCAAGCACCAGGGCTGCGACTAACCCTGCAATTCCGGCATTGATATGGACTACGGTACCGCCGGCAAAGTCCAGTATCCCCATGTTACCCAGCCACCCGCCATCACCCCAGACCCAGTGCGTAATAGGTGCATAAACGAGGGTCAGCCAGAGTCCCATGAACCAGAGCATGGCGGAGAACTTCATCCGTTCGGCAAACGCACCGACGATCAATGCCGGGGTGATGATGGCAAACGTCATCTGGAAGGTCATGAAGACGGTCTCCGGGATAGACCCACTAAGGGAATCCACTGTGACGCCGCGCAAAAACAGTTTATCTAGTCCGCCCCAGTACGCACCCTCACCACCAAAAGCGATGGAATATCCATATAGTGCCCAGAGAATGGTCATGAGGGCGGTAATGGTGAAACACTGCATCAGTACAGATAGGACGTTCTTGGCTCGGACCATTCCTGCGTAAAACAGTGATAGACCGGGGATGGTCATAAACAGCACTAGAGCGGTTGCAGTAAGCATCCACGCGGTATCACCTGCGCTGAGTTGGGCCTCGTCGGCAAATGCTTGACTGGCATTCAGGAATAAGCCTACGGCAACCGTCAGCCGGGCCATGTTGGGTACAAGAAAAAGTTTCATATGATGTTCTCCTGGCGTTCGTGTCGGGTTAGAGGGCCTCGTTACCAGTCTCACCGGTGCGAAGCCGGATAACCTGGTCGAGGCTGTAAACAAATATCTTGCCATCGCCTATTTTTCCGGTCTGGGCGGCACCGGTGATTGCCTCGATAGCCTGATCTACCAGATCAGCTGGAAGGGCAACTTCGAGCTTGATCTTGGGCAAAAAATCTACGGCATATTCAGCACCCCGGTATAGCTCGGTGTGGCCTTTTTGTCGGCCAAAACCTTTGACCTCGGTGACCGTCATTCCCTTGACCCCGATCTGGGCCAGGGCATCGCGCACATCGTCGAGCCGGAATGGCTTTATCACTGCGGTGACCAGCTTCATCAGCATTCTCCTGTAGCATTGGTTTAGTTTTGCACTTTGTTGCCCAACGGCAATTCGAGTGCCTTAACCCAAATAAGCAATTTGCGTGCCAGCTCGAAAAACTGATGTTCGGGTCAATAAATCAAGTCGAAATAGAGCGATGAGGTTTGAATCTGCACCGCCAGGTCGCGCCCAAACTAGGGTTGCCCCGAATCGGTGCGTTTTTCACAAAAAATTTCCTCCCCCTCTGGTACCATTAGATTTCTTGTGCCCTACAGCGAGTACAGTAGAACCGTGAGAAAAAAATGCCCCTGAAAAAAATTGCCGAATCTCTGGGCGAAGTACTGCCTGGCGAACTGCTCCAGGATGTGAAGAAAAACGTGCGGGGCGTGGTACAGGGATCGCTTGACAAGATGGATCTTGTTACCCGTGAAGAAATCAATGTTCAAGAGAAAGTGCTGGCCCGAACGCGTGAGCAGTTGGAATCGTTGCAACAGCGGGTCAGTGAGCTGGAAAAAGCGTTACAGGATACTGCCGACCCCTGATCGGCAGGCCAATTCCAAGGATCGGAAACTTATGACAAGGAGCTGTCAACATGTCCCTCGCGAGATTGCAAAGCCGGGCTGGCAACGGCCTCGACGCACCCCCTGTTTCAGTTGAAGTCCACCTTGCCGGAGGACTACCGTCGTTCACTATCGTTGGTCTTCCCGAAGCCGCTGTCCGCGAGAGTCGTGAGCGGGTCCGTAGCGCACTGATTAATTCGGGGTTTGATTTTCCCGCACGTCGGATCACGGTCAATCTGGCACCTGCTGATCTTCCCAAACAGGGCGGCCGCTTTGATCTGCCGATCGCGCTAGGTGTTCTGGCCGCATCGCAGCAGTTGCCAGGCCACAGCCTGCTCGAGAATGTGGAATATCTGGGCGAGTTGAGCCTCGGAGGGGAGCTGCGGGCGGGTCCAGGAATTTTGCCAGCGGTGCTCGCGGCAAGCGCTGCCGGTCATCCAGTCACATTGCCAAGCGAGAACTATGACGAGGCTTGCCTGGTTCGCAGTGCCAAGGTAGTACCCGCAGTCAGTTTGACTCAACTGACGGCGTATCTTAGAGGCGAAGTATCGGCTTCCGTGACTCCTCAGCCAGGGCCACCGTTATTACCCGCAGCGCCCGCAGTACCTGATCTGAAACAGGTGAGCGGTCAGCAACTGGGCCGCCGAGCGTTGGAGATTGCAGCGGCTGGGCAGCACTCGCTGATGATGGTGGGTCCACCCGGCTGCGGCAAGACGATGCTCGCAGAGCGCCTGGCAGGACTGTTGCCGCCTATGACGGATGTTGAGGCGCTGGAAACCGCTGCCATCTACTCGGTATCGCGGTCAGGGTTTGATATTAACGACTGGCAGACCCGTCCGTTTCGAGCGCCACACCACAGTATCTCGCCGGTGGCTCTAGTGGGCGGCGGCGCCCGGGCGATGCCAGGGGAGATATCCCTGGCGCATAACGGGGTGTTGTTTATGGATGAGTTGGGGGAGTTCGACCGGCGGGTCTTGGACCAGTTACGCGAGCCTCTGGAGTCGGGCGCAATCATGGTCGCCCGGGCGAATCGAACCGTGCGCTACCCCAGTCGCTTTCAATGGGTAAGTGCGATGAATCCTTGTGCTTGCGGTTATGAGGGCGATCCCTCGGGCCGGTGTCGCTGCACACTAGAACAGATTGCCCGCCATCGGGCACGCTTGTCGGGGCCGCTGATTGATCGGGTCGATCTGCAGGTTCGGCTCTGCGCCTTGGCGCCTGCAGAGCTGTTTTTTACAAACACGCAACCTGAGACTAGTGCACAGGTCCGAAACCGGGTACATGACGCCCGCGAGCGTCAGAAGGTCCGGGCGAAAAACGTCAATGCCCGCCTGACCTCTGCTGAACTGGAGTGTTGTACTGCACTAACCACAGACAGTCGGACTTTTCTTAGGGAAGCCGCCGAGTGTTTGGGTTTCTCTGCCCGTGGGCATTATCGGATACTCGCGGTGGCTCGCACAATAGCCGATCTGGCGGAATCAGAAACGGTGCGTGAGGAGCACCTTGCCGAGGCGTTACAGTTTCGTTTTCTCGATCGCAAGCCCGCGGTGGCTGGCTGAACCGGCGTAGTCTCAACGCCAGTCAGGGGCGCGTTTTTCAAGAAAGGCATCGATGCCCTCAACGGCATCTTCGAACAGCATATTGCAGGCCATGGTTTCACCGGCGATCTGGTATGCATCGGCTAACCCCAGATTCAGTTGCTGGTAGAACAGCGCCTTACCAACGCGCAGGGCTTGTGCCGGTTTGCCGGCAATATTTTGTGCTAATTGGTCGATCGCCCTATCAAGGCTCTCGGCGGGAACGGCTCGGTTCACTAAGCCGTAATCGACTGCCGTCGACGCATCGATAAAGTCTCCGGTCGCCAGCATTTCAAATGCTCGTTTGCGTGATACGTTGCGGCTCAACGGGACACTGGGGGTGGAGCAGAACAGTCCCAGATTAACACCAGATACCGCGAAGCGGGCATCCTGTGAGGCTATCGCAAGATCGGCATTGGCAACCAACTGACAGCCCGCAGCTGTTGCCATGCCGTGCACTTTGGCAATTACGATTTGCGGTATTTTCGTGAGCGTCAGCATCATCTGACTGCATGTAGCAAACAGGCTCTCATAGTAATGTTTGTCCGGCTGGGCGCGCATTTGCTTGAGGTCGTGCCCGGCACAAAAGGCTTTACCATTGGCTGCAAGAATCAATACCTTAAGATCATCTCGCCCAGCAATTTCATCGAGAGCTCTCTGGAGTGCTGCCAGCATGTCTTCCGACAAGGCGTTATACTGGTTTGGCCTATTTAGCGTCAGGGTCAGGACACCGGGCGAGTGGTTTTGTTGCACGAGTACCGGTAAATCGTCCTGGGAATCTTGGGTTGACGTCATCGCAATAGTTCCATGGCAGATCGGACCCGTAACTTACACCTCAAGAGCGTTTTAAGTAAACCGTTATGTCGCAAGCAACTATTGCTCAGATTCAGGCTCTGACCCGCGACCAATTGCCTTTCGCACTTGCCTACGGTTTTCGCCTTGAGGCTTTGGATAGTGGCACCGCTACGGTACGAGCGCCCTACAGTAATGAATTTCTGCGCCCGGGTGGGACGATCTCCGGGCCGGTGATGATGGGCCTTGCAGACTATGGCGTGTACGCTGCGGTACTCAGTTGTATTGGCATCGTTGAACTTACGGTCACCACCAATTTGAATATCAATTTTCTGCATCGACCCGAACCTGGTGACCTACTGGCTTATACCCGGATCATCAAGCTCGGCAAACGCTTGGCCGTGGGTGAGGTGGAAATGTTTGTCGAGGGAAAAGACGAGTTAGTTGCACATGTGACGGCCACTTATTCAATTCCACCGGGCAGCGTGGTTCCGCCTATTTCTAAGTCACACAAAGCGGAGCGGTAAAACAGTTTTATGACACCCTTAAAAGGAATCCAAGCCTGCGTTTTTGATGCCTATGGCACGCTGTTCGATGTGCATTCAGCGGTGGCTCAACACAGTGTCCGGTTGGTTGATGCCACAGCCGTTTCAACTCTTTGGCGTACCAAGCAACTTCAATACACCTGGTTGCGCACTCTGATGGGTCGCTACGTGGAGTTCTGGCAGGTAACCGGCGACGCTCTCGATTTCGCCCTCGAGACACACCAGGTCAACGATAGTTCATTACGTGAAGATCTAATGCAGGCCTACCTGGAGCTGTCATGCTATCCGGAGGTGCCCTTAGCACTCAAGGCGTTGTGCCAGCGTGGAATCCGGTGCGCCATTCTCTCCAATGGCTCACCCGCGATGCTGGCAGCGGCTGTTGAAAACGCCGAACTCGTCGATCGGTTCAGTGCGGTAATCTCGGTAGACCCAATCCAGATCTACAAGCCCGACCCGCGTGTATACCAGATGGCTGTGGATGAATTGCAGCTGGAGCCGGCCCAGATCGCGTTCCAGTCGTCAAATGCCTGGGATGCAGTTGGCGCGGCAGCGTTCGGCTTTCAAGTGGTTTGGGTGAACCGTTTTGGTCAGCAGCCCGAGCGTCTGGGGGTTCAGGGCGCAGCCGAACTCAAAAGCCTTGAGAGCCTGCCGGACCTGATCGGGGACTGAGCGGCGCAACCACTTTGTTTGTGGTTGACCATCGCGACGACTGAGAACCGCACTGGATAATATTCTAAAGCTAAGGGCTCCGAGCCAGTTCGATCAAGGTGTGAGCATACCGGTCAAAGCTACCGGGGGGTAATCTCACCGGACTGTCGACCATACCGTGTGTCTGTGCCAACGCTTTGACAGGCGAGAAAGCTTCGGGTTACTATGAGTTTAAGCGCCGATTTGAACATCAGCTTGCGGGCGCTTTATAAATACGGCTAAAGCGAGGTGTAAGTAAACCCCGCTCTGGTCCAACCTGCAGCGGGTTTTTTTGTGACTGGCGTGCCGGGTAGGGTCAAGGAGGCACGACAGTGACAGTATCAACAGTTCCCCGGAATCTTCAAACCGATGCGATCCGCGCGGGTCAGCAGCGCACCGCTGAGTGCGAGCACAGCGACCCGATCTTTGCGACGTCAAGTTTTATTTTTGATAGCGCTGCCGATGCAGCAGCGAAGTTTGCCCAAAAGACGCCGGGCAATGTCTATTCGCGTTTTACCAATCCGACGGTGCGGGCTTTTGAGCACCGGCTTGCGGCCCTGGAAGGGGCGGCGTATTGCGTGGCCAGTGCATCCGGCATGTCAGCGATCCTCTGTCTTGCGCTTGCTTTGCTTAAGGTTGGAGATCGAGTCGCAATTTCGACCAGCGTCTTCGGTTCAACTGTGTCGTTGTTTACCAAGATTCTCAGCCGTTTTGGGATTATCGCGGATTTTGTTCCACTGACTGATCTGGCAGCCTGGCGCAAGGCAATCATCCCGGACACCCGCCTGGTTTTTGTCGAAACCCCCTCCAACCCACTGTGCGATATCGGCGACTTGGCAGCGTTGGCAGCGTTGGCGCATGAGGCCGGCGCCTTGTTTGCGGTCGATAACGTGTACTGCACTCC
>CBFIBN010000084.1:0-7783 GCA_965660775.1 Arenicellales bacterium | reverse complement strand
ATGCCACCGTGAATTTGAATGGCCTCATCAGCAACAAACGCGAGCATCTCCGTGGTATATAACTTAGCCATCGCGTAGTCGGTATCGGTAGCAATACCCTGATCAGCCTTCCACGCCGCTTGCAGAGTGAGTAACTCCGAGGCCTCCAGGCGCATTTTCATCTCAGCGAGTTTGAACCCAACCCCCTGGAACCGGCCAATGTACTGGCCGAACTGCTGGCGTTCGGCCGCCCAGTCGGTAGCATGCTCCAGCGCCCGATAGGCCCGACCCAGACACATCGCCGCCACCTGTAACCGCGTGGTTCCGAGCCAATCGTTGGCCACGTTAAAACCCTGATGTTCTGCGCCCAACATCTGCTCAGCAGGGATTCGGCAATTCTCAAACTCGAGGATACAGTTATGGTATCCCCGATGAGAAACACTGTGATAACCCGGTCGCACTGTGAAACCGGGGGTACCTTTGTCTACCAGAAAAGCACTGATCAATTTTCGTGGACCACGACTGGATTCTTCTTCGCCGGTCGCAGCAAACAGGATGACAAAGTCTGCCAAGTCAGCATGACTGATAAAATGCTTGGTGCCGTTGATGATATAACTGTTCCCGTCACGCTTCGCACGACATTGCATTGAGCGAAGATCAGACCCGGCGCCGGGCTCGGTCATTGCCAGACAGTCCGTCTTCTCGCCACGAATGCACGGCAGCAGGTAACGCTCACGTTGCTCACCGACGCAAGCCTGCAGAATATTGCTGGGCCGTCCAACCAGATACTGCAGGGCAAAATTAGCCCGCCCCAGTTCACGCTCTACCAACGATAGGGAAACGCTGTCCAGTCCGCCACCGCCTAGATCCTCGGGCATATTGGCAGCATAAAATCCCTGGGCAATGGCACGCTCTCGAATCTGGTGCACAAGCTCCGGGCGAACTTCATCACTGGCTTCCACCTCATCCTCATAGGGATACAATTCCTTTTCAGTAAAAGCACGAGCACTGTCGACCAGCATCCGCTGTTCATCGCTCAGAGAAAATTCCATCAGGGCTCTCCTGGTGCTGCGGCCGACGCAGCGCTCAGTGTCTATCGCTGTCGGCGGACTCGTGAATACGCTTCTGGTGTTGGTTAAGCACTGCCCCGGCACCCAGGTTGCGTTGCTGTAGTGCCTCCAGAATCCCAATCAACGCATCGTCACGCACCCGCTCTAATTCGTCAATAGGTGCATCACCGGCCAGACGCTCACAGCCCGAGTGCATCTTGTCGACGAGTTCCCCAGTAATCTTCGGTGGCTCCAAATGGGTCCAGGGAAAAAGAGAAGGGTCAAAGTGCTTGAGAAACTGGCCCATGCCGCCCGGTTGGGCTGCCACATGAAAAATCTGGCAGGCTCCCCATAGCGCCCAGCGCAGGCCGGGGCCATAACAAATGGCTGCATCGAGCTCTTCCGGCGTCGCGACATCATCGTTAACCAGGTGCAAGATTTCCCGCCATAATGCTTCTTGGAGTCGAT
The DNA here is from genome assembly GCA_965660775.1 of Arenicellales bacterium. Lineage (GTDB taxonomy): Bacteria > Pseudomonadota > Gammaproteobacteria > Arenicellales > UBA868 > UBA868. The sequence continues at coordinate 6,287 of CBFIBN010000084.1, read as the reverse complement.
CAGACAAAAACCCCGGCACCTCGGAGCGTACTTTCAGTGGATACATACCCAGATCCCGGTACACCGCTACTGCGCGTTCGATATTGTCGGCGTCAGTCTGCTCACCACCCAGCACTTCAACCAACGGCAACAAATAAACCGGGTTGAAAGGATGTCCAACCATCACCCGACCCGGATGAGCACACTGCGACTGAAACTCACTTGGCAGCAGACCCGAGGTGCTGGAGGCAATCAGTACATCTGCCGGGGCCGCGGCATCGATCTGGGCATGTAGGGTGGTTTTAAGCTCTATCCGTTCTGGGGCGCTTTCTTGAATGAACTGCGCCCCAAGAGCTACCTCTTCCAGGGAATCGCAGAATCTTAGCCGGTCTACCGATGCGCCAGGAAAAAGACCGGTACGCTCCAACACCGGCCAGACCCGGGCCAGGTTGTCGCGTAAGTGGTCTTGTGCATCCACGCCTGGGTCGAAAGCCAATACGTTCAAACCCCGGGCCAGTGCACGAGCGGCCCAGCCCGCACCGATAATCCCCGTACCGATGACACCAAAAGTTTTGATGGTCTGCATCCTATTTAATCTCCAAAGGCCGCTGCGTTAATCAACTCTAAACAAGGTCGGCTATGCATGCCTATCGGCTGGATGGCCCACGGCTTTAATGCACTACCGTGAGCGGAATTTCACCGGATATCTATCAGGCCGTACAGTCTGTATGCGACCTTTGACTGCCGCACAACGTACGTAAGCGCTCACCCGATGAAAAGAGTCGAGAACACCCCAGGAGAATCTAGAAGCCGGAACCCGGCCGAAGATCAAGTAAAGGCAGGATGGAGAAATGCCGGCGCCGCATCTGTCTCAGCGCTGTCATAGGAGACAGCCTCCCAGGACGCGCGCTGCTGCGCCAATGTGCGCAAAAGGCGGTTATTGAGGCCATGCCCCGACTTGTGGGCTGAGAAAGCGCCGATCAACGGGCACCCCAAAAGGTAGAGGTCACCGATCGCATCAAGAATTTTGTGCTTAACAAATTCGTTACCATAGCGCAGACCATCGTCGTTGATCACCCGGTAATCGTCCATGACGATTGCGTTATCCAAACTGCCGCCGCGGGCAAGGCCCGCTTCCTGCAGGGCCTCAACGTCTTGTAGAAAACCGAATGTACGTGCCCGACTGACCTCTTTGGCAAAAGAAACCTCGGACAAATCAACCGTCGCTTGCTGACCAGAGGATCGCATAGTTGGGTGATTGAAATCGATACTGAAACTGACCTTGAACCCCTCAAAGGGTTCAAAGCGCGCCCACTTGTCCCCTTCCCTGATTTCTACCGGATCCTTGATTCGGATAAAACGCTTGGCCGCTGTCTGTGTCTCGATACCAGCGGATTGAATCAGAAAAACAAAAACGGCAGCGCTGCCGTCCATGATAGGTACTTCATCAGAATCAAGCTCGACAATGGCGTTGTCGATGTGCAAGCCGGCGAAAGCGGACATCAGGTGTTCTACGGTAGAGACCCGAACGCCGTTGTGCTCAAGGGTGGTCGAAAGCCGGGTGTCACTGACCCGTTCGAGGCTCGCCGCTATCTCTGCAACCGGATCAAGGTCAACGCGCCGAAAGACGATACCCGTTACAGCGGGTGCCGGACGCAGGGTCAGGTAGACTTTCTTCCCAGTGTGCAGACCTACGCCTGTCGCACCGATCACGTTCTTGAGGGTTCGCTGTCGGATCATCCTTCCCTTCTTTGCTGGTTTTTCTAATTACATCAAGCGGGTGGTAGCGTCCCACACGCCCAGTAAAATGAATTCTACACAAGAAACTCAGCAAATCGTACTTGTTTTGAAATATTTTTACCCCTTTTTTTGCATAATTCTCCTATTTAGTGGCAAATTATAATATAACCTTTTGTTTTTTATGAGTTAATCCGCCTGTCGGCGCAGAAAAGCTGGAACATCAAGGTAATCCATGTCGACAGCTGCGTTACCGTTGGTTTCCAGGTCCCCGGCAGTCCGAGGGCGCCTGCGGATAACCGTAGGCTGGTCGTAATCAACCTCGGTGTCTACGGCGTCTTCGACCTCTCCATCCTTAACCAGGGTGATTTGGGGAGTGTGTGTGCGGTTGCGAATTCCTGTTGCTACCATCGTTACCCGTAGTTCGCCTTCCATTTCCGGGTCTAGCACAGTCCCGATCACCACGGTGCCATCTTCCGAGGCGTATTCGTTAACAATCTCACCCACCTGGGCAAACTCTGCCAACTCCATATCGGGACCCGCAGATACATTGACTAACAGGCCCTTAGCGCCATGAATATCCACCTCTTCCAGCAATGGACTGCATACCGCACCCCGCGCCGCCTCGATTGCCCGATCCGGGCCTGTCGCCGTTGCCGAGCCCATCATAGCCATTCCCATTTCAGACATCACCGTGCGGACATCAGCAAAGTCCACGTTGATTAACCCAGGGCGGGTAATCAACTCTGAGATTCCCTGCACCGCATTGAGCAAGACCTCGTTAGCCTTACTGAAGGCCTCCAACAACGTTATCTTGCCGCCCATCACTTCCAGGATCCGCTCGTTCGGAATCACAATCAGAGAGTCGACCAGTTCACCCAATTCTTTGATTCCCTGATCGGCTGCCGCAACGCGCTTTTTCCCTTCGAAATTAAACGGGCGTGTCACGACCGCAACGGTCAGGATTCCTTTCTCGCGAGCCAAGTGGGCCACGACCGGTGCCGCGCCGGTTCCGGTTCCCCCACCCATTCCCGCAGTCAGAAAGATCATATCGGTACCATCCAATGCAGCCGCGATTTTGTCGCGATCCTCAGTCGCCGCCTGGCGGCCAACATCTGGATTCGCCCCAGCGCCGAGCCCCTTGGTGAGCCCCTCGCCCAGTTGCATCACCTTGGACACGCCAGAGCGATGCAACGCCTGTGAATCAGTATTCGCATTGATGAACTCAACGCCCTCTAGATTGGCAGACAGCATGTGATCGACCGCGTTGCCGCCGCCGCCGCCAATGCCTAATACCTTGATTACCGCTTGCTGGCCCGATATTTCCATCAGTTCAAACATATCTTCTCTCCTGATACTTAGGTTGAAAATGAAATTTTTTGCCGCTTGGACAAACCGAAAATTGCTTAGCTGAAACTGAATCCATTTTTGCTGTGTACTCCACCGTCAATCCTTTTTGAAATGACTTGAAAACCATTGCTTGATCCGGTTGGTCAGTTCGGCGGGTGACGGAGCTGAGATGCGACCCGTACGGGATTCCCGCTCTTCTCGGTGGCGATGACCAAACAACACCAGCCCGACAGCAGTGGAATAAGAAGGATTACGTACCACATCACTCAAGCTGCCGACGTACTGGGGCACTCCGAGACGGACCGGCATATGAAAGATCTCCTCAGCCAGTTCGGCCATACCCGCCATCCGGGCACTACCGCCTGTCAGCACGATGCCTGTTCCGAGTAATTCCTCATAGCCGCTGCGTCGCAATTCGGCCTGCACCAGCAAGAACAACTCCTCAACACGTGGCTCTATCACATCGGCCAATGTGGTGCGTGCCAGTTTCCTAGGCGCTCGCTCACCCACACTAGGGGTATCGATCATTTCACCTTCGGGGGCCAACTGCACCAAGGCGCTGCCGAACTTCTTTTTCAATTCTTCTGCAGCCTGAGTCGGTGTACGCAACGCTACGGCGATATCGTTGGTGATTTGGTCACCGGCAATCGGTAGAACTGCGGTGTGGCGAATAGCGCCGTCGGTGAATACAGCAATATCAGTAGTGCCGCCGCCAATATCCACCATACACACGCCGAGTTCTTTTTCATCCTCCTCGAGTACCGCGTAACTGGAAGCAATCTGTTCCAGTACTACGTCTTCCACCTGCAAGCCGCAACGGGTGATGCACTTGACGATGTTTTGCGCGGCGCTGACCGCGCCGGTAATGATGTGTACCTTAGCCTCAAGTCGTACACCGCTCATACCGATCGGTTCGCGAATGCCTTCCTGACCGTCAATGATGAAATCCTGTGGCAGGATATGCAGAACGCGCTGGTCATTGGGTATCGCCTGCGCCTGCGCTGCGTCCAGTACCCGCTCTATGTCACCGTGGCTGACCTCATCGCGATCCCTGATAGCAACTACACCATGGGAATTCATGCTATTGATATGTCCGCCGGCAATACCGGCGTAGACAGAACTGATCCGACACTCGGCAGTTAACTCTGCTTCCTCCACGGCTTGCTGGATGGACTGCACGGTTGATTCAATATTGGCAACCACACCCTTGCGCAGTCCGCGTGAGGGTTGCTGTCCAACGCCCAGTAACTCGATTTCATCGTTTTCGCTGACTTCAGCAACTACCGCAAGTACTTTCGAGGTACCGATATCGAGACCGACAATCAGTTCACTAACCGGTTTTCTGTTCATTGTGATCGGATTAATCTCCACTCTCGGTTAGGCCTGCCAACTGGACCTGGTTAACAGCGGAGTCGTCACGCCAACGCACCGCGAAACCATTGGCATAACGCATATCCACCTTGGCGATCATGTCGCCGCGCGAGCGCAGCGCCATGGCGTAACTAGAGGCGAACCGGATCACTTTCTCCTTTACTGGGCCGCGCCCCGCCAGCAGTACGAATCGGTTAACCGGTGTATCGACGCCAATCTGCAACTCCAATTCCCAGCGGCCCGCTGGGCTTACAGACAGCGCCAGTGGCTCGAGTCCGACGGCGTGTAATGCGGGTAAGATCTGTTTGAAAACATCGATAAGCATCTGGCGGTCGGCTGGATGGGCACGCAACACCGGTACTGTCGGTAACTGGTTTAATGGGGCCAGGTTGATGAACTCGCGGTCCCGTACTGTTCCCGACTTACCCAAAGGCACGAATTGCGCCATAGCACCGGTCTCTGTCACTGAGACCGCAAGCGTTTGAGGCCAAACGCGGCGGATCACTGCCTGATAGACCCCAGGCAGATTCTCCAGCGCCTGCTCGATGCCTCCCAGATCTGAAGTCAGATAGTTGCCATTGATATTTCGCCAGGTTGAGCGCTCGACCAACCCCTGATCAACCCGTTGTAACGCAGTATCGATCCGCACCTGCTCAATGGTGAAATAACCCGAGCGCAGGATCTGGTCGACAGATAACGCGGCCACTAGGGCGATGACCAGAGTCAAGGCAAATAACACAGTGCGCCGACGGAGGCTGTGCTCTAGCGGCATCGGCGTGGGGGGTTGATCCGTCGTCTGCAAAGGCGGAAGTTCCGGGAAACCGAGCTCAGTGACACTCATCGATCCACCCCCGAAAAACGTACTTCTGGATCAAGCATGACTCCCAGACGATCCACAACCCGCTCACGAATCAATTCAATCAGGGTCTCGATATCCCGCGCGCTCGCAGTCCCTTCGTTGATGATGAAGTTCGCGTGCTGTGAGGACACCACAGCACCGCCATGACGCAAACCCTTGAGGCCCGCGGCTTCGATCAGTCGGGCGGCATGGTCATCTGGAGGATTACGAAAGACTGAGCCCGCACTCGCGCGCTGCACTGGTTGACGACTTCCCCGCTCGGTGAGTAAAGAGCGAATCCTCGCCTGTCCGACATCTGGATCACCCCATGACAGGGTAAAACGTGCGCTGGTGAACCAATGGTCATCCGGCACAGTCACTTCGCGGTAGGCCACGGCAAACGATTCCACCGGGGGGTGAGTGAGTTCCCCACGGCGGTTAACTAATTCAACCTGCGTAACCCACTGCCAGGTTTCGCCGCCAAAGGCACCCGCATTCATTGCCAGAGCGCCACCAACGGTTCCCGGTATGCCCGCCATGAACTCAACTCCACAAAGCCCATGACGATTAGCAAAACGGGCTAAACGAGCACAGGGTACGCCGGCCTGAGCATGGACTTCATGCTCACCATAACGCTCAATCTTGGAAAGCCCCCGATGAGTCGCAATCACAGCGCCGTCAAAACCTCCGTCGCGGACCAGCAGGTTACTGCCCAGGCCCACCCATAATATTGGCGTGCCAGTTTCTAAACTCTGAAGAAACCTTGCCAGATCTTCCCGGCCTGCAGGTATAAAAAAGTAGCGTGCCGGCCCACCAACCCGCCAGCTGGTGTGCCGGGACATGGGCTCATTCGCATGCACAACGCCACGAACCGTTTCGAACCCGGGCATGTTCTGACGAGTCATGGCACTTATCACCCGTGGGTGCCTTCTCTGAGTTGAGCTGACCCGAGCAGTTCGCGCGCAGCGCGACCGATGTCACCTGCACCCAGGGTCAACACAATGTCGTCGTT
>CBFIBN010000083.1:0-7783 GCA_965660775.1 Arenicellales bacterium | reverse complement strand
GCATAATGAATCACCTGCAGTTCGGAGATCATCCGCGAAACCCTGTCTTCCCCGTCTTTCACCTGAAAAGAAAGCATCCCGGAAAAATTCTTCATCTGTCGTTTGGCCAGTTCATGGTGTGGATGACTGGCAAGTCCTGGATAGAGTACTTTGGTCACTTGTGGATGCGACTCTAAAAACTGTGCAACTGCCAGCGCGTTCGCCTGATGCGCCTGCATTCTCAGCGGCAGGGTTCCCAGGCCTCGGTTAATGAGCCAGGCGTTAAACGGACTGATCACACCACCCATATGTATCTGAGCATCAGTCTCAATCGAACGCATATCGTCCTTAGAGGCAAGTACTGCGCCGCCCATAGCGTCACCGTGCCCGCAGCAATACTTGGTGAGTGAGTGAATGACATAATCAGCGCCAAGCGTGATGGGTTGCGTAGCTATAGGCGTAGCAAAGGTCGAGTCGATCGCAAGGCGGGCGCCAGAGAGGTGGGCAACCTCGGCTACTGCTTGAATGTCGGTAATCCGCATAGCTGGGTTGGCCGGGGTCTCCCCCCAAAGCAAACTGGTCGATTGGGTAACGGCTTGCTCAACCGCATCGAGATCCGAGAAGTTCACAGTTACCACCTCTACACCCATTCGCGCTAGATTATTTCGAGCGAATTCCGCCGTCCCCGGATAATTGGCATCACTCATGACCAGTCGCTCGCCGGATTTAAGGGCGCTCAGTAAGACTGCCGCCGTCGCTGCCATTCCCGAGGCGAAACAGCGACACGTTGGCGCCTGTTCAAGCGCGGCCAACTTATCCTCCAACTGGCGTACCGTCGGGTTGCTCCACCGGCTGTAGACATAGGGCGCATCCTCAGGGATATCGTAAGCGGAGAAACCAGCCGGTTCATCAAGCACGAAGGTGCTCGACATCACAATATTGGGCGCCGATGCGCCCGTTACCGGATCTGGGCCTTCGCCAGCATGGACTGCCATAGTGCGTGGCCCGACAGATTGGTTACTCTTTGGTGTAGTCATTGCGGCTTCTCGGATTAGCTGTTTACTGCTCTATTGCCTGATGGTCGCCAGGGTTGCCGAGGCTGCTGGTGCAAAATAAGCGCCACGCTTACTCACGTTCGGTGCCACTGACTGAAAACGCTTGGGCCCAGTTATTCAGTGTTGCCCACCGACCCGTTCATGTAATGGACTGTTGCGCGGAAAATGAGCCAACAGAAATTCCATCTGGTCGGCCAGGATCTGTTTTCCGGAAAGGTAGATGTATTCGGCATGGGTTGGTACAAATGGTACGGCCAGCAACTGCATACCGACCTCTTCGGGTCTGTTATTGCCCTTATGATGATTGCAGCGTTTACAAGCTGTTACCACATTCTGCCAGTTGTCACGGCCGCCGCGGCTCACCGGTTTGACGTGGTCTCGCGACAGGTCAGAACTGCGAAAATGTCCCCCGCAGTACAGGCACAGATTGGCATCACGGCGAAAGAGTGTGATGTTATTCAAAGGTGGCGTGTAGGACGGAAGGCGTCTCAAGTGAGCCTGCGAGCGTCCGGCGGTGCAGATAATTGAATGCACTGCAAGCGTGCTTTGCTGGCCAGAGCGGGCATTGATACCGCCATGCACCGTGCACAGCACTGACCCCATTGGATAGAGAATCTGTTCCAGGCAGTGTAGACGAGCAGCCTCTTCAAACCCGACCCATTCAGTTGGCATGCCGGCTACATCTGTTCGCAAAATACGCAGGGCTGAATCGATCATCGTTTTTCCAAAACTGGGCTGACGTTAATGTGCTTCAAAACGCTGGCCTAATCAATACCCGGGCATATCCTATCTGTAACCGCTGGCAACATTGTAGGTTACTAGGCCGATGTCGTTCTTCAATTAAGTGATTTCCAAAGCTTAGGATGTAACTTGCCAACAAGTTGATGCCAGGGGCCCCTAATACCGCTATCCAGTGTAATTTATTCCGCCTGCAGTCGTGGGACAGGTTGTTCGTTTATCGGCAGGTGAATCAACGCCGCACCAAGGCCCAAAATGATGCCTGCTTGCCACATGAGATCGTACGACCCGGTCAGATCGTGAATATAACCACCCATCCAAACACCGATAAAGCTGCCGATCTGGTGGCTAAGAAAGACAAATCCGTAAAGAGTCGCCATATAACGTATTCCGAACACCTGAGCGATAATCCCTGCTGTCAGCGGAACCGTCGATAGCCACAATAGTCCCATAGTCGCGGCAAAAATATAAATCGTAAGTGCAGATTTGGGCGCGACTAAAAATACCAGCAGGGTCACTGCTCGAATCGCATAAATACCACTTAAGCCCCATTTCTTACTGAAGCGCTGGCCAAAGGCCCCCGACAGCAATGAGCCAGCAATATTGAATATTCCAATAAGGGATATAGCGATCGCGCCTACCATTGAACCCAGGCCGAGATCTGATACGTATGCGGGCAAATGAACCGTAATGAATGCCACATGGAATCCGCAAACAAAAAACCCTGCAGTGAGCAAAAGGAACCCCCGATGAGCAAAGGCCTCCCGCATCGCCCCGATTGAACCCGTATGGACCACGTTCTCATCGCGCACACGAGGGTCATTGGGTAGCATGAACGCAAACGGGATGATCAGGCAGACCGAAACTGCAGTAACAACCAGGGCCCACGACCAGCCATGATTCGATATCATTCCCTGTGTAATCGGCGAATAAAGCACCTGCCCTACAGATCCCGCAGCGGTGCACAAACCCATAACCAGCGAGCGCTTTTGAACCCCAACAACCCGCACCATGGTAGCGGTCACAAGTGAAAAAGACGTAAAGGCTACGCCGGTACCAACTAAAACGCCGCCCGCCAGATATAAAGACCCTGAGGATTCGACCCAGGTCATACCAAAAGTGCCAAGCGCATAGATGAGGGCCCCACCTACAACAACCCACAACGGTCCATAACGATCTGCAAGGATGCCGGCCAGCGGAAGGCAAAGCCCCCAAAAAAGATTCTGAAGCGCCATGGCAAGCGCAAAGGTCTCCCGAGTCCATCCAAGGTCCAGGGTCATTGGCCCAAGATACAGGCCGTAACTCGAACGAGCGCCGAAACCAATCAATGAAATCAGGCAACCACCCAGCAGCACTATAAATGCTGTTTGCCAGGGCTTGGCGACTAAACGGTGGTCAGTCATCGTAATGAATGTCCGGAGTTAACGTTGTCGATTCTTGTTTGGGGGGTATTAGCGCAAACATTCCACCCGACAATCCGCCAAGTTGAAGATATATAATGGTGATTCTTAGTTTAACTGCTCGATCCTTCTGGCGTGCTTCTTTTATGGAACCTTTCCCCATAGATTTCGACCGGGTTATTGAAACATTTGATTTCCTGAATGACTGGGATGCCCGTTATCATTTTATAACCGAACTTGGCGAACAATTGCCGAAGTTTCCGGATGTCGATAGGGTGGATGCATATCTTGTCCCCGAATGCATGAGTACCGTTTTTATTCAGGCTCTGCGTGATCCCCAAGGTCACTATACATTTCGGGGGGATTGCGACACCTCTACGGTTAAAGGGGTGGTGGCGATTCTATTGGCGATGTTTCACGGTAAGACCGCCGAACAGATCGCGGATTTCGATGCGGACACTGGTTTTGAAACACTCGGACTTTTCGATCATCTAAGCCCAAGCCGACATGTCGGCGTCTACGCTATGGTACAGCGCGTCAAACGCCAGGTTGCCGCGCTGGAGGCGGAAGCATCCTAGGCCCCGACCCCCTTTGATGGCCTTCGACCCTAAAGACGCGGGCAAGCTCGCCAGGGCTGCCGCTTTGTCGAGATAAAACCGGGTATCATGCCAGGGACGCACTGGTCGGAAGTTCCCCGCGGCGACGACGTTCAACCAAAATATCCAACCAGTCCGGGTCCATTTCAGGCACCGAGGACAACAATAATTCGGTGTAGGGTGCATGTGGTGGGGTCAGAATCTCCTCTTTAAGCCCCTGCTCGACAATCTGTCCTTGGTACATCACCACGATGTGATCGGCGATCGCCCTGACCGTCGCAAGATCGTGGGTAATAAACAGATAAGAGACGCCAAGCTCATTTTGAAGATTTTGCAGGAGTTCCAGGATGCCTTCGGCCACCAACTGATCAAGGGCCGAAGTGACTTCGTCGCAGATGATTAAATCCGGGTTTGCAGCCAATGCCCGTGCGATACACACTCGTTGCTTCTCTCCTCCCGACAATTGTCCTGGATACCGATCGACATAGTCCTGTGGTAGCTCGATCTGCAGCAACAGTTGGGCAACCCGCGCGCGTTTTTCTTCTTCCGCAAGGCCAAGGTAGAACTCCAGAGGCCGGCCAATGACCTCGGAAACCTTCTGCCGCGGGTTCAACGCAACGTCAGGCATCTGATAGATCATCTGAATCGCCCGCAATTGATCCTTAGAACGAATTCCCAGTACTGGCGGCAACCGACTGCCCTGGAAAATCACGGAGCCCTGACGTGCCGGCAACAAACCCGTGATAACTCGTGCCAGCGTACTCTTGCCACTCCCGGACTCACCTACCACCGCGACTGTCTTCCCCTGAGGGACTTTGATAGAGACATCTTTCAATACTTCCTCGTCAGCCTGTGGATACCGGGCTGTAACTGAGGTCACTTCCAGTATCAGGTTCTGGCCAGTTTCTCCTTCTTTTTGCTCACGCAAAGAGCGCACCTCCAACAAGCGCTTGGTATATTCCTGTTTGGGGTCGCGCAACAACTCCCTTGCGTTACCCTCCTCAACAAGATCGCCGTAACGCAGTACCATGATGTGATCCGCCAACTGTGCGACAACCGCAAGATCGTGGGTAATATAGATCGCCGCTACGCCCCGGGCTCGCACTGCCTCTTTGATGGCCGAGAGAACCTCGATCTGGGTAGTCACATCCAGCGCGGTCGTGGGTTCATCAAAAACAATAAGCTGTGGCTCACATCCCATAGCCATTGCAGTCATCGCTCGTTGCAATTGACCGCCAGATACCTGGTGAGGAAATCGTTCTCCAATTTGGTCCGGGTCTGGTAGGTCGAGCTGGCGATACAGTTCCCTGCCACGCTTGGCCGCTTCATCCGGTCGCATCTTGCCGTGTTGCACTGGGGACTCGGTAAACTGATCGATCAATCGGTGGGCTGGATTGAAAGCAGCGGCTGCGCTCTGAGCGACATAAGACACTTGGTTTCCGCGAATCTCGCGCAACCGGGAATGTGGTGCCCCAACCAGTTCTTCCTGATTGAGCCGAATCGATCCAGAGGCGATGCGACACCCTGGTTTGGTATAGCCCATGGCAGCAAGCCCCAACGTAGACTTACCCGCTCCCGACTCACCAATTAAGCCGACAATTTCACCTTTATGAAGATCGAGATTAAGGCCGTTAACAATACTCTTCCAATGACCATCAATATCAGCCTCTATTACGAGATTCTTCATCTGCATCAACAACTCAGCCACGCCCCTCCTCCTTCAACTGCCGTGAGGCCAAATCATACTGTTCCAACCGCGCGATCTTTCGCGCGCCTTGTGCTGGTCTTTCCATCGCCGCCCAAAAATCCTTATTGAGTTAAATTCACGCTTTAGAGTAACCTATTGGCTCCATTTTCAAAAGGCCGTCTTTTTAACGCTACTGTAGGGCGCCAAACTATCCATGAATCACCAGTCAAACTCTGGCGATCTTACCGATCTGCTGGCCGGACTCGGCGAGCTTTCGGCCCAAGATTCGTCAATCGCGTTTCAGGAACTGGCCAGGCAGATCGAGGCAGTGCCGGCTCGCGGACATGAGGTCGCGCCAACCGCGTGTTCAACAACCCACCAGTGCCTTGCGCAAGCTCTTTCCACCGTCCAACCGGATGGGAGTTTTGCCCACGCGATCGCGACTGCTGCCCAAAACGCGTCCTGGCACGAAGCCAGCCGTGGTGTGCCAGAGTTTTTTGCCGGAGGTTACGGCTATACGACTCTGGTAACGGAACAGCCACCGGTCACTTCTGATTCGTTACGGATCGGCCTGTTACTGCAGCAACCGCAAATCTCCTACCCAGGGCATGCCCACGATGCCGAGGAGTTTTATTTCATTCTGAGTGGCAAGGCAAAATGGCAGGTCGACGAAACCTCTTTCGAGGTATCGGCCGGCGACCTGATTCACCATCCCCCGAGGGCTATCCATGCCATGCAAACCACACGGCACCCCTTACTCGCCGCGTGGGTATGGCGTGGCGCCCTCGCTGGTCGGTTCTGGTATGAAAGCGCCCCCGATATTGACTGCCCACGGAGCTGATACAACACGCCATCAGTTGCGGCACCCTTCAGGGTCCGTTCAAAACTCGTTCCGGACGATCCGTAAGCGCGCTTAGCACGCCAAGGGTCAGGTAGGTAATCCCAGCGAGCCATCGGCGCCAAGCGGAGGACGACTTCGGGTTACCCAAGCGATCACCCACCTTAGCGGCTGCCAGCGCGTACAATGTATCGGTCACAAAAGCGAGGCTCGCAAGCAGTATCCCGAGTACCAGGAACTGCAGGGCCGGCGCACCTCGAGCCGGATCGACAAACTGGGGCAGTAAGGCGACAAAAAACAGACCCACTTTTGGGTTTAGGATATTAATCACTGCCGCACGGGTAAAAACTCGCGCCAGTGGCTTTTGTGAAACTCCTTTTGATTGATCGCCAGAAGTTTCGCGTCCACACAGTGTTTGGATGCCCAGATAAACCAGGTAGACCGCGCCCAAGTACTTAACAGTGTAAAACGCCAGGCCCGAAGACGCGATAAGAAAAGACAGGCCCAATACCGCGAGTAGAACGTGCACTAAAGTGCCAGCAGCAATTCCGAAGGCTGACACAACGCCAGCCCTTGGCCCCTGAGCTATGCTCGTTGCGAGTATATAAAAAACCCCAGGCCCCGGCGTGACAGCCAGGATCAATGCCGCAGCGAAAAACAGCCCGAACTGCGGCCAACCCGGAAGAAGTTCAGCCACCCGTCAAGGGCGCCATCACAACCATTTGATCTCCATCGACAAGGCTATGGTGAGGACGTTTTGCTCGGGGAACAGCCTCGCCGTTGACTGACACTAAACCAACACTTGCTGCGGGGATTTCCAGAGCGACGAGCGCCTGCTCGACACTGGCACCTTCGGCAAGACTGACATGGGCGCCTGAAAAATAATCAATGAGCTGTCCGGTTACCCGCACTTTTACCTGCATATTCAGGTTAACCCAACCCAAGGCGTGTTAGCGTTTGGGGCGTCGGCTCGCCCTGCTCGCTCCAACCCCTGAGGCTGTAATACTCGGGTAGCATCTTGTCTAGTTCATTGACTCTGCCTTTAGCCGTCCCGCTGGGCGCGGGATCATTGAGCAGCCGTTCCGGCAGCGTGTCATCAGCGCAGGTCAGGCCGGCAGCCAAATTGAACATTCGCTCCAAATTCCAGATGCGCTCACCTGATTCGAGCAAACGCTCCGCCGTCCATTCCCCCTCACAACCTGCGTCAAGTTGTGCCGCAAATTCCGGCGCACCCCAGGCGCCCATCGTAAACATGCAAAGACCGCTTGAATCCACTGCGGCTGTCCAGTCTTGGGAAGACTTGCAAGGTTCAGCCTTGCCCTCGCCGCTCTGGTCGTCCATATCTACCTCGAAGGTATCGTGCTTGAGGTGACATGCGCCACGATTGCCGGTTGCGTAACCCAGACCCATGCCCTGCAAGGCCCTTGAGTCATAACCTGCGAACTCCTGCCCTTTGACCGTCATTGACAATTCAGGGTGGCCATACTTCT
>CBFIBN010000082.1:0-7783 GCA_965660775.1 Arenicellales bacterium | reverse complement strand
CTTTGCACGTCATAGGGCAAGCTTGTTACAGCAACCGCAACCTTAGGAGGCCACTTAGCCATAGAGCTTTTGGCAACAAAAGGTTACACCAGCCCGGCAAACGGCTCAACAATCACGGCGTCACCCGGTTGCGCACCGGCGCTCTCAAGGGGCAGGATGACGAAACAATTGGCTTGACTCATCGAACTCAAAATGCCCGAGCCCTGTTCGCCAGTGGTTGAAACTACCAGGGCGCCGCTTTCATCCTGCGACAGGACAGCGCGTTGGAATTCGGTACGACCGGGGCGCTTCTTCAGTCGATCGATCGTGCGAGCCCTAAGCCGCAGGGGCTGCCAGGCGATCTCACCAGACAGGCGCTTAAGCGCAGGCAACACGAACTGATAGAACGTGACCATCACCGAAACCGGGTTACCCGGCAGGCCAAAAAAAAGACTGTCGCCTATTCGCCCAAAAGAAAGCGGTCGCCCCGGTTTCATTGCGATTTTCCAGAAATTAACTTCGCCGATCTCGTCCAGCACTTCTTTGACGTAATCTGCGTCGCCGACTGAGGCGCCGGCGGAGGTGATGACCACATCGGCCATGCTGGCAGCGCGCAAAAAAGTGTTCTGGATCTGCTCGCGGTCGTCCGGCACTACCCCAAGGTCATTGAAAGTTACGCCTGCCCGGGTCAGCATGCCGTGCAGGGTATAACGGTTGGAGTCGTAGACCTCTCCCAGCGCCAGCGGCTGGCCAATCGAACGTAACTCATCGCCGTTGGAGAAAAAAGCCACCTGCGGGCGGCGCAATACTGGAAGTTCACCGACGCCCAGCGATGCCACCATGCCGATATCCGCTGCCAGCAGCCGGCGCCCGGCACGAAGCGCGGTGCCGCCGCGTGCCAGGTCTTCCCCGGCGTGACGTACGTGTTGTCCTTCACGCTGACTACCCGCCACCCGGATCACATCGCCGTCGCGCTCGACATGCTCCTGCATGACCACTGTGTCGGCGCCGTCGGGTAACACCGCACCGGTCATGATGCGAACGCTTTCACCTGGGCCAACCGAGCCGTTGAAAGCCCTGCCCGCCCATGCCGTACCAATCATCTGCAGCGGTGTCTTGGCTAAATCTGCAAAACGCAGCGCATAGCCGTCCATAGCCGAGTTGGTATGGTTAGGTACCTCGATCGGAGAGTGCACATCGGCAGCCAGAATCCGGTCGAGCCCCTGGCGCAGCGCGACGACCTCGACGTCACTGATAGGGCTAACCGTCTCGGCGATTCGCTTAAGTGCGCCGTCCACTGAGAGCAGGGCCGGATCGGTTGGGTCGTCGCAGCTGGGTTGGCGTGTCACTCGGTTCGGTGGGTTCATATCTTTCGCTTCCAGTCGCCGGAGCGGCCACCGGATTTTTCCAGCAACTGCACGTCGGTGATACTCATGCCCCGATCCACCGCCTTGCACATGTCGTACACTGTAAGTAACCCAGCGCTGACACCGGTCAAGGCTTCCATCTCGACGCCCGTGCGCTCGCGAGTCTCGGTGGTGACCGTGCAGTGCACGCACTGGGCATTACTGTCTATCTCGAAGATCACATCCACCCCCGTTAAAAAAAGCGGGTGACACAGCGGGATAATCTCGGAGGTGCGCTTGGTTGCCATAATTGCGGCGACGCGAGCTACCGCAAGCACGTCTCCCTTAGGATGCCCGCCCTCGGTAATCAGAGTCAACGTGGCGCGCTCCATACAGATGCTGCCCCGGGCGACAGCGCGACGAGCGGTTACCTCTTTCTCCCCCACGTCCACCATATGGGCTTCGCCGCGCTCGTTAACATGGGTCAGTGTTTTCTTTATAGGCAAAACTTACACCGCGGGTTTTAAGATCGATCGATTATTGTAGCGACAATCGGCTAAGCCTGGGTTTTAGGCCAGCATCAGGTCAAGCCGGCACATGCTAAAATTTAAATAACTTCCGCCTATTTAAATGCCTTTTCTATGGTCAGCACCGCGTCCACTATGGGACCCCTGGGTTCACCGGCTCCCACTTTTAGTCTGCCTAACACGAATCCCGCGGTCGGGGAGAAAGTGGTTTCGCTGTCAGATTACACCAGCAACTCGGCTTTGCTGGTTGCCTTTATCTGTAATCACTGTCCTTATGTGATCCATATCCGCGAGGCGCTGGTGCAGTTTGCCAAAGACTATTCGCCTGGCGGACTGGCGCTAGTGGCCATCAGTGCGAATGATGCCGATAACTACCCGGATGATTCCCCAGCGAAAATGTCTGAAGAGGCCATCCGTCATGGCTTTTCCTTTCCCTATCTGTATGATGAAGACCAGTCGGTGGCTAAAGCCTACCGGGCGACTTGCACGCCGGATTTTTTTCTATTTGATAGCGAGATGCGCCTGGTCTATCGTGGCCAGTTCGATGCCAGTCGACCCAAAAGCAGTGAGCCGGTTACAGGAGTCGACTTGCGTAACGCCGCTGATGCGGTTCTTACGGGTAGTGCCATCGCGGATGAGCAAATCCCCAGTGTCGGCTGTAACATCAAGTGGAAAGACGGCGGAGCACCGGATTACTTTTCGGTCTAAACCGGTGGTGAGTGGCGCGCCCTGCAAACCGTGATTGGTGAATCAGTTCTTTTTTCGGTCTTCCTGATCTTCACAGGCGCGGCCCTGTTAGCCACCGTCGCCCTGTATGCGCGCCAGTCGCTGCTGATCGCCTATATCGCCCTGGGGGTGCTGTGTGGCCCATCTGGCATCGGCCTTGTTGATGACCCGCATCTGATCGAGGATATCGCCCACGTGGGCATCATTTTTCTGCTGTTTCTGCTGGGTATAGACATGTGCCCCCGCAAACTGCTGGAGCTGATGCGCGAAGCGATCGGTGTGACGCTCGCAAGCACTTTGGTGTTTGCGCTCCTGGGTTATGGTATTGCCGCGGCGGTCGGGCTTTCCCAGCCTGACTGCCTGCTGGTCGGTATTGCCACCACACTGTCGAGCACCATCATCAGCCTGAAACTGCTGCCCACCACGGTGCTCCACCACCGCCACACCGGCGAAGTCATCATCAGCATTTTGCTGCTGCAGGACCTGCTGGCCATCGCGGCCCTGCTGTACCTTCACACCATGGCCGGTGGTGGGGCATCGTGGCTACAAAACACGATTCAACTCGTTGGCCTGCCAGCGCTGTTCCTCGGCGGGCTGCTCGCGGAGCGTGTGATACTACGGCCTCTGTTCCATCGTTTTGACAAGGTCGGCGAGTATGTTTTTCTGCTGGCGCTGGGCTGGTGTCTAGGATTTGCCCAGCTGGCTCAAAGCCTCGGGCTTTCTTACGAGGTGGGCGCTTTTATCGGCGGCATTACCCTGGCCAACAGCCCCATTGCGCCGTTCATCGCCGATAGTTTGCGCCCGCTACGCGATTTCTTCCTGGTGATGTTCTTTTTTGCACTCGGCGCTGGTTTTAACCTGGGCAGTGCCGGTGACGTCTGGCCTGGCGCGCTGTTGCTGGCACTGGCCGTGGTGTTGGTTAAGCCACTGACCTACCGGATACTTTTCAGAAAATTTGGCGAAAGTCGCATACTGGCCGGCGAAGCTGGGGTGCGGCTGGGACAGATGAGTGAATTCTCTTTACTGCTCGTGGCGGTGGCACTACAAGTACAGGTGATGAGTACCAAGGCCGGTGCCTTGGTACAACTGGCCACGCTGATCACTTTCGTTATCTCGTCAACCGTGGTGGTGTTCCGCTACCCCAACCCGATCGCACTGTCCGACCGGCTACGCCGAGACTGATCGACCTGCGGCCATGATGCCGACTCAGGTTTTCGAGGAAGCCTGGCTTTTAACTTCGCTAACCGCCGCTTCGAGCACCGCTGCATCAGCAAGGTACTCATGGCCTGCGACACTCAGGTCATCGTTAAAGTGATAGACCAGCGGAAGCCCAGTAGGGATGTTGTACAGCATGATCTCATCCTCACTGAGATCATCGAGAAACTTGGTCATCGCTCGCAAGCTGTTGCCATGGGCCACCACCAGTACTTTGCGATCTGATTCCAGCTGGGGCACCAGTTGCTCGTGCCACCACTGCATCACCCGCACTAGCGTATCTGCCAACGATTCGGTGGCAGGTAGACCATCGATACCGTTGTAACGCGGGTCGTTGGCCGGATGTGATGGGTGATTGGCCTTCAGTGCAGGTGGCCGCACGGCATACCCACGGCGCCACTTGAGTACCTGCTCATCGCCGTGGCGAACTGCGGTTTCCTTTTTGTCCAGTCCCTGCAAAGCCCCATAGTGGCGCTCATTCAGACGCCAGTCAGTCTGTACCGGCAGGGACATCTGGCCCATTTCTTCCAGAATCAATTCCAGGGTGTGGATCGAGCGTTGCAGGAAAGAGGTCATCGCGAGATCGAAACGGTAACCCCGTGCCTTCAGGGTACGTCCAGCATCCCGCGCTTCGTTAACCCCTCGTTCAGATAGGTCTACGTCGACCCAGCCAGTAAAACGGTTCTGCAGATTCCAGGTGCTCTGCCCGTGTCGGACCAGTACCAGCTGTTTCATTTGTTTACTCCCTACAATTGCGTATGCGCATTCTTTGTAGCCACCAACAAGAGGGGCATGGGCCTAACGACCTCGATCTGTTAATGCTTGCGTTGTCGGTTTCAATCATCTTAGCGGCACAGGCTGTACACTCAACTCTTGCCAAACCCCAAACCGTTTACCTCTGCCGGATCCGAGATGCTATGTGCCCGGGTGGCATCAACTTCAAGACCTAGCACTCCAGGCAAGGTATCTGGCCAAACAGAGAACCCCCTCTTTGTATGCAATCTTCAAACAACGGCTAGTCCGCTTATACTGACCTATGCGCGGCGATCTCATGTTTTTTCTTGATCCACTTTGCCCAGATTCTCCAAACCGGTTGCGGCTGTTGCAGGAATGCGCAATCAGTGGTGGTGGCGCATGCGATCGAATACTTTTATTTATTGCTCAGAAAATTGCCGAGAAAACTATATAGGCATGGGCTAATAACGGCTAATGATATACGACCTTCCCCAAGCTAATGAATTTCCCCGCGATTAATCTCTCTCCAAAGTACCTTCATGCTTTATATGGGTGCTTCTTTGCCTTGTTGGCAACCGCCTACCTGCACGAGGTCTTATTTCAAGATAAGCATCTGAGTGCGTTCGATTTCATTCTTAATAAGCCAGCCTGGGAGGCAGAATTGGGGTCCAGCGCTGTCAACAACAACCTGCTCGCAGATTCTCCAACGGCCCACTACCCCTACAAAAAGATATTCTGGGATGCGCTTCGTCACGGGAGCAATACGGATTACTTGCCGCATATTCTGACGGGCCAGCCCTCCACTGGCCAAGGCACGGGCATCTTCTTAAGCAGTTTTTTTCAACTTTTTATGAGCGTTCCTAACGCTCTGGATTGGAGCACGTGGTTCAGATTAATCCTCGCCGGTGTTTTTATATACGTGCTTATGGTGTATCTGGGGTTTCGCCCGATTATTGCCGCTATTGCTGGGATCGCTTGGACTTACAACACTCACCAGATGGTATGGCTGCTTTTTCCTCAGCATCTTGCAACTCAGCTTTGGATACCTTTGATTTTTTTCCTGAATCTGAGATTTATACGTGATGGGCCGGACTGGCCCACAGCCTTGGGGCTAGTCATCAGCGTAGTCTTTTTCTATAGCAGCGGCTATACCCAAATCGTTTTATACACCTTTATCTTCATTGGGATTTTTAACGCCATATTTCTTCTATTGTTAAAAAAAGGTGTAGTTCAAAAGATCGGATCTTGGATCACACTACACGCGCTTTACATTATCGCAGCAGCATTACTAATCCCCGATGTCCTATCGCAGGCCAATGAAATATCAGAAGGATTGCGTGGTGCCCAGAAGTTTCGTTATCAGGTTTTTGACGGTGGTTATTCCTTCGCCACTTTTCTCGCGCTTTTATCGGACTGCTTCCCAAGGCCTTTAGAGGTCGTCCGTTTCTTGTCTGCAAATTACCTGGGCGGCGTACTAAGCGCACCAGGCCTACAGGACATCTATAACTCCAACGATATCGAATTTCGGGCGTTCTTCGGGTTTATTGGCGTCTATCTGACGTTGTATGGAATCTGTGGCGGTCTTCGCCGCTCTGACCGTCTGATTATCGCCCTTACCATTACTCTGCTACTTCTTTTTGCGCTTTTCAACAAAAGCCTCATTATGGTTGGGCTGATAAATCTCATCCCATTGGGCGGTGCCGGTGAATTTGACCGATTTTTAACACTGATTCTTTTTGTATCAATAGTGCTCAGCGGATATGGATTGCATTACTTTCTTGAAGATAAAAAGCAACACCATCTGGTATGGGCGGGACTACCTTTTGCAATCTTAATGTCCTGGATTGGGATAGCCAAACTCAACCATGATGCTCTCGTCAATCTCTGGGTTTTCCTTCCTTCAATAATTACTTTAACCATATTTATTTTGGCAGGGCATCTTTTAATCCGGCGGCGCTGTTTCAATAGTGTCGGATTAATCGCGCTTCTAGTCACTGGGTACGAGCTGTTTCCGGCTGCATATGATTTTAATACCCGGCTTGATGC
This sequence comes from Arenicellales bacterium, assembly GCA_965660775.1. Taxonomy (GTDB): domain Bacteria; phylum Pseudomonadota; class Gammaproteobacteria; order Arenicellales; family UBA868; genus UBA868. The sequence continues at coordinate 1,209 of CBFIBN010000082.1, read as the reverse complement.
TAAGGATCACTTCCCGACCAATCACGTTATCGAAACTATTCAAGCCACGCCTGGAAATTTTAGAACAGCGTTAGTGATGGACAACACGTCTTATCACCATAATATTCTGACCTACTACAAACTAGCCACAATCGGAGGGTATGCGACGACTGTTCGCAACGAGTACATAAAATTTTTGCAGCAAGCCTATGGAGACGTCGCGATAACGCTTAATGGCGTGGTTTTCTTGATGGGCCATAACCCATCAATTCTCAGATTGCTCAATACCCGGTATATCGTCACAAATATTCCGGTTGAGGATGAAACCGTAAGTGAAGTAAGCAGCAACAACGCCAATACACTTTATGCAATCAATGATCCACTAGAAAGAGTTTATTGTGCGAGTGATCAACTGATTGTTCCCAAACGCTCGCGCATCCCCAAGGCGCTGGCGAAAATAGCGAGCAGCTATGATCGACCGGTGCTCGTGACCCATGCCCTGGTTGAAGGACAACAACTTACCCAGAACTGTATGATTTCTAATCTGAATGTGTATCAGGGCAACATTGAGTTTCGAGCGACAAGCGACAAGCCCAGCCTGGTTTTTGCACCCATTAACTACCACAAGAACTGGAATGCGGTCATAGATGGCGCCACGGTGGAGATCAAAGAAGGCAACTACGCCTTTATGGTTATCCCGATACCGGCCGGCGTCAGTGATGTGAAACTACAATATCAGGACCAAAAACTCGTTATTGGCGCCATTTTGTTATTGGCCCTTGGTATATTTGTTCTAACTTACGGCATTAAAGCAACTGCGCCCGCCTGGCTAAAGCTACTGTTTGTGTTTTGCGGCGTACTCCTGATCGGCAAGAACGCCCTTTCGATACCGGGAATAAAAAATTCCCATATTCCCGAAAGACAATTGCAGGTGGAAATTCAAAAAGATACATTCACCGATTCCTGATTAGCGGCTTATCTCATTCGTTCGGGTCCAACTGAATTTTTTTTATCATCGCCGTCAAAGCCTGTCCACGATGACTCAACCTATTTTTCAGTTCACTGTCGAGTTCAGCTGCCGTTTGGTTTTCCTGGGTTACCCAAAATACCGGGTCGTAGCCAAAACCATTATCACCCCGACGCTGCTCAGCGATACTCCCCTCCCAGGTCCCCTGACAAATCAGTGGTGTAGCATCATCCGCTTGACGTAGATAGACCATCACGCACCGG